>NZ_JBLBUB010000028.1:0-65850 GCF_047289955.1 Microbulbifer jejuensis
CGGCAATTGCTGTGGCGCTACCAGATGAAGCAGAGCCTAAGTCGCCGTGGGAACTGCTGGGATAATGCGCCGACAGAGCGTTTCTTCAGGAGCTTGAAGACGGAGTGGGTACCGGAGACTGGCTACTCGAGCTTCCCGGCAGCAAAGCAGGCGATCAACGATTACATCATCGGCTACTATAGCCAGATACGGCCACACCAGAACAACGACGGTTTGCCGCCGAATGTGGCTGAAGAAAAATATTGGAATGCTCAAAAGACGGTGGCCAAAAATACTTGACCACTACAGTACGAGTGCAGCGATGCCTGGTCCGCGTCAGGCAAGAGACAGACAGTCTTTTAAGCACTGGTTGTAGATCCGGCGATGGAATGGGTTTCCGTGCATGAACGTTACCCTAAAGCGCAACAGGGTGCCAAGGCGGGGATGCCCGCAATGCGCAACGCAACGCGGATTTCGGTAGGGAACTCTAGCAAAATCGGCCTCTGGTAGAGAATGCGGATGCACGGTTGAGGCACAACCACACGAATGCCTCACGTTTCGAGGAATTCAAACAGTGCTATCAAACACAGCCGCTATGGTCAGTACCTTGTTATGGCTGCCATTGTAATGCAGGCCAGTGAAACCGGTCCTTTTTAAAAGGGCACTGCGGTTTTTCCGGCCCCTTGCGGTAAGAAATATAGGCATCCAAATGATCTTATTGGATTGCATTGCGTTTTCTTTCGTGTCAAAGCGGCGTAGAATCCTAAGACTTTTATCGGTATTTGGGCCGGTTTTTGCAAGCCAGTAGCGCAAGGGGCCCAAAAAGCCCGGGCAGTTTCCAACCCGGGCATTTTCTCAAAGAGCCTTCCCGACAACAGGAGAACGGTACGTGACCTAAGCGTAAGTAAAAGGCGCTGACCCAAGGTGGGCAAACACCAAAGGGCCAGCTAACCAAATTGATAAGCAAGTATCAAAATGGCTATATGGATAATACGCTAGAAGCCCGCTCGTCTTCAATAAAGCGGGGCCCCTTAAAGCGCCTGGCGCAGTTACCCGGGCCCTGGGCGCATTGCGTCCGCCGGTTCTGCTTTACCGCCTACCGTTCACGCGCCCCTCCGCTTTCCACTGTAACTGTTCAAATACGCCCATCACAAAAAGTCAAACCGGGATCTGCAACCCGGAAGGAAAGGCTTATGTTGGTTGTAAAACGCCGGCCCGGCGAGAATCTCAGAATCGGAACCAATGTTTCCGTCACCGTATTGGGTATCACGGGTAACCAGGTCAGGGTGGGCATCGCGGCCCCTAAATCCCTGCCCGTGCACCGGGAAGAAGTGTATCTACGTATCCAAAAGGAGCGGGCGCTGGGAAATGGAAACCCTTTAGAAGTTGCCTCTCTCAGTGGGGAGGGTCCGCCATAAACCTGAATGTTTCCTGTGAGGCCACAATCTTATAAGCAGCAAAGGCCAGAAAGCTTCCACCGTGGGCATCCGGGTAGGCGGTCGCCCCTTGAGTATCGTATTTTTCGGGATGGGGCGCATGGCCTTTTGCTGGACCTGTGCCAGCATACGAATCGCCATTTCACCACCGCATCGGATCATTCCCGGAATCGATGGCATCTCCTTGTCGCAATAATCCACGGGAAATACGATTGAATTGAGGCGCCAACCTGAGTGAAAGGCTCTCATCCAGGGGGTGCATTGATGCAATGCACCCCTTCCCATTGACCCCATTGTCCGTCAGCCCAACTCGCACAATAGACGAGATTGTCGATACCTAACTCGGTACGGCGACTTACTGGAGTGACTCCATGGCTCGGCGGATTAAATAGTTCTGAAATACATAAAATATCGGATTTTGCGACCTTCAATGAGGTTGCGATCGAAAAAAGGAATCATCGAAGGCTCTGAATTTTGCTGTTTTTGTGGATTTATAGAGGTGTCCTTAAGATATGCACTTACAGGTTGAATCTGGGACTAATAATAAATTATTATAAAATTTTATAGTTTTTATTTATGAACAGCGGGCCGTTTGGCCCGCTATTTAATGCTAAACTAAGATAGACAGGATATAAAGCGCTTTACAGATTCGTTTTTTGGTTCTCTTCTAAAAAATATTGGGAGAAACCAAAAGTCAAAGGCAGAATACCTGCCTTTAGGAATCCAGGCTTTTACACTGTCGTTTACTTCAATTAAACAAAAGGTAAAATTTAATACTCTAAATTCACATAGATATTTAATATTATTTTCCTGTTTGTGGTCTAGTAAAATAACATCAGTGCTATCTATTTCAACAGATACTAAATTTTTAAACAACCAAATGTCTATAATTAGATTGGCAGTCATAATAGCTAAAAGTACATATATGGCAGGGTTTTCAAAAAGGTCAACTATTATTTCGACTTGGTGACCTATGGCTAAATTAAATAAATATATTGCAAGCATAATATATAAAATTAATAAAGCGCCCCCGACAGCTATATAAGCTATAAACTTATACAATAGTTCAGTCATTTTGCAAGATAACACGCTATTATTCACGTTATCACCATTTGGTTGTGGTTATATCCGCGTAATGTAAGCCAATCGGTAAACCGCCGCCTAAACCAGTAGTAACAATATGATCTGTAGGAGCAACTAAAAACCCGGGTTGAGTATTTGAAATAGTCACGTCAAACACTTTATAGTTTCCGCCTATTTCCTGACTGTTACCAAAAAAAGATTCCGGGTTAAAAAAATTGGCTCCTTCGATTTGAATACCAAAATCAAGCCCGGCAACACTTTCCGACCCATACGAGTAAAAACCGCTTTCATCAGTTATACCGTCACCGTCATAATCAATTTTATAGTACCCAATACCGCCAGCTTTTCCCCAAATACCAAATATAGCATCAAACCCAATACCAATAGCTATTCCATGGCCAGGACGCGCCCATGGATTGCGCGCCCCTGGAGTCCCCCAGGGCTGCCACCATTTACGCTTGCTATTACCGCCGCAAGTGCCGCCGGCCGCTTGTATTTGTTGGCAATTAGCAGTTACTACGACTTCTTCTAGCTCCTGCCCCTGGTCATTAAGCTTATCCTTTGCTTCCTCAGTATCTTTATGTTTTTGAGCGCTCAGTGGGTTGCTAATACTGAGGCCTTCCCAACCAATACCACCCCAGTTATAGTCGCCACCATTTCCGCCGAAAATGGAATTAGTCCATAACCACGAAAAATCCGGCTCAATATAATAGCCAGTAACCGATACCTCATCCATTATAAACCCGGTGGGGTCATTAGCGCTTAAGGGGTTGTTCATCACATAGCTATAACGGTTCCAGCTTTGGCTTAACGCCGGCGCCTGCACAATGGGATCAGGGCTCAAGAAACGCCCTAAAACGGGGTCATATATGCGCCCGTTCATGTGTATAAGGCCAGTTCTGTCTAACTGTTCATGGTTTGTAAAACCCCGGTTAGTACTAAGCCCCTGGGCGGCTAACAAGGCTTTTAAATCGGCGTTGCTAATCTCCCCGGACCAATCGCCGCTTTTGCGGCTGCCGTAGGGGTCATAGGCCAGTGCGCCTAATAATATATTCCCGTCAGCGTCGGTTACTTTTTCAACAGAACCCAAGTGGTCTAAGTGCAAGTATTCAACCGTATTAACAGTTAACCCCGCATTGTCAGTAATGCTAAATAGCAATATATCACCGTTCACCCTGGTTTTTTGTATACGTCTGTAATCTGGATCATTACCCGGTAAGAAGTCCTCATACCCGCCAACAATAAAGGTTTTGTCGGTCACTAATTGCTGTGCGCTTTCATCCCAATAGCTGCTTTCTCTGTAAAAGCGCTGGCCATCTGGGCCATAGTGGAAACGGTCGCGCGCTGTCGGATTTTGCGTGGACTGGCTACTGCCTACAGTTATTTCTGTTGGCAGCTGCCGCGCGTTCCAGGTAATCCACTTATCATCACCGGTTGCCGCGTCATAGCGTATAACCGCGCCGTTTTGGTTGTAGTGGAAGGTATAGCTAGTCCCGTCAATCGTGGCTGAGGTGGCCGCGTGGGTGCCTGCGTTGGTGTTTTGGCCGTACTGATAGCCTGTTACCTGGGTATCACCGGCAACACTGCTGGTTTTACTTTGGATATTGCCCAACCTATCAAAAAGTGTTGTCAAAGTACGCCGGCTAGTGTTGTCTAACCATGTCTGCGCCGTTTCCAGCCGGTTGAGACCGTCATAGCTGAATTCCTCACGCTTGACCGTAGAACCGGCCCCGGATACCGTACGGCTTTCTAAAGTGCCGTTACTGCGCCAGCTATAGACGTTATTTTGCACTACCTGAGCGCCAGTAGAGGCGATACTTTCTAACCGCCCTGTATTGGGGTTATAGGCTCTGGTTGTGGCTATGCCGTTGCCGTAGCTTTCGCTTTGGGCTTGTCCTAGCGCGTTCATGCTATCGAAAGTCTTTAGCGTGTTGGCACCGTCTGTAAGCTTCTGGAGGTACCCCCGGCCGTTGTACTGGTAATGCACCGCCGCACCGTCAGGGCTTGTCACAGAAGCCAACCGGCCCCGGCTATCGTAGCTATACTCTTGTTGATAGGTGCGCACCAATCCGCCAGCCCGCAGCGTTGTATCAATGCTATCTAATTGGGCATCGGCGTTATAGCTGTTGACCTCTTTGAAAACTTCGTTACCGCCCCTGGTATAAATGCGGCTGCCCAACAGGCCTGCGCCGTTTATCGGGTCATAGGTCCATTCTGCTATTCCTTGGTCATCTTCCTTGAACCTCAAACGGCCTAATTTATCATAGCTATTGACTACAATTTGCCCGCTATTATTAGTAGAACTAATCAACTCGCCTAAAGCATTGTACATAGTGGAAATTAACCCGGTATCCGGGGCTGTCATTGCACTTTGATAGCCGGCGGGGTCATAGTTCAAAATGGTTTTTGTTGAATTGTCGTTATCTACCACGGTAGAAGTTAATAAACCTGAGCCGTTGTAAGTGTATTTAGTGGCCACCCGTTCGGCTGTTCCTACACCTTCAATCGTTAGCGCTAGATCACCAAGGAAAGTTAAAGTATTTATTTTTATTTGTGTTTCTTGAAGCGCCCCTGCGCTGTTCAAAATGTCCTCCTCAATTCTAACCGTATAACTTCCATTGTTAGCGGGTGTATAGCTGGTGCGAACCTGGGAGCCATCCGGGCGGTCTAATTGGGTGATTCTATTTCTAATATCGAATTGATAAGTTGTTAGCGGTTTTTGATTGCCGACAAAATAAGGGGTAGTCTCTAAATATTTGCGCCCCAGTGAATCATAATTAATCTCCTTTCTAATTGTATCCACCCCATCAAAGGCTTGTGTATCCTGTTGGATAGCCCGGCCTAAAATATCGTAATAAGTGGTACTGCTGGGGGTTATCGGTGAATCTAAAGTAACTTGATAGGCAGCCAGCTGGCCTCCATAAACAGGGCAAGAATCGGCTGTACAGAATTCCCGCGTTGTGCTGAATCCAACACCATTAGGATTGATGCGTTTTTTCTCTCTTCCAAAATTATCAAAATGTATTCTTGTGGTTTGCCCGTTTGCAGTGATCGCTTTGACTTGATTGAAACGCTTATCATATTCAAGCGCTGTAATTTGTCCTAAAGCATTGGTTAAAGTGGTTGGAAAGCGTTTATCGATGTAATTATCTATTGTCGATGTGCGCTCTTCTATGCCAGCGCCGGTAATGGTTTCTGACAAAATATTACCGCTATCATCATAACTATATTTTGTTGTTAACTCGTATTTTGCATTTTCTGGAAAGCGTGTGGATGTGGCTATTTTCATTGAATTTTGATAAGGGGTATACACCACATTTTGAACAATATCAGCCGCTTTACTTAGCGGACCGTTATGGTAGCTAACCTGTTCTGCCTCTTTAAAACTGAGCAACCAGTCAGCTGGCCTATTGTTATAGGTTATTATGTTCTCTATGCTGCGCCGTATTCCGGTAACAGAAACAGGTTGTACGTCACCCCAAAAATTCTGACCTGTCGGCGCGTTAGCGCTTAAAGCATAGCGGTCTGCTTTTACTAGATTTTGTATTAATTCTCCATCATTTCCATAGGCGGCTTTTTGCGGCGTATTTGTAGAAAACTTATAGCCTAGTGTTTGCCCGTTTTCTAAAATCCATTCTAAACTTTGTTTAATATAAACATATTTAGTAGAGTTTACTCCAATTGATAAATCTAAATTTCCGTAGCGTAATTGGCGCTTTGCCAGCATTTCACTACTAGCGGGGTAAAGCCCAACGTATTGCATTTCACGCGCAACCCGCCCAATGAAGGGGTAATCTAAACGAAATTGGCGATAGGTAACAATATTAGCGCTACGGTCATGGATTCTTTGTGCTGAATAGCCCAAAAATCCACGTCTGTTTTTACTGACGTAACCGTTGCCTTGATAGGCATAGTTAGTTTTATGCCACCCGTCAACATTGCCATCAGAACGCCAAACCTCAGTAATTACAGTTTTGTAATTTCCATTAACGGCAGCCAGAGGGATTCCATTGCCTGGCGTTACGCTTTGGCCAAAAGGTTCTTCTGAAAAGAAGCCATCATTAGAATTAGCCCTCAGCATAGTATGAAAAAATTTGGTCTGTTCTCCTAATGAATCAGTGACCTTGGCAACCCCGGTGCTAAAATTAATTGGGTTGGCTTCTTCTGGTACGTGCCAGTCAAATGACATAGGGTTTAAGCATTGCTCATTAATTCCGTTTGCGTCAAATGCGCATTTTTGAACGTGCTTCAACCTTCTATAGTCTTCTATTTCTCCTTCATCTTCAGAGATAAGTTTATATTTTCTAACTGGCTTATCGTCATACAGTACTTTTATATGATGCAGTAAAACCAATTGCTCTTGCTGTATTTCTTCAGAGTCTAGCGGCTGCGGTGGTGCATCGCTGCGCGTTCCATATTCAAACACTATGCGCGAATCTGAATTATTGCCATAGGTAATTTCTAGTGGGTAATTTATCCCCTCTACCGTATCGCGATGATATTTGTATTCAATAATGTTACCAAAAGTATCCGTTTCTTTGTTTAAAGTCCAGCCGAAATACACAGATTTACCAACTCTTAACCGGCTATCATTGGTTTTGCCATATTCTTGTATTGTGCCGTCTGGTGTTTCAACTTGAAACCATAAACCGCGATCATATTTTATAGTTATTTTGTGAAAACTATCCTTAGCGGTTCGGTAAGTACTGCCACTTGCCCATTGATCACCATTAACCAAAATAAGAGGCTCGCCATTTAGACAAATAGAATCGTCAAGGGTCAATTCTATTTTGTCTGTATTAGGCCGGCCTACCACACAACGACGTATAGAGCCAAAACCACCGATTTTCCAACCATAGCCTAAATAATCCTCCGGCAAAGATTCATTTTTTCGTTTCCTAAAGCGTGCTCCGGAATAGGTAATATTTACAGCTGGGGTAAAATCATTAACCCCTGGTGCGACTTCTACAGGTATTTTTATAACCGCGTCGCCGGTCCTGGTGACGTTGGTTGTATATGCCATTTTTCCGGGAATGGTAGCGGTAGCTAGACTTACCGCTGGCGCTATGCCGTCCAGGTTATGCACTTTAACCCAGTCGCTAGTTTTCCAGCCCGTGCAGGAACCGTCGTTACAGGCTTTCACCCGGTACTTGTATTTGTCGGCAAGATGGCCGCGCGCTTCATAGGTTTTAGCGGTCGCATTGTTTAACTGCACAGTGTGCCAGCCGTCATCGCCGCAGGCTTCGACGCCGGTTTTACAGTAGCGCTGTAACTCGTAAGCGGTAACACCGCCTGAAGCATTCCAACTTATATCATAGTCGCCAAACTCGCTAGATTCTGGCGTACTTATGGTAACGCCACTTGGAGTAGGTAGCGGGATATTGACAGAAACGGTTTTATAGTTTGCTGCAGGCGTCCAAGGCCCCCAGCCTGCGGCATTTTCAGCTCGAGCCCTAAACTTGAAAGTACCAGAGGTGCCCAAGGGCAAGCTAACTGGGTGGGTGGTTGTTGTGCCTGTATTGTCATCGCCACAATTATTGAACGTAAAGCCAGCGCCGTCTTTGTCGCACTGAATTTGATATTTGGTGATTGGATCAAAAACGCCAGGGGGTGCGCTCCAAGCTACTTGAAAATCACTGCTTTGCGTGCCACCGCTAGGCTGTGTAAAATTTGTGATAGCGTCGGGTTTGCGGTTTACGTTAATATAGCTACTGTATTGCCAGTCACTATATTTAAAGTGGCTTTTTACTTTGATATAAGATCTTACCCTATACCTATATTTCCCGTTAGAAATGGTCCCAGAATCGGGCACGCGGATAGTTCTTTTATTTCTATCTGCCGCAGAGTAGATTTGCGACCATGAACCCGAAGTACTGGTGCAGGTTCCGGCGCATTGTTGGACTTGATACCCCGTGAAATTCGGTGTTGCTTGAGAAGCGCCCCAGCTTAAGCTAAACACCCCATTTCTGTCTGTGCCGCCTTCAATGTTACTAAAGCTGGTTGCGCCGGTTTTATTGGGTTTGCGCAATACTATTAATTCATTGGAATAAACCCAGTTATAGCTGCTGTGGCCGCTACCGGCGTAATAATGTTGAACTCTATATTTATAAGCCGCAGACGCAGCATTGCTAATATTTATAGTATTGCTGCCGGGCAAACCGTTTGTATAATAAACATAGTTTGAGCCGTTGGTGCTAACCTGCACGTCTATTTCACTGCAAGCCGTGTAATAAATGTTGTTCAGAAAAAATTTTAAGGCGTAGTTTCCGTCTGAATCATTAGTTGGAAGTTCAACACTGCTAATTTTAGGTGCATTTCCTGTGCAGTTTGGTTCCGGGTCTTTTGGTCGTGCGTGGGCGGTACTCGTTATAAAACTGATAAGCAGTATTAATAAAATCAAAAATCTATTAAACATTATTTTAAATCCATTGTTATAAAATTAAAGAAAGAAATATTTATCTATATAATATCCCTCATTTTTTGTTTTCCGTAAGTGTCAATCTGAATTTTTATGCACACATTTGGATTCTGTCCTGCACCTTTGGGGATGGAAAATCTGCAAATATAGCATCTATAAAAAACCAGTTCCGAGCTGAATTGACATGCTTTAATGTGCGCGCAAGCATAGAAAATATAACTTTATAATTTGTTTTTAGTGTCCTGCGATTATGAATCAGCAAAGGTTAGTCAAAAGCGTCTAACTTGACGGTAAAAGTTACAATAAGTTTTCTTTTGTTCTTCTTGTTTCGATTCAATTAAACTATATTCTGATAGATATCCTTTAAATAATATCTGTGTAGAAATAGTTTTCTGTATTTTCCCGGCCACTAGGAGACTGGAAACTATAAACAACAAAATTATGTTTTTGTAAAGTAGAATTCTCAAATACTATAGATATATTTCCCTCAAGCCACGGCATTGACATTCAATATTCTTTGTCTTTCTTTGAGCCTGAGAGTGCTCCGACTAAGATTAAATACCGGAAGCGACAACAAGGCTGACATAAAGCTCAGCACCAGCAGAGCGGCAAACACCATACCGCCGGTAATCACGGTTGCAAGACCACGGTAGATGGCTGCGCTGTCACCGGGGCTCAGGACGAGAGGTAAGTTACCGAATATACACGTCATGGTAGTCAGCATTATCGGGCGAATACGCAAATTAACTGCATTCTTAATCGCATCGAACTGGTTTGCCCCCCCGTTCATGGCTGCCTGAAATTGACTTACTAAAAGAATCGAATTGTTTACCACAAGCCCCATCAGGATAACAAATCCAATCATCGTAATTACATCCAGGTTCTGCGGTACAAAAAAGTTGAGTAAATTAAGGCTTAGCATGCCCCCGAGGAAAGACAATGGTATTGCTAGCAGTACAGCTACTGCTAACTTAATTGACCCCAAAGTGAAAGACAGGAGCATCGCCAGAATCACCAGGGCTGCAAGAAATATATACAAAAATTCCTGGAGAAATAGCTTGAGCTCATTGGCACTGCCTCGGAACTGTACGTGCAGGTCGCTGTATTCACCTTCTTTCATAAATCTATCGACGCTTTGGCTGACGCTATCCACGAAATCTTTCATAGCAATATCTGGAGGGGGCGTCAGATTTAGGGAGGCGCTGACATCCCGATCAATGCGGAGTATGGTGTCTGGCGTCAGAGTAATTCTCACATCGGTCAATTGTCGCAGAGGAACGAGACCGTGCCCGTTTATCATTATCTCCGAATCAAGAAGTTGTTCCAGATCCACGGGATCTTTAGATTTTAAATAGAATGGAAGCGTGTTGGTGCCCGTATAGAAGTTTCCCAAATAAATCCCGTCAGTTAGTGCAACAAGATGATGATTGAATTCGGAAAGGCTCATTCCGAAAAATATTAACTGCTCCTGATCAGGTTGAAATTCAATTCGCACTCCACGGTCACTCAAGGCCGTACCCTCCAGAATCTGGGCCTTTGGGAACTCAGATCGGAGTTGGTAGAGTAATTCGCGTCCCGCGGATTGAAGGATCGGAAGTTCTGACCCTTTGATATCGAGCTGGCTTATGCGGCTGTTGGGCATTGCAAATTGCAGCAATCGGCCTTGACTGGTGAATATTCTAGTTCCGGCGAAGCCATGCACGATGTCCTTTTCGATCCAGTTTTTGAAATCATTAAAATTCCAATCCTCATGAGTGTAAAAGTAGAGATTGCACATCATTGGGTAGCACATGATTCCATAGGTGTAAAACTGTAAATTATGGGTATCCTTCTTGCGTTCGATCCGATCCAAAATCACCCTGGCGACCTCTTCTTCGACGACATCCATGGCCATGGGCGTTTCAAAATTAATAGACGTGGAAATCATGGCTTGCTTGGGCTCCGGCAATACGTCGATAGGTGGCGCAGCAAGGTAAGTAACGAAAAGGGCGACTGGTAAACCGAGAGCTAGCGTTATGCATGCCCACCGGGAGCGAGTTGCTGGTAATACCGACAACCTGGCTACTTGGGATAGGATTCGATTAGAATTTCCACCTGTGATCTGCAATTTCATCGGCGATATTTCTTTTAAAAAATACCTGGCCATTGCGGGGAGGAGAACCAAGGAGAAAACCAATGAAGCTAAGAGCGCACTAGAGATTGTGTAGGCGAGATCCTTAAATAGTTGCCCCGTCGGCGATTGCATGGCAAGGATTGGAAGAAATACGATAACACTGGAGATAGTCGAGGAGATCAATGCGGTGGTGACCTCCTGTGTACCCCGACGAATACTCAAGGAGAGCCCTAGTCCCTCTCCGTGAAGGCGCCGAATGTTTTCGATCACGATGATGGCTGCATCAACCAACAAGCCGATCGACAACGCTATTCCGGCCAGCGAGATTACGTTCATGCTTCTCTCGCCCGCATACATTCCAAGGACAACAAGTGCGATACAGACTGGCATACTCACAAAAATCAAGGCTAACACCCGCAAGTCACGCAAGAACCAGTAAAGGACAATGCAAGCGAGGAGAGCACCCATCACCAGACTTCCATACACAAGGTTAAGAGAGTCCAAGATGCTCTTCGAGTCGTCGCGGCTAATGGAAATTTCCATCCCCAACTTTGACAAGTCGTCATCATTCAGGTCCGTGATCACCTGTTTGATGCTGTCGATGGTGTTTAGAACGTTGATGTTTTCGGTTGGCTGTAAATAGAAATAGAATGAACGGTTGCCCTCGAGTGCAAAGAAACTCCAATCGGAGACGACTCGGGTATGCACAGATGCAATGTCGCCCAAATGGATTATATGCGGACCACTGGTGGCGATAGGTAAGTCATTCATTTGCTCAAGCGGAACCTGTCCTTTGAAGTGCAAACCGTATTCTCTTGACCCGATTGTTAGAGTGCCACCGGAGCGATCCATAAGATCCTGAAGGCGGGCTTGCACGTCATCGATGGTCAGTGAATGGCTGGCGAGCTTGCTGGGATCGAATTCGATATCGACACGTTGTTCCATGGGTGTACCGGCGACCACAACCGAGGCCACACCGGGAATTTTACTGAATGCAGGGTGAACATGAGTCCGAAACGCCTGGATGAGTTCAGCTTTGCTGGCCGAAGTCTTCGAGTAGAGAAAAAAGCTAGCGAGTGTAGCTCCGGCACCGTTGCTATAGTTAAAAACGCGAGGCAGCGGAACCTGGGGCGGCCAATTTGGAACCTGATTGATACGGGAGAGTGTATCAATGTACATCTTCTCCATGTTGGCATTGGGGTGGAAGGTCAATGTGGTCCATGCGAAACCGTTATTAACATTTGTCTGTACTTCTTTCAGATAGCCGAGTGTGGACAGTTCCTGTTCCAGAGGGGCAACTAACGCTTGCTCTATTTCGGTTGCTGTCTTGCTAGGCCATGAGGTTGCGAGGGAAATTTGTGGGCGATCAATGACCGGCAACAAGGAGTTGGGTAGTTTTAGGCCAGCGATAACACCCAGGACGACCAACAAGAAGCCGCAGCTTATAATTGCCGAACTGTAGTTCTCTATGAATTTCATGACTTGCCCTTGTTCAAAGGTACTACCTCCTGATCTTCCTGTAACCCTTCGTGTCCAACCATAACAAGCAAATCCCCCGGTTTGATTTCAGATTGGACAACGAAATGGGTTGCCAAGGTATCGAGTATTCGCACTGGGAGTTTATGCACTGTGTTATTCCCATCTACAGCCCAGACTTGATATGTACTGCCTTCCAGTTTGACGGCGTCTGAGGGTACCCGGGTAATACTCTCGGTTTTTTGGATACTCTCTAGCCGTTTCAGCATGGAAAGCCGGAATCGTTGCCCCACCAACAGGGCTTTGTATCTTTCACCATTGCCATCAAAATACAACGTCAGGTTTTGAGTGTCGGTATCCACTGTTCTACCGATATCCCGGAGTGGAATGAGCTCACCCCTGATCCGAAACTCAAAATTGTCCAGTGATGTTGCTTTCGGCGCGTGCTCTTGGGGAATCTTGCACTCCAGTTGTTTTTTTTCCAGTGGCAGCAGTTGCGCTATTCTCTGGCCTGCATTTAACCGCTCTCCAGGACTTGCATCTACTTGCAACACTTGGCCGCTAAACGGGGCATAGTGTTTAAGATGTTCGAAGCGGTACTTGTTAGTTTGTAACTGTTGTTTCAATCGCTGCCTATTGAGCCGGTGCATATTGACGCTGAGCATAAGTTCATTCAACTGGGACTTGGAGACCAGCTCACTTTTCCTAAGGGTCTTGAGCCTGACAAGCTCTTCCTCAGCGTGCTTGAGCTGTGTTTCGGCGAGTTCGAGATCGGTGCGGATGACTGCCAGCTCACTGGCAAGGTAATACCCATCCTGCTCTGCCACCAATTCACCGGCCTTGACGGTCGAGCCGGTCGGTAGCACATCGGTCAGTTCAGCTTGAGTATGACTGGAAATTTGGTGGACAAAGGGTGCATTGACCGAGCAATAGAGAGTTGTCTCTTCGATCTGTTGCCACTCCTGTGCCTTTTCAACTATGACGTGGACATTGACTGCCGCTTGCACAATCGAGCTGAGTGTCAACGTTATCAGCACATAACCGGCCATGATTGGCTTGACCAGTTCTTTTTTTAGCATTTTTATCTCCTGCTTAGCTATTAGGTTAGTGGAACTGATGCCCTAAAGCGAAGCCACTTCGGAAATTAGAAAATTCGCAGCGATGGCCTCTGTGTGATTGAGAAAAAAATGAGAGCTGCCGGTTCTCGCCCCGATCACAAAACGGTTTGGAGCGCTCATCCACCTCTGGAGAGTATCGTTAAAATTAACTAACTTTTGATATAATACTAACATCCAGGAAAAATCCAAGGTCATAGCGTAATGCAACCCAGCTTTTTTGATCTCGAAGACCGTCATCACAAGCTGAATGAACGCGATCCTCTCGTCGAGCTAAACAGATTGGTTCATTGAGGGGGACTTTCGTACTACTTAGAGCGAAAGTCGCACAAAGTACTGTAAGAATAATGTTGGCAGAAAACCATTCGATGCGTTGATGATGTTTAAAGTTCTGTATAATTTGCCGGACGACGAGTTGGAGTTTCAAATCCGGGATCGTTATAGTTTCTGCTGTTTCCTCGAAGTAACTTCCGAGGGCAAGACACGGATGCAAAAACCATTTGGGTATTCCGGGGGCAATTGGTCGCTGCAGACTTGGGAGGCCTTGTTTCTAGACTTTGACCTGCAATTGGATGCCAGAGGATACAAGGCCAGGAAGGGGCAAACCGTTGATGTCAGCTGTGTTGAGGCTCCATGATAGCGTAATACACGTGAAGAAAATAAGGAGATCAAGGAAGGCAAGGTGCCGCAAGGGTTTCAGGATACCCCAAACGTTCTGCGATCAAAGGATCTGGGTGTCCACTGGGCTAAGAAAAATAACGAAACGCACTACGGCTATCAGAATCACGCCTGCGTAGACAACCGGCACAAACTGATACGCGGCTATACAGTGACTACGGTTGCAGTCCACGACTCCAATGTATTCCATGAGTTGCTGATTGAGAACAGCTCTCAGAATGTTTGGGCAGATAGTGACTACTACAGCGAAAACAGTGCAATCATTTTGAATGCCATGGGTTACTGAAACCATGGTTACAAGAAAATTTGTCGCCACAGGCCGCTGAGTGAACGGGAGAAGGGAGCAAACTGAAAAAAACCTAGGGTCCGGGCGCGTATTGAGCACGGCTTGGTTCTATGAAAAACGAACAAGGAGGTATGTTTTTGATAGTCATTGCATTTGTGAGAGTGACCTTCAAAGTTGGTATGATGAACTTGGCGTACAATATACGGCGGTTTGTCAGCCTTCACTGGCTAAGAGTGTCCACATCATAAGGAATGTAGGGCAATAAAACCTGTGTGAACGAAATTTATTTGGATTTCAGGAAAACTTTAATTTTTTGACCGTGATGAACTGCAGATGCTGTAAGTGGGGGGGCAGGTACCGCAACAGCCTTGTGAGGCCGTGGGCGCAATAGGGGCGAGCGCCTCCACTGCAGGTATCCGTGCAGGCTCGCCTCCTGGGTAGTCTGTGTTTTCGGGATACAACGCATGGCCTGTTGCTCGACCTGCGTCAGCATACCGATAATCCCCTCACCACCACACTGGATCACTGCGGCGGAGCTGATCAGACTCAGAAATTTCTCTGGTGGTCTTTGACAGGATCAAGGTGTCCCGTGTGAGATCCGATACGGATCGGCATAATTGCTTATTCTTTTTTTTGCGGTCGCTTGCGTCCGCTGTATGGCTCGGTGCTTATTTCGCTGTATTGTTATCGCCAGTGCTGGAGTGCCTGCTCCGTTCTCTGCCTCTGTGGTATCGCATCCACGCACAGCATTTTCTGACTGCGCAGCACTTCAGCATCCCTTCCCAGGCTGGCCCTTTACAGAAGCAATACAAACAATGCTGCAAACTGTTGCGGCTTCTTAGGAGTAACAATATTTATACTCTGTTATGCGAGGGATCATAAAATTTGGCGCTTATTTCATTTCCTTGATATCTGTATAGCAAGTAAAATGAAAAAAATCTGATAAGTTTGCGTTTGCTGAATTGAAATATCTGATTGCCAGGGGTTCTGCTGTTTCGGTAATTGAAGGGCCTGTAAAGCGTACGCTTGTACCACTTCACTTTTCCTGTTGCGGGAATTTCCGGGTATTCAATTCATAAAGCCAAAAATTCTAGAGATGGTTCCCAAATGGTGATTTGGGAAGCTCAAAATTACAGCGCGGTTCACTCCAAACAGGCTGATTTTAACCACCCTGCTGGATTGGGTACGTAAAAAATAACAGCTTGAAAGCTTTGGAGTGGGTAAGGTGTTTGTAGTACGATCTATTGTGATATTGGCCCTTGGGCTGATATCTGGCACAGTGTTGGCTGATGTAAGCGGACCTGCCAGTAACACCACCGGCCAGTTTACAATCCATTACTCTGTAAATCCTTCCGCCACCCCGGTTGCTGCTGAACTCCGGCTTTTTCGCAATGGCAGTTTAAAGTCAACCCATACCGCGAGCACAAGAGGGGGCAGTTTTACTTTTTCAGTTTCCAATTCCGCCAGTTACAAAGTGGAATTTTACTACAAGAATTGGTACGACCCGTGCCCAACCTGCCTGCTTTCTTCTATTCCTGGGAGTGACAATAAAATTGGTGCAAATGTACCACTGGCTCCGCAGAGGCTGAACCCAGAACCGCAGGGCACATTCAATAATCCGGGAGGTTCCTGGATATTGAGTGGTCGCCATACGGTCAAGGTCAGTATCCCAAAGCCCGGCGGGATCACGCTTGCTGCCAACAATAAAACCGGTGCATTTACTATCGGTTGGGGCGCTGCCCCTGGAAATCCGGGTAAGTACCAACTGAGAGAGCGAAAAAACGCAGGGAGTTGGGCTACGGTTTATAGTGGTTCCGGCAGACAAACCTCGGTTTCCGGCCGCCTTTCCGGCGTGTACGAATATCAAGTCAGAGCCTGTTATGTGGCTTGTAGTGGTTATACGGCAAGCAAGGCGATCACCGTTGTCAGAACCCCAGGCGCCATTAACCTGCCCGGGTCTTCAACCAGCGGCAGCTTCACAGTTTCCTGGAATGCCGTATCCGGGCGCGACAGCTATATATTGCGGGAGCAGAGAAACGGTGGCAGTTGGTCTACGGTTTACACCGGCTCCTCAACCAGTAAGACCCTGTCTGGACGCTCAACCGGCACCTATCGGTATCGGGTTGCTGCGGTTAAAAACGGTGTAACCGGGAATTATAAAACCTCCGATAACCTGATTGTTTCCAAGGCACCCGGGGTCCCTGGCGGTTTCACTGTACCCTCGTCATCCGCAGATGGCATTTATGCGATTCGCTGGAATGCCGTTAGCGGAGATGGCGATATAACCTACCGAGTCGAGGAAACCGGTGAAACTTCCGCAAGCTGGACTCAAAGTGGGACATCCAGGTCATATACCAAAACGAAAAGCGGAACCTATTCCTACAGGGTCCGCGCATGCAGTACTTATTCGGGGGTACGGTCCTGTGGAAACTTTACTGGCTTCAAGCAGGTAAATACGGATTTTCCTGATTTCTTTATACAATCTCACCAGGGCGCAAAGGTGACACTGGTGTGGGATGCCGAATGGGCGGGAGGACAATATCTCGTGCTGTCCCGCAACAGCGAGCAATTGTTTCGGGCCGCCGGAGTGGAAAACGGCGTTTATATCGATACAGTGCCTGCCAGTGGTACCTATCACTATCGCCTGGAAAGTTATCGATGCCCCAGTAGTGAATGTATCGATTTAGGGCGTGCAAGCGATTCAATTACTATCGTGCTGGCACCGGGCAAGCCGACAGTCTCTGCTCAGCACACCGTTTCCTATGATGGCAATACTGTTATTACCTCCAACAGCTCCGGGCCCATCAACACGGTGCGCTGGCAAAAACGCCAGAGTGGTAGCTGGCCAGGGGAGGGTAATTACTCCACCGCGGCAAGCCATTCTTTCGAAGTAACCGGGCTGGGGGATGGAACATGGGAATTTCGCACCAAGAACTGTAACAGTGCCGGCTGTAGCAGCAGCTGGAGCAATCCGGTATCCCTTGAGGTGTGGAATCAGGTTATACCCACCAAACCGGCGATAGAGTCACTGCCCAACGATGATGACGGCGTTATTTCCCTGCGGTGGACGGATTTAAAAAACCAAGACGTCTATCAATACGAAATCTATCAGAACGGGCAATTAGCAAAAACCCTGGCCAGTGACCCGCAAACACCCAATGCGCCGCATACTTACACCCTTCCCAAGCGCAGTGATGGTAACTATACCTATACGGTCAAAGCTTTCAATTTACGTTGCTCACGTGAGAACAACTGCCCTACCAGCAGTGCCGTCAGTGTGATTGTTGCCGAGCGTCCAAGCCCTCCGGGAGAAGTCAAGCCATCGGCCACTTTTACCCGTACCGGTTTCATCAATCTCAACTGGGGGGCTGCCGGCGGCAATGTAAAATACTACGAAGTGATCCCCGGTAGCGCAAATGCATCTGATGGTCCCATCACCTGGCATGAAGGCGACAAGCGTGCCCATACGGATTTACAGAGCTTATCCCGGGACTATACCCTTAACGATGGTTTCCATGCCTTCAAAGTACGCGCCTGTAATCAGGTTTCCGCCTATGCCCCCTGTTCCGGAGACACCGTCTCCGACATTGTGGAGGTCGCAATATCCGAGCCGCCGGTGGCTATTGAAGTACCGCCACACAGGGAGACCGCACTGCCCAATACCGCTACTGGGGTATTGGCATCGGATCGGGTAGGCATCGTTGGCGGTGAGTTCCGGGTCACCGAATCCGGAGCGGCCAACTACACCGTTCCCATAATAACCGGCCCCGCCTCCGGCGGCGCCGTACCCTCGGTAGCACTGTCTTACAACAGTGAAAGGGGCAATGGCCTTCTGGGTATGGGGTGGAGCATCAGTGGTCTCTCCGCAATCACTGCCTGTCGCCGCACGCAGGAAGAGGACAATGTCAACGGCAGTGCCTTTGATCGGTATTGCCTGGATGGTCATCGCCTCAAACTGATCAGCGGTACTTTGGGTAGCGTAGGCTCGCTGTATCGACCCTCGCTGGATTCCTTTATACGTGTGAAACTGGTTTCCACCAATGTGGGCACTGGCAAAGGCTTCGAGGTTTATCGCAAGGATGGTTCCATCTCCTACTACGGCTTGAGCGAAGACGCCTATACCGCCAATGTCTGGCATTTGAATCGGCAAGAGGACAGCGCGGGTAACTATATTCAATATCGTTACCTGAAGGATGCGGATACTGGCGAACATGTGATTGACACTATTTATTATGCAGCCAATGCCAGTGATGCCCCACTCAACGAGATCCGGTTTGTTTATGACAGCAGCCGCAGTGACAAACTTTATGGCTATGCTTTTGGCGAAAGTAAATCCCTGACACGCCGTCTCACCTCCGTCACTTCTAAAGCCAATGGCACCGAGCTGCGCCGTTATGTACCCACCTATGAGACCGGTGCCACTGGCCGCCTGCGCATGGCGGCCATCGAGGAATGTGTTGGTGACAATTGTCGGCCATCGACCAGTTTTAAGTACACCGAGCTGACCGCAATGGGAGTTGGCGACGATGCACCCAATACGAGTTTGCTCTCCCGTAACTTTATAGGCGGTAAGGCTGGTGATATCAACGGTGACGGCATACAGGACCTGGTATGGATTAAATTATCGCCGGGAGATCCATGGACCAATGATGATGACCGCTATTATTTTCGTATTGCCCTGGGTGATGGCAATGGGGGCCTGAACCCACAGAATACGCAGATCCGCGCGCGCTCCAATGTCCACAAAGAATGGCATCTGGTGGACTACAACGATGATGGCAAAAGTGATCTGCTACACGTACCGGCAGGCAGTGGTAGCGCCTGGAAAGTGAATCTATCACTGGGTAGTGCCTTCTCCGGCACCGAACTCACCACCGCAATTCCCTATGAGCCCGATCAAAAAGGCAATATGTATGATTTTAATGGGGATGGACTGCCGGATTATTTAAAAATTCAGGCCGATGACGGGATGTACGGTGATGAAGCAGAAGTGGCCGCCGTTGTCCGGCTCACGGAGCGGAAACCGGGTGGAGGTCTCCAGTTTGCCTCTGCAGAGACGACCCGGGAAATACTGAACCTGCCTGAGATTCCCTATCCCCCCGGTTATGACCGGCAGAGAGTTGCCATCTCAATTAGGGACAATGATATTGTCTCTGATTTGAACAATGACGGCATTGCGGATTTCAGTGCAATTGTAACCACCAAATGGATATGTGATCCCCCCCACTTTGAATGCCCAAACAATACGCCGGTTTTGATCTGGAACCATTTCGCCATTCTTATCTCATCCGGAACAGGCAGCCACAGTGTCATCTTCCAGCAGCAAGAGCACTGGCAGGCTTTTAAATCAGAACAGCGTTTTGCAGATATTAACGGGGATGGCCTGGTAGATATGCTGTATCGCTCAGATGATGAATCCCAATGGGCTTTATATCATTTTACGGGTGATAATTTTGTTCGTGCCGGAACGCTGGCCTCCCAGGTCGATGAAGACCCTCTACTCTATGACTGGAATGACGATGGCCTTACAGATATCCTGTATCCAAAAGATGTCAGCGGCAGCTTTGGCACCCTGCATGTTCTTCTCAACACGCCCACCGGTTTTGGTACTTCCTTGAATACCGGCTTTGCCTGGGGTGTGCACGAGACCGACATCTTTCATTACACCTTGGACCTGGATGGGGATGGCCGTGGGGAAATTCTGGAAATCTGCTCGGAACTTGAGGACGTTACCTCGGGTAATCCCTGCGACAACCGGGTGCCGTTTGCAGAGAAGTACCTGCGCATTCTCAAGCCCAAGCACAAAAACAAGCCAATAGATGTATTGAGCCGTATTACCGATGGTTTCGGGGTGAAAACCGAGATCCGGTATGCCCGCCTGAATGACGCTTCCAGCAATGTTTACACCCGCACCACGGGCGCTTCCGGGTTGGAATACGGTAATGGTTCGCCGGTATTCGATCTCTACTCCCCCATGTATGTGGTACAGAAGGCTACCTCGGATGCTCCGGCAGCCAACAATGACGCCAACACGGTAGAAGTGCACTATCACTACGCCAAGGGTCGCATGCAGGGCGGGGGCCGCGGCTTTTTGGGCTTCGAGCAGGTCACCAGTTACGATCCGCAGAACCAGGTCAAGACCACCACTTACTACCGCCAGGACTACCCTTATATCGGCATGCCAGAGGAAACGGCCAAGGTCATCGAACCGAGCCTGGGCAATATTGCCGTTCCTGCTGCCTGTAGCGATACCAGCCAAATTTTGATCAGTTGCTCAGTGAACGAACTGGATGCGTTTGCGCCAACCGGTAAAACGGTTTTCCCCTATATTAGTAAGGCCATCGATAAATTGTACGAGCTTGATGGCACTTACCTCGGCAATAAAGCCACCCAGACCATTTACGACCGTGCCAAAACGGCCGACCTGCTGTATGGCAATGTCTCCGAGGTGATCGTTGAAAACTTCGATGCAGCAGGCAACCGCTTGCAAAACCAGACCACCAAGAACAACTATAACAATGTGGTGGACAGCAACCGTTGGCACACGGGGCGCTTAATCAAAAGCACGGTCACCACCGAGCGATTCGGCAGGCTGGCAGCGCCCGCCATTACCCGCCAGGCAGACTTCGGCTACGATCCGATCACCGGATTGCTCACCGATGAATGGGTAGCAAAGGGCACCGGGCTCGAACTGCATACCCAATATCAACACGACCGTTTCGGCAATCGAACCTCTGTCAAAGTCACGGATGCCGTTGGCAACAGCCGCATGACCCGGACGCTTTACGATGGCTATGGCCGCTACGCGACCACCCGGATCAACGCCCTGAACCAGACCACCGCACAGCTACAGGACTTCAATGCCTTCGGTGCAGCAGGGAAAGCACTGGATATCAGTGGCGTGGCCACCAGCCGCGCTTATTCACAATATGGCGATGCCTATTTTGAATATGTTGAAACCGGCAGCCACAGCACCACCCTGAAAACACTGTGCAGTGCGACCGTGACTTGTCCCACGGTGGCCGGTGTTCCTGCCCATTACAAATCTACCACGACCGGTATCGACCAGACCCGGGTTATCACCTATCACGACCGCCTGGGGCGGGAGGTTCGCAAACAGACACAGGGCTTCAACGGCAACCCGATCTATGTGGATACCCAATACGATGCGCAGTCGCGGGTCAAGGCGGTGTCGGAACCCCACACCGGCAGCAATCCGCGCTGGTCTTTCTACCACTATGATTTACTCGGCCGTACCACCCTGGTGGATGCACCGGACGGCCAGTGCGATGTTGCCACGGTTTACAATGAGCTTTCGATCACAGTGACCAATTGTGGCCAGAGTAAAACCACGCAAAACAATCTCCTCGGTGAGGCGGTTGAAATCACGGACGCTATCGGTGGCAAGCTGCAATACAGCTACTACGCTGACGGCAAGCTGAAAAACGTCAAGGTACTCGACAGCAGCGGCCTGCAGACGGCACTCACCAGTATCGAATACGACCAGTTGGGCCGCAAAGACAAAATGATCGACCCGGACAAGGGTACCTGGACCTACGGCTACACCGGTTTTGGCGAACTGCACTGGCAGAGGGATGCCAAGGCTCAGGGTACCGCCATGACCTACGACGCCCTGGGGCGTATGATCACCCGTGCGGATTACAAAAACTTCGACTCGCTCAGCCAAAACGGTGACCTGCAGCAGTTCGCCCGCTGGTACTACGATCAAGACCCGGGCTGCGATTCCCTCTACCGGTTCGATGGCAAACTGGTGGCCGTCGCCCAGGCGCCGGTGGCCATTCAAGGTGGCTGCAGCCCCAACCTGGAAGATCTCGGTCACCTCAAGTTACTGCATTACGACCAGTACGGTCGCCTGGGGGAAACCACCACTTCCCTGGGGTTGATCGGCGGTGACGGTGACTTCTTCGAAAAAGTCACCTACGACAAGTACAGCCGTGCTGTAAAAAACTTCGACGCCAGCAACCAGCAGGTGGGCCAACAGGGCGACTACCTCTATGGTGTGGAGACCGTTTACAACGCCTATGGCTACAAACAGGGCGTGCGCGACTTGCGGGCCCCGGTCGGAAGCGGTTTTTATTACACTGTGGAAGCTATGACCACCCATGGCCAGGTGAGGGAGGTCAGGCTGGGTAACGGTCTCACCACAACCTATCAGTACGATCCCCGGAGCCATCGTCTTACCGATATTCTCACCGATATTGCCCCCGGCATCGGTCAGATACAGAACCTGCACTATGATTGGTACACCATTGGCAACCTGATGTCGAAAACCGATCAGAGCGGCGATGGCAGCTACCAAAAAAGTCTGGAAGAAGTCTATCAGTACGACGATCTCAACCGCCTGCGCTACGCCTACCTCTATAACAGCGGAAGCCAGGCAGATGTACAGGAGGTCCGGTACGATAGCGGCGGTAACATCACCTTCAAGACCGGTGTGGGCAACTACAGCTACAACGGCCCACAGCCCCACGCCGTCACCGGCACCAGCATCGGCAGCATCAGTTACCAGTACGACAACAATGGCAACCTGGTGGGTGACGGCAGCGGTCGCATCCTGCAATACAGCGTTTTCGACAAGCCCACCCTGATTGAAAAGGGCAGCCACAGTACCCGCCTTCTCTACGGCCCGGACCGCAACCGCTACAAGCGGGTGGATGACAACGGCAATGGCAGCGTCACCACCTTACAGCTCGGCGGTGTTGAAAAAGTCATTGAGCGGACCCGAAATGGCAGCTTTGTCAAAGCCTATTACCGCAGAAGCCTTGCCGGAGTGGCAATGGAAACTGTGGATCTGGATCAATCGGATCAGGTTACCGGCAGAGAGACCCGCTACCTGCTCAAGGACCTGCAAGGCAGCCTGGATGTGATTACCACCGAAGCCGGCCAGGTGGCAAAAGACCACTTGGGCAATAAGCTGGTCTATAGTTTTGACCCCTGGGGCAAGCGCAGGGCCCCGTTCTCCTGGGAACAGCTCGGCACACCGGAAAATATCATCGCCACACTTGGGGTGGGCAGCTTCAATCACCTCACCAGTAACCGGGGCTATACCGGCCACGAAATGCTCGACGCCGTGGGCCTGATACACATGAATGGTCGGGTTTACGACCCAACACTCTCAAGGTTTGTCTCCGCCGATCCCGTGATTGATGATGTGGCCAGTGTGCAGGGCTACAACCGCTACGCCTACGTGCACAATAACCCCCTCAGTTACACCGACCCCAGCGGCTACAGCAAGTGGACGCGTTTTCGGGACCGCTGGCTGAATGGCCGGGCCATACACTATAAGCTGTCACAGAACCCTACACTGAACGCTGTAGTCCAGGTGGGCGTTTGTATAATGGCACAGGCCGCCTGCCCGGCGGTATTGGCTGGTTACAATGCCGTGCAGACCTACCAGGTTACCGGTAGCTGGGCGTTAGCTTTCAAAAACGGGGTCCTCGGGGGCATCTCCGCGGGCGCATTCGCGGGTATGCCGGGCGGCTGGAGTCCAACCGCATTTGCGTTGCGGGGCACGTTTGGCGGTGTACTGTCTGTGATTGGAGGCGGGAAGTTCGGGCACGGATTTGTATCGGCCGGTGTCGGCGGCGGGTTTGGCAAAGATACCCAACTGGCGACAAGGATGCTGGTGTCGGGGTCTATATCGAAGGCAACCGGGGGCAAATTTGCCAATGGGGCAGCGACCGCGGCCTTTGCAATGGCAATGGGTTCGATAGCTCGATCAGGAACACCGCCCACCGAAAAACCCAATATTACTGGGAGCGATAAAGTGGCGTTTGTGGGCGGTGCAGGGGATGGGAGCGGGTTGAGCGACCCTGTTGTCCAGGATAAGTACAAAGCATACATTGAAGAATATGGCGAAGAGAGTGCTAAGTATTTTGAATGGACTGACTCCGATGCTCTTTCAACCTATATTTCAGATCACAAAGGCAGGGTTACAGTTGTAGCTCATAGCTATGGTGCTGATACAGCTTCGCATATAGTTGCGGGTGGTTCACAAGTATACAAGTTGGTTACCGTTGATCCAGTTGGGTGGACTAGGCCCAGTATGCAGGCGATAGCAAACAATGCAGTGATTTGGAATAACTATGATTCAACTGGCGGTATGTGGTCACACCAGAGTAATTTCATAGCCACCGTTGGTGGTGCATGGAATTCTCGCCCTGATGGATATGCAACCAACCACACGGCTAGCTCTCTAAATCATATGTCCATCTGTATTAAATATTGCAGGCCATGATTATGACCAGAGTCCTATTTAGAATTCCTGCTCTAATTTTGCTGTCGTTCGGTCTTCTGGGTTGTATATCGACGATGCCCGGTGACCTTCGTTTTTCTGGGGTGGAGCTTATTGAGGTTCCTGAAGTAACTGGAAAAGAAATAGATCGTGGGCAATATACCTTGAGAAGTGGTTATATCCCGAGACTTATGGTGAAGCTGGCTTCTAAGGAAAATATTTTTTCTTTTGCCAAAAAAAAGGGGGTTCGTGTAAGCGCTAATGTTTATTTCTGTGAAAATCCGAATGAGGAAGTTTTATTGAAAAGAGGGGGTGTTTTTATAGGCGATAAATCGTTGGATGATCTTTTGCTGAGCAATGCACCAATAGATAGCCTGAACACTAATAGGTCTGGGGACTACATTTATATAATAAAAATTGGACTGTACTCCCCGGAAATTGACGGTGGCAGCATTACGCTAGAGGCTTTTGACCTTGTTAAAAATCCGCGAGATATATGTCTCTTTTTGGAGTTAAAGTCTATGCTTGGTGGCTACGAGTCTAAAACAGTAAAAATACCAAAAAAAGAAATTAAAAAGGCCATTTCTCCAATCTTGTACCATGAAGAGGTCAAGTCTTGACATTACACATTGAAGAGCCCCTAAAGCTGTTTCTATACAGCCACCAGTAAGAGACTTCCTGAGCCAACCGGTCTAAAAGTGGCGCCAAAGCCCCGGCAGTGACAACTTGCCGGGGTTTGTTGTTTTACAAACCTTTTCAGCGGCCAACAGCAAACACCCCACCCGCACCCTAACACGCGGCCCGGGTTGCGGGGCCAATTTGAATTCCAATATAATCGACTATTGGAATCCGGGTCTTGTGATCTTCTTAATCTCGCCTGTTTCCAGGCAAGCTCCCAAACACTGTGGATAAAGACTGCGTCATCATTCGCGGCCAGGAACCCCTGTATTCGCATCCGCACCCGATGGGTGGTGTAGAACAAAAATTAACCAGAAAAAGTGTTGCTCACCGTGAGCACCGCAGGACCGGCAATGTCGTTTACCAAATTTCTTTTCGTCACTTTGGCCACCCTGATCAGCACGATGCTGGCCGGCTGTGATTCCGAGCAGTGGAATCGCCCCGCGGTCACGCTGGAGTCCATCCAGGTATTGACTGCCGAGGGCGCCACCGACATCGGGGCCGAGGTGTCTTTGACCGTGGGCGACAGCCAGGCACTGATTGCCCTGGGTCGCTACAGTGACGGCAGCAGCGCCGATCTCACCAGCAGCGTCAACTGGCACAGTGACAACACGGCGATAGTGGCTGCGGATGCCGATGGCAATGTTGCCGCGATCCGTGCGGGCCGTACACAGATTACGGCCAGTTTAGGCAGTATTGTCAGCAATGCTGTAACCATTATCGTCACCGACCCGGTCTTGACCAGTATCCAGGTGACACCGGCGGTGGTGGAGCTGCCCAGGGGCAACAGCCAGCAATTCACCGCCCTGGGCCGCTATAACGATGGCAGCACCGCCGATCTCACCAACAGCGTCAATTGGGCCAGTGACGATACCGATATCGCCTCCGTGGATACCCTGGGCGAACTCAGGGCCGTGGCGATCGGCAGCACCACCGTCACGGCCAGCCTGGGCGATATTGTCAGCAATCGTGTGGCGGTCACCGTCACCAATGCCGTCCTGACCGCCATTCAGGTGACACCGCCAAGCGCCAGCCTGCCCAAGGGCAACCGCCAACAACTCACCGCGCTGGGTACCTTTAGTGACGGCAGCACACTGGATCTTACCGACAGCGTCAGTTGGAGCAGCGACAGTACCGCCATTGCCACCGTGGACACCCTGGGTGAGCTCACCGCAGTGGACCTGGGTAATACCACCATTTCTGCCAGCCGGGACGATGTTGTCAGTAATCGCGTGGCCATCACGGTGACCAGTGCCATTTTAACCGGCATTCAGGTCACACCGCCCACCGCCAGCCTGCCCAAAGGCAACGTCCAACCGCTTGCCGCCCTGGGCACCTATAGCGATGGCACCACTGCGGATCTGACCAATAGCGTCGCCTGGACCAGTAGCGATACGGCGATTGCTGCCGTGGATAGCCAGGGTGCGCTGATTGCTGTCGACGAAGGCAATGCGACCATTTCTGCCAGCCAGGACGCTATCTTCAGTAATACGGTGACAGTGACCGTGTCCAGTGCCGTATTGACCGGCATTCAGGTGACCCCGGCCGTGGTCAGTCTGCCCAAGGGCAACGCCCAGCAACTCACCGCCCTGGGCACCTATAGCGACGGCACCCGTGTCGATCTCACCGACAGTGTGGACTGGCATATTGGCGATACCGCCATTGCCACCCTGGATATGTTGGGTGAACTCGCGGCGGTGGCCGAAGGCAGCACCACGGCCTTTGCCAGTTCGGCGGGTATGGTGAGTAATACCGTGACGATCACGGTCACCGGCGCCGAGTTAACCAGTATTCAGGTGACGCCGGCCAGCGTCGACCTGGCCAAAGGCAATACCCAACAGCTCACCGCCCTGGGCCGCTACACCGACGGCAGCAGCGCCGATATCACCGACAGCGTCGACTGGCACAGCGACAATACCGCCGTCGCCACCCTGGACAGATCGGGGGAACTCACGGCAGTGGAGGAAGGCAGTACCACGGCCTCTGCCAGTTGGGGTGACATTGTCAGCAATACCGTGACCGTCACCGTGAGCGGTGCCGTGTTAACTGCGATTCAAGTGACACCGCCCGCACCCAGCCTGGCCAAGGGCAACCGCCAGCAACTCACCGCCATGGGTACTTATAGCGACGGCAGCACCGATGATGTGACCAATGCAGTTGCCTGGAACAGTGGCGATACCGCGATTGCTACTGTGGATAGCCAGGGTGAGCTGACCGCGGTGGACGAAGGTGCTACGACCATTTCTGCCAGTTGGGAGGGTATTGTCAGCAATACCGTGACAGTCACCGTGAGCGGTGCCGTGTTAACTGCGATTCAAGTGACACCGCCCGCACCCAGCCTGGCCAAGGGCAACCGCCAGCAGCTTACCGCCATGGGCACCTTCAGTGATGGCACGACGGCTGATCTCACTACTAGTGTTGCCTGGACCAGTAGCGATACCCATATTGCGACAGTCGATAGCAGTGGCCAACTGACGGCGGTAGACGAAGGCACCGCCACCGTGTCTGCCAGCAAGGAGGGGGTTGTTAGCAATACCGTAACAGTTATCGTCACCCCCGCCGTATTGACCGCGATTCAAGTAACGCCTGCCACCGTCGACCTGGCCAAAGGCAATGCCCAACAGCTCACCGCCCTGGGCCGCTACAGCGATGGCACTATCGTCACGCTCACCAGTGTCAACTGGCACAGTGGCGATACCGCTGTCGCCACTGTAGATATGGAGGGGCAACTCACAGCGGTGGAAGAGGGTAACACCACGGCCTATGCCCGTTTGGGCGGTATTGTCAGCAATACCGTGACGGTCAATGTCACCGGCGCCATGTTAACCAGTATTCAGGTGACACCACCTGCGCCCAGCCTGGCCAAGGGCAATACGCAGCAATTGACCGCCCAGGGTACTTTTAGTGATGGCACTACCGCTGATTTAACCAGTAGTGTTGCCTGGATCAGTAGTGATACCGATATTGTTACGGTGGATAGCAGTGGCCAACTGACGGCGGTAGACGAAGGCACCGCCACCGTGTCTGCCAGCCAGGAAGGGATTGTTAGCAATACCGCCACAGTCACCATCACCGGTGCGGTATTAACCGCGATTCAGGTCACGCCGGCCAGCAATAGTCTGGCCAAAGGTAATACGCGGCAACTAACGGCCCAGGGCACGTTTAGTGATGGCACCACGGCTGATTTAACCAGTAGCGTTGCCTGGACCAGTAACGATACCCATATTGCTACGGTGGATAGCAGTGGTGAATTGACGGCAGTGAATGAAGGCGATGCCACCGTGTCCGCCAGTCAGGATGGGATTGTTAGCAACACCGCCACAGTGACCGTCACCGGTGCCGTATTAACCGCGATTCAGGTAACCCCGGCCAGCAATAGCTTGCCCAAGGGCACCACGCAACAACTCACCGCCCAGGGCACTTTTAGTGATGGCACTACGGCGGATTTGACTGATAGCGTTGCCTGGACCAGTAGCGATACGGTGATTGCCACGGTGGATAGTAGTGGCGAACTGACGGCGGTAGATGAAGGCAACGCGACTGTCTCTGCCAGTCAGGAGGGAATTGTTAGCAATACCGCAACAGTCACTATCACCAATGCGGTATTAACCGCGATTCAGGTCACACCACCCAGTGCCAGCCTGGCCAAGGGTAATCGCCAACAATTAACCGCCCAGGGCACTTTTAGCGATGGCACCACTAGCGATCTGACGAATAGTGTTGCCTGGAGTAGTAGCGATACCAATATTGTTACGGTCGATAGCCTGGGTGAACTGACGGCAGTCAGTGAAGGCAATACGACTGTCTCTGCCAGCCAGGATGGGATTTTTAGCAATACCGCCATAGTCACTGTTACCAGTGCGGTATTGACCGCGATTCAGGTCACGCCGGTCAGCAACACTCTGGCCAAGGGCACCACGCAACAACTAACGGCCCAGGGCACTTTTAGTGATGGCACCACTAGCGATCTGACGAATAGTGTTGCCTGGAGCAGTAGCGATACCCATATTGCCACGGTGGATAGCAGTGGTGAACTGACAGCGGTCAATGAGGGCAATGCGACTGTCTCTGCCAGCCAGGCGGGGATTGATAGCAACACCGCCACAGTCACTGTCACCGGTGCGGTATTAACCGCGATTCAGGTCACGCCGGCGAGCAATAGTCTGGCCAAGGGCACCACGCAACAGCTCACCGCCCAGGGTACCTTTAGTGATGGCACTACGGCGGATTTGACTGATAGCGTTGCCTGGACCAGTAGCGATACCCATATTGTTACGGTGGATAGCGGGGGCCAACTGACGGCGGTCAATGAAGGCAGCGCGACCGTGTCCACCAGTCAGGATGGGGTTGCCGGCAATGCGGTGGCAGTTACGGTTACCCCCGCGGCGTTAACCAGTCTCCAAGTGATACCGGCGAGCGCCAGCCTGGCCCTGGGCAGCAGCGAGCCGCTCTTCGCCGAGGGCACTTTTAGCGATGGCACTACGGCTAATGTGACCGACAGTGTGAGCTGGAGCAGTGACGATACGGCGATTGCCCGCGTAGACACTCAGGGCAAACTGATAGCAACGGGTCTGGGCAATACGACGGTGTCTGCCAGCCAGGATGGCATTGTCAGTAATACTGTGGCGGTCACAGTCACCGCTGCCGTATTAACCGCCATCCAGGTGACACCGTCCACGGTCAGCCTGGCCAGGGGCAACCGCTTGCAATTAAGCGCCCAGGGTACCCTTAGTGATGGCAGTACCGCCGATCTCACCAGTAGTGCCAACTGGAATAGCGATGACCACGCCATCGCCACCGTAGATAGCCAGGGTGAAGTCACTGCTGTGGGCGTGGGTGGCACGACGGTGTCCGCCAGTCAGGAGGGGATTGTCAGCAATACGGTGACGCTCACTGTGCCTTCCCTGGAAAAGGTACAGGATGTCACGCTGAATTTTGAGGCCGTCAAGCGTTTTCGTTTTGACTGGACCGAGGTTGCCGGCGCTAGCCATTACCGGCTATTGGAAAACCCCGATGGTATTTCCGGCTTTAGCCCGGTTGGCGAAGAGGTGACAACGGGTACCCTGGCACTGGAAGTGCCCCTCTACGCCCGTACCAATGCGCAATATATCCTGCAAGCTTGTGCCGGCCGGGGTGCTGGGGAGCTGTGTATCGACTCGGATCCCATCTCGGTCAGCGGCACCCTGGTGGGCAGTATCGGCTACTTTAAGGCCAGCAATACGGACAGGCGTGATGGTTTTGGTTTCTCTGTGAGCCTGAGTGCCGACGGCCATACCTTGGCCGTGGGGGCTCCCGGTGAAAGCAGCAATGCTGTGGGTATCAACCCGGCTGGTCAGAGCAACAACGCTGCCGTTAATGCCGGCGCTGTGTATCTATTTGTTCAACAGGACGGCAGCTGGATCCAGGAAGCCTATATAAAGGCCAGCAATACGGATACAGGCGATAGCTTTGGTGGGGCTGTGAGCCTAAGTGCCGATGGCAATACCCTGGCGGTGGGGGCATTGGGTGAAGAGAGCAATGCCACTGGAGTCAACGGCACTGGCCAGGAGATTAACCCGTTTCCAGCTGCCGGTGCCGTCTATACCTTTACCCGCGATCAAGATGGCTGGGTTCAGCAGGCCTATATCAAGCCCAGTAATACGGATGCCGGCATGAGTTTTGGTGGTTCCCTGAGTCTGAGCGCCGATGGCAATACCCTGGCGGTGGGGGCAGGGCGTGAAGACAATCAGGCCACTGGGATCAGCAGCCAGGGGCCGCGCAATGGCGGTGCCCGCGACTCTGGTGCTGTGTATGTGTTTGCCCAAAATAACGGTATCTGGGCCGAGCAGGCCTATATCAAGGCCAGCAATAGCGAGGCAAACGATCTATTTGGTCAAGCTGTGAGTCTGAGCGCCGATGGTAATACCCTGGCGGTGGGGGCCACCGGTGAAGACAGCCCCGCCACCGGGGTGAATGGCAACCAAGGCAATGATTTTCGCCAAACGCAAACGAGCGGCGCTGTCTATCTATTTAGCCGCGATGCTGTGATTGGCTGGGGTCAGGAGGCCTATATCAAGGCCAGCAATACCGGTGAAGCGGACTTTTTTGGCACGAGCGTCAGTCTGAGCGCCGATGGCAACACCCTGGCGGTGGGGGCAGAGGGTGAAGACAGTAATGCCACCGGAATCGATGCAGACCAACAAAATAATAATGCCTTCAGATCCGGTGCTGTCTATGTGTTTAGTCGCGATGCCGGTACTGGCTGGGATCAGAAGTTCTATATCAAGGCCAGCAATACGGATACAGACGATGGCTTTGGTGCGGCTGTTAGCCTAAGCGCCGATGGTAACACCCTGGCGGTGCGGGCAATCAAGGAAGACAGCCGCACCACCGGAGTCAATGCTAATTCACTAAATAATGCTGCCTCCAGGTCCGGTGCTGTCTATGTGTTTCGTCACAACGCGGGCAGCTGGTTCGAGCAGGCCTATGTCAAGGCCAGCAATACGGACATCGGCGACGAATTCGGTAGTTCGGTGAGTTTAAGTGGAGACGGCAATACCCTGGCCGTGGGTGCACCCGATGAAGACAGCGATGCCACCGGAATCGGTAATGATCAGAGCAATAATGCTGATGATCCTTTTAATTACAATGCTGGCGCCGTCTATGTGTACTGAGTCTGGAGGCTTACCAGTGCAAGGGGCAGGGAGTGTCAAAACACCGATCCGGGCGGCGGGCAACCGCCCGGATTGCCCGGCCATCACCCAGGTGCGCGGGTCGAATAACACGGACTTATGCCGCGTCTACCACGCCTGCCAGACCTGCAACCCAAATTTCAATAACTCTTGTTAGACGCTCACCGCCGGAATCATCGTCCGCAGGCAGGTTGCCGCGGAAATTCCTGCACCCAGCAATAGTGTATGCGCTCTCTATATCGATCCTTGCAGATAAATACCGTTGTGAGCCGCCAAAAACGGCTCCGCACACCACAGGCAAGTGGAGATCATTGACACCGCACAGACTGCGCCCTCCACGGAAAAGGAGTGGCCATGGGAATTACAAACGATTACAGCCACAAACTCTGCTATGGCCCAAATGATAGACTCAGGAAACACCTTTGAACGGGTAAGTGGAACCTAGGCCATGCCAATTGCCGGGGTATCGCCATAGCGCACCGGCAGGGGAGGCTTCTACCAGGCGATTCAACAGGCCCTGGGTATTTCATAAACAAAGTAACACTTTAGGCTAGAGGAGCGCCGGGTAACCAAAATAGCATTGACAAAATATCCAATCTTGCCTTGTGGTTGCACCAGGCAGAAATGCGCGAGCAACAAGAACAAAAGAAGAGAAGACAGTAGTAAGAGAACAAGATGATGAGCGGTTCAAGATATTTTCAAAATAAATTCAGCATGCTATGGCTTGCTGTTTTTTTTGCAGTAGTGACAGCAGGTTGTGAGAAAAGGGATCAGCAAGACTCAAACGCCGGGCAGGGCTTGATCGATAAGCAACTGAATTCTGAAGTGCGCGAATTGGTTACCTCCATGGGTTTGAGTGGTGACCCCGCAGCAGGGCGCAACCTCCCGGTTGTTGACGACCCTGTTGTCCAATTGGGGATGAAGTTGTTTTTCTCCAAAGCATTAGGCGGGGATATGGATGTGGCCTGTGTCAGCTGCCATCATCCTGTACTGGGTGGTGGTGATAATTTGTCGCTGCCCGTTGGGGTGGATGCTGAGATTGAGGATCTTTTGGGTCCGGGCCGATTTCACAGCATGGCCGGAGAACACTTTGATGGTGGCCCAACCGTCCCCAGAAACGCACCGTCCACCTTTAATATTGGTTTGTGGGACCAGGTGTTGTTTCACGATGGCCGGGTTGAAAGCCTGGGGAAAACGCCAGGCGTTAACGGTGATGACAATAGGGGCATCCGCACACCGGATGTGCGTTTTGGTGAAGCAGACCCCAAGGCGGGGGACAATCTCACGGTTGCACAAGCGCGATTCCCGGTGACTTCGCCAGAAGAAATGAAAGACTTTGGCCTGATGGCCGGCACCACCAATGCCGAAGTGCGCGCGTTTCTGGCGCAGCGTATTGGCGGCTATGGCACACCACCGGGCGGGGCCTTGTTGCCAAACGAATGGCTGTTTGAATTTCAAACGGCCTTCAACGCTGTCGGGGGCAGCGCAGAAGAACTCATCACCTTTGAAAATATCACCAAAGCCATAGCCGCTTATGAGCAATCCCAGGTATTTGTAGAGACACCCTGGAAGGCCTATGTGCAAGGTGACAGCTCAGCCATCAGCAATAGTGCCAAACGCGGTGCATTGGTTTTCTTTCGCAGTGTCGACGAGGGTGGGGCCGATTGCGCTTCATGCCACTCGGGCGATTTCTTTACCGATGAGCAGTTCCATGTGGTGGCTATGCCGCAGATAGGTCGCGGTAAAGGGGATGGCGTGTATGGCGATGAGGATTTTGGCCGCTTCAGGGAAACCGGGGATGAGCAGGACAGATATGCCTTCCGCACACCGACACTGCTCAACACCACGGCGACCGGCCCCTGGGGGCATGCCGGGGCATATACAACGTTGGAAAACGCGGTGCGCCACCATTTGAATCCGCAGGCGGCATTGGACGGATATGATTGGACACAGCTGGATGCAACGATTCAGGCAGCCAATATGCTGGAAAAAACCCAACTGGCAATCAACACGCTTCTGCAGAATCGTGCCGAGGGTCTCCCAAGTCTGCAAGATGTGGATTTGAATAATCAGCAATTTGACGACTTGATGGCGTTTTTAGCGACTTTGACAGATCCCTGTATTGCGGACCGCGCATGTATTGGCCAGTGGATTCCGGATGCGGGCGATACCAACCCGGATGGGTTGCGTGTAGAGGCCATCGATGAGAACAGCAACCCCCTGTAATCTCCAATGCTGTACCGGTCACCCAGGGTGCGGGGGAATGACCATCCGCACGCCATCAAGAGCGGCTGGTGACCTCCTGCAGAGTACCGAGCATCAGCAGTTGCATATTGGTATTGCCAGTTTCTCCAAGTGTTGAAAAACCCGGCAGAGAAACTGTTTTTGGCGATCTGATCATTTGCTGTAATCTTGTTTTGTCTCTGGCTGGCCGGTGGCCGGAGTGTCGCATTCATTACTTTGCTGAAGGATTGCCATAAACAATGATTCATACAATGCGGTCATTCACCTGGGTTATGCCATTTCTACTGCTTGGCTGGGCCCAGGCCGTCGCGGAGGAGCCAAAGTACCTGAGATTGATGGACAGGCTTGATCGCGCAAATGATGGGTACTGTTTCGATGTGCAGGGGGTTAGGGGCCATTTTCGGGCAGACAAGCCGCTTGTTGCACATAACTGCAAGGAAGGAGCCGCACCCGATGGGCTGGTGAAACATAATAAAGACAACATGTTGTTCTTCCCGGCTTTCAACCAATGCGTCACCGCTATGGGAACCGGAACTACGGTATTGCCTGGTACCAGCTTGATGCTGAAACCCTGTGTAGAACACGGGGTATTCGCCAGCCCTTCCATGCAAAAGCAATTTACATTTAATCACAATAAACAACTGGAACTTGGTGACTCCAATCTTTGTGTGGTTGTTGGCAACCGGTCGGCTCAAACGTTGAGCAGCCGGGACCGGTGGAGAACCCTGTTTTTGGATGATTGCGACAAGATTTCACTGGAGCGATCACAGTGGGAACTCATTGCGCCGTGACACAGCTGAGAGAGTGGTTCAGGCAGGCCGTTGCGATCAGTTCGGCCCGCCCCTGTGTACTCTATATCGGTCTCACACCTTGTGGCGGAAGCCAGAGGGCCACACCGGGCGCTTCAGGGCTCGCGCGCCGGGATCAGCGCTTAACGCTCAAATGGGCCGGCAAAACCTGACCGAAACCTGAAAATAGGCGTCTGACTTGACAATATCCACCTCCCAGTCGTATTGAGCCGAAATCTTTTCAACCAGCCTGAGCCCAAGGCCAAATCCGGAATTATGCCCGCTGGCTACGGCGTGATGCCTGTTTACTATTCGAATGGAATCGGCCTCTTGATGGATCACTATGGTTCCTTCGTATACGTGCTGAAAAGCATTGCCAACCAGGTTTCTCAACAGGATAAGACACGGCATTAGGGGGAGTGAGGTTTCATAGGGGCTGGTGTTGATTTGTATCGATACCGGCTTTCCCCTGGTCAGGTACTGCATTTCGGAGGCCACCTGGGTAACCAGTGCCTCAAGGTCAATGATCTCCGGGGCAATGGGCTGGTTGTCGCCACGGCTCAGCCAGAGAAAAGTGTCCACCAGGCGTGACATGGTGGTAGTGGCAAAATCCAGGCGGCTGAGTGCAATATCCAGCTTGTCTGGATAATGGAGGTCGAGCTTCTTTAACAAGTCAACATTGCTCTTCATAACAGCCAATGGAGATCGCAGCTCATGGCTTGAGAACTCAAGAAATTCCTTTTCCCTGTCGATACTCTCCTGCCTTCTGGCCAGGCTGTCAGTGATAATTTCAGCGATATCTGAAATTTCCTTATAGCGAAATTTTGGGTAGGATGTCTTTTTATCCCTAATACTTTTAGCAGAAATTTCCTGGGCCCAGGCTTTAAGGGATTCCAGCGGCGACACGATGGTTCTCAGGATAAATAGCAGGAAAACAGCAAAAATTGCCGAGAAGAATATACTGAGTAATAACAGTCTCCAGTAGACATAGACACTGAGGTTGCCGACCGTGATTTCGGTTTTGTGCCAGTCAACCCGCTTGCCAACATAGACTTTATCCCCTGATTTATTCCGTGTGAGTAGTACATAATAAAGTTTGTCGGGAACATGAAGTAATGGTGTATCAGCCTTGAACTTGATCATATCGCCTTCTGCCGATGGGAGCTTTCCCGCATGTTGCTTGAAGTCTTCCGGGAAATGATTCCAATCTTTGCGGATATAAATCTCGAACTGGGTTGTATGCCCGGATACGTCTTGACTGGCAGCATCCTCAAGAAAGGTTTTGGTGGCGGTTGCAGTACCCTCTTTGTAATAATCGAACATCAATACAAAGAATATCCGCGACATAACCAGGCAGGCGAGAATACAGGTAACCGTAAAAACGACATTGAGGCGGGTCCTAATTTTCATAGGCGGGCTTCACGGCATAACCTGAGGGCTTGATTGTGTGGACCAGCGGAACTTGCTCCGGCTGGTCGACCTGCTTTCGTATATGATGGATATGGACTTTCAGGTTATTGACCTCTGTGTCATTGTCCCCCCAAACGGAGTGGATCAAGACTTGTTTACTGACCACCCTGGGGCTTGCCCGCATGAGTATTTCGAGCAGTTTAAAAGCGGTTGGGGAAAGTTTTAGGACACGCTCCCCGCGGCTGGCGATATTCTGGTCCAGATCCAGGGTGAGGTCCCCCACGGATATCTTTGTGGTTTGTCCGCTCACTCTGCCGCTCAAGGCACGAATTCGTGCAACCAGTTCATCCATGGCAAAGGGTTTGACCAGGTAATCATCCGTTCCCGCTCGAAAACCGTTCAATTTGTCATCCAGCTTGTCTTTCGCGGTGAGCATAATGATCGGGGTGGTATTGCCGCTGGCGCGCAGTTGTTTGCAAACATGCAAACCATCTATACGGGGCAGGTTGATATCCAGAACGATGACCTGATAGCTGTTCGCGCGAATCAGATCAAGGGCATTGACACCATCGCTGGCGTAGTCGCAGACAATATTTTCGATTTCCAGATAATCGATGATGGTACTTGCCAAAGCACGGTCATCTTCAACCACAATCACTGTCATGTGTGAACTCCTGTGCAATAGCGATTTGCCAGATACGATTTCAATGGTTTTACCCACAATTTTCTCACAGTCTGTTGCGAATATATCTTTCGGTGCTATCTACCTGGACATGCCCTGCCCAAAGCGCTACTGACTGTTGCTTCCATAAACCCATTGCCTTAATCGGAAAATCCACGGTCACTCGGCACAGATACCCGGATTCATTCCCGGAGGACAGTTACAGTTACCAATCGCCAGGCTATCTGCTGATAGATGTCCATAAGACCATATTTTTTCACAATAATTTTCCGGCAGCAGGGATAGGGCCTATCAGTGCTGGAACCATTTGGCCTAAAATTTCTCAGAGCTTTGCCAAACAGAGAGTAAAACCACTTGTTCCAGGGAATGGGGTTCTCGAAATGGGATTTTGCAGAAACCTGTTCCCGAACTCATACCACGCACGTATCCGCTGATTAGGTCCTGGTATCCCGTCGCCGGAGAATTTGACCAAATCCGGGCTTACCCCGGCAGCCGTGCGCAGCCCGAGAGAGCATGTTCCAGACCAATACCGGCTTGTTGGTTCAGTGCCCCCACTGGGGGCATTCACAAGAGCCCTATCGTCTATCCCAGCAGAAAAACCTGGTTTTTTTTCCTTTTCAAGGTCTAACCACGTTCATCGATACACAGAGACGCACCGAAAGGCGCCTTCGCCAGGGAAGGTTCCATCCAATCCAGATAAAGCGAGGGATTTTGTGCAGCTATAGGGTAAAAGTCGATTTTATTTCTTTCATCATCCCCTCAAAATAGGGATTGAATGTCAGGCGCGCATGGATCTTGCCCGGTTCGTTATAGCCCCATGCGCTGTACCAAACTTCGCCACCGCTGCGACAATCATTGCCGGCCCCCTCAGCCTCTTGCCCATTGTGGCAAATACGCTCGCTGCCATGGATTCCGTAGTAGGGGTTATCCGGGGAAAAGAGCATACCCATGTGGGACATATTGCTGATCCGCAGGGCGGGAACCCTGCTGTCAATAAAAAGGGTGCGCGCATCTGCCAAGCCCGGCGGGGAGGTACCAAACCACATAAACCGGCTTTGCGGATGGGTAAAATGCTCAACAAACAGTCTGTGTATTTCTGCACTGTGCAGGACACTGTCGTGTTCGCTCAGCGCCATAAACACCGGCCGCCGGAACTTTTCCCTGCTGAGGCTGGATAATGTTTTGGCACTGGTTTTATAGTACTGGGAAAACCCGTTGGTGGGCATACTGGCGTAACGGGTATAGTTTGTGAGCCTTTCGGGGTCCGGCACAATCAGCCAGGGCTTGAAGCGGCTGAGCAGCGGTGTCAACCTTGCCAGCGGCTGGCCGGATTGAAATCCCGGTGAAAACAGTATCAGGCCCTTGATCACCGGATCTGCAGCCGCTTCAAGATACGCCAGATTGCCACCGGTCGAAAATCCTCCCAGATACACTTCCTCAACATCGGCCTTTAGCAGCGCAACCTGTCGGCGGACCTCCTGTTGCCAGCTATCGTGATCGGCAATAAGCAAATCTGCGGGCCGGGTTCCGTGGCCGGATAGCAACAGGGTGCGCACCAGGAAGCCCTGCCGGCTCAATGACCCGGCAATATCCACAAAGGACCAGGGCGAATCCCCGAGCCCGTGGACCAGCAGTACACCGCGTGTCGGTTGCAGGGGCTGGTCCGGGAAGCGTTCGAAGGGTAGGTTGGCGGTGATCTCCGCCTGCACATCCCCGGTGAGGAAGTACCGGTGCCTTGCCAGTAGTTGTTCAGTTTGTGCGATGTATTGCTCGAAGGAACTGTAGTCGGTGACGGGACTTGCCTCCGACGGGGTCAATAGCGGGTGTGTGGGGACGCCACGGCAGCTCACCAGAAAGGGGATCAGACAGAATCCAAGGATGTATAGTCGCATCACCTTTTACCCCTGTTGCAACACCGCGGGTGATTCGGCTTCGGCGATGGCGCGGGAGATGGCGCCTGGCGAGCCGGTTCCACGGGCGATGAACTGATAGGCAACCGGGACGATAAACAGGGTAAACACCGTTGCCATCAGTACACCCGCCAGCACGACAGTGCCAATGGCGATCCGGGTTTCCGCGCCGGCGCCGCTGGTGAGGACCAGCGGTATGGTGCCGGCAATGGTCGTCAACCCGGTCATCAGGATAGGCCGGAAACGGGTGGATGAGGCTTCCATCAGGGCCGCGTCGAACGACATGCCCCGATCGCGCAACTGGTTGGCAAATTCCACGATCAGGATGCTGTTTTTGGCCGCCAGCCCCACCAGCATAATCAGGCCGATCTGCGAGTAAATATTCAGCGAATTGTTGGTGAAATAGAGCCCCAGCAATCCGCCCGCCAAGGCTAAGGGCACGGTCACCATCACCACCAGGGGATGGATATAGCTCTCGAACTGAGCGGCCAGGACCAAATAGACCACCAACAATCCCAGTAAAAAGACAAATAAAATCGAGCTGCCTGACTCAATAAAATCCCGGCTCTGCCCTTTGTAGTCGATCATAGCCTCGGGCGGCAAATGGGTGCGAACCAGCTGTTGCAGGTAACTCAGGGCTTCCCCCAGGCTGTAACCTTCGCTCAGGTTTGCCTCCAGGGTAATGGAGCGAATGCGATTGAAGCGGGGCAGGGTTTCGGCCGCGCCATACTCCTGGATATCCACCAGGTTGGAGAGGGGGATCAGTTGCGGGGAGCGGCTTGAACGCACATAGATATTGCTGACGTCGGTCAGGGAGCGCTGGTTATCCCGCATGCCCTCAACAATCACATCGTATTCTTCGCCATTATTGAGGTAGGTGGTGATCCTGCGCCCCCCCATCATGGTTTCCAGGGTGCGCCCCACTTCGGTAATGCTCACCCCCAGGTCTGCCGCCCGGTCGTAGTCAACGGTGAAGTCCAATTGTGGGCGGACATCCTTGTAGTCGGTATCGACGCCGCTCAGTCCAGGATTACTGGTGTTTATTTGTTCTTGCAGTATCTGCACCCATTCGGCCAGTGCATCATAATTACTGCCTCCAAGAACAAACTGTACCGGTTTGCTGACGCCGCCACCCAGCCCCTGTCGCATCACCGGGAAAGCGCGAACCCCGGGAAGATCTGCCAGGGCAGCACTTACATCGGCCATAATCGCGTTGGCGGGGCGGCGCTCGGACCAGTCATTTAATACCGCGATAGCAAAACCGGAATTGAAATTTTCGATATTGCCGAAAGAGCGGGGGGTACGGACCAGCAACCGATTGATTTCCCCATTGTCAACAAAGGGTATCAAGCGGTGTTCAATCTCATCCATATACTCTTCCATAAAGGCATAGCTGGCGCCCTCGGGGCCATTTACAATCAGGAAAAATGCCCCCCGGTCTTCATAGGGCGTGAATTCCTGGGCTATACGCGGGTAGGCCAGAATGCTCACCCCGGCCACAAGGGCGACCACCAGGGACACAATCAATGGTCGTCGCAATGCCAGCTTCAACAGGCGGATATAACGATCGCGCAATCGGGTTGAGGCCGAGTCCACCCACCTGACCAGGCGGCCGGGTTGGGCGTCATTGTGGCTGGATTTCAGGAGTTTGGAAGCCAGCATGGGACAGAGTGTCAGGGCCACCAGTGACGACAGGCTGACAGCGGCGGCGATGGTCAGCGCAAACTGGGTGAACAGCCGGCCGATATCTCCTTCGAGAAACGTGATAGGCACAAAGACTGCAATCAGCACCACCGTTGTGGAGATCACCACAACCCCCACCTGCTTGGCGCCGCGGTAGGCGGCAATCAATGGCGGCTCGCCATATTCCTGCATGCGCCTGACAATATTTTCCAGCATCACAATGGCATCATCGACCACCAGGCCGATGGCCAACACCAGTGCCAGAAGGGTGAGTAAATTCAGGGAAAAACCAAACGCATACATGGCAATAAAGGTTGCCACCAGCGAAACCGGTACCGTTACCGCGGGGATTAACATGGCGCGGACCCGGCCGAGAAACAGGTAGATAACCAGGACCACACAGGCGATGGCAACCAGGAGCGTGAAATACACTTCGTGAATGGATGCCTCGATAAACACCGCCGCGTTATAGCTTTCCTCGATCGACATGCCTTCGGGAAGACTCTGGTTGAGACGTTCGGTCAATTCCAGTACGCCGTCGACCACCTCGATAGTATTCGCGGTGGACTGGCGAATAATCCCGATGCCCACCATGGGCACGCCATTACCGCGGAAAAAGGTTCTGTCCTCCACCACACCCAGTTCAACTTCAGCGATATCGCCCAGGCGAACCAGGTAATTATCTCCACCCCGGCCAACCACCAGGGAGGCAAAATCCTCCGGCTCAATAAACTGGCGGTTAACCCGGGCGCGAAAGATTCGCGTTTCAGATTCCAGTCTGCCCGCCGGCAACTCCACATTCTCGGCGCGTAGTGCAGCCTCGATGTCGCCAACACTTAAATTGCGGGCCGCCATTGCCTCCCGGTCCAGCCAGATGCGCATGGCGGTATCCTGGCCACCACCGATACGCACCCGGGCAACGCCATCCACAGTGGAATACTGATCAACCAGAAAGCGCTGTGCGTAATCGGTCAGCTCCTGTACGGTCATGCTGTCACTGGTTAAATTCCGCCAGATGATCACGTCGTCATTACTGTCGACTTTCTGTACCTCCGGGGGATCGGCATCCACCGGCAGGTCATCGGCAATACCGGAGATCTGGTCCCGTATATCATTGGCCGCCGCATCGATATCGCGGTTGATGGAAAATTCCAGGGTGATGCGGGACCGGCCATCCTGGGAAGAGGATTCAATAAACCGCACACCTTCTATACCCGCTATGCGTTCCTCCACCACCTCGGTGATGCGGGTCTCGACAATATTGGCTGGTGCACCCGGATAATTAACCTCGATGGTGACAACCGGCGGATCAATATGCGGATATTCACGCAGGGACAAACGCTCAAACGCGACCCACCCGAATGCCACCAGTAAAATCGACAGCACGCTGGCAAAAACGGGCCGCTTGACAGAGATATCAGACAAAATCACGGTGCCAGCTCCCCAGAGTGCGGCTGTGCCAGCAGGTCCACCAATTGGTTGTCATCTGTCTGTACAGCTTTCACTTCGACTGCAACTCCGGGCCTGAGGCGGATATTGCCGTGAGTTACTACCTGGTCCCCCTCTGCGAGGCCCGCCAGAATCTCCACGCCGCCCTGGCGACGGGTGCCAATGGTCACTGCAACTTGTGTGGCCACTGTGCGCTTGTCTTTAGTGGTGATACGCCTGACAAACTCCTGCCTGCCGCGACTCATCAGCGCTTCCTCCGGAATCACCAGCGCCGACCTGGGCGGTGGCAGCAGGCGCACCCGCATCAGCTGGCCCGGGCGCAGCTTGTGGTCGGGGTTTGGCAGTATCGCGCGGACGGAGATGGAGCGGGTGACCGGGTCAATTCGGCTGTTAACACTACTCAGGCTGCCACGGAATACTTCGTTCGGCCAAGCGGCGGTGGTTCCCGTTACCTCAGAATGGGGTGTCAGGAGCGACAGAAAACGCGCCGGCACTGAAAAGTCCAGCTTCATGGTCAGGTCGTCATCGATGGTGGTAACCACAGTTCCCGGTTGCACCAGTGCCCCAACGCTGATATTGCGTTGACCAATAATCCCGTCGAAAGGAGCCAGGATTCGCCGCTGGCGTATCTGCGCCTGGATGGCCTCCATGCGTGCCTGGGCAGTCTGCTTCTTGAGTAACTGCTCATCCAGTGCCGATTCCGAAGCGCTGCCCTTGGCAATCAGCGGGTTGAGTCGCCTGATCTGCAGCTCCGCTTCACTCAGTCGAGACCGCTCCTCGGACAGCAGTGCTTGTTCTTCTGAAGCATCCATTTCAAGCAGCAGATCGCCGGTGGTTACCCGGTCGCCGTCTTCAAAATTGATCCGGGTTACCTTTTCCGTGACCGTCGAGGTGATAAGCACATTTTCATTGGCTTGCAGGGTTCCCAAAGCTTCGATTGGCTCAACCCATTCGACACGTTTCACCTCCGCGACAAAGACCGGAGTGGGGGACGGCTGGGAGAGCACCTGCCCCGATGTCAGTAATATCATCGTGAGTATCAGTGGGCGATAGATCATAGTTCGAGACTCCTGAAACAGGGGCCTAGCCTACCGTCGCAGTGGTTAAGGAGGAGTTAATAAAGGAGAATTTCACCCAGGGCTATCCACCCTTGTGTTTGTGCCTAAATCTCAGTGCAATCTGGTTGGCATGGTCTAGGAAAGGGTAGTGGAAGTGGCTAATCGCTTTTCAGTGACCAGCAGACAGTTCTGGACAGCGCGAAACTGAAATATGAAGTGTGAGTGTTATCGCCAGCCTGCATAACCGATTTCTCTCAGTTTCCGGTTGCGCAGGGAAGCTAAAACTCGGTTTTTGCGCCACTCCAGAGATAGTGCTGCCCTGCTTGGTAGTAACACCACAAACCAAGGTGACAATGCTGCTCTGTTACTGTCGAAGGATTCAGGTTTGATAATGGCAGGCCCTTCATTCCGCCTGAGCAGTGGGTCTGAGCGCTATTGATGATCGTATTCTACGAGGTCATCAACAGCCAGGCTGACGCTAAGAGATTGATGTTACGTGACCACAGTTGCTGAATCCAGGCTATAAGATAAGGTCAGGTATGAATGGTTCCTGGCACCAATTTAGAGTTATTTAACAGGCTCCACAACAAATCAAGCACTTACTACCGGGTCGGAAGGAAAGAATACCCCTCCCCCAGGACATGCTGTGAATACATCCTTGTACGCTCGTAATCGGCATCCATGCCTCATACGATCCTGAGAGAGGGGTATTCTTCCCTCCTGCTTTACTAGTAACTACTTGATTTGCAGTCCGAATATCCCTCTTCGGGTTAGTAGACGGCGAAAAATAGTTTTTCAACAACCTGTTAAAGGGTTTTGTCCAGAAAACCGCCAAATGTTACTCATGCGGTTATTGGCCAGAGATGCTGGGGGCATGATGAAGGGGTGATATTTAACCAAGAGTTCCTCTACATCAACAGAATTGTACGTGCCGAAGCACGGCGGCACACACAGTTTTGTTGACAAACATTGTACCTAGAACTACTGGTGAAAATCATGTTGAATTTCAGGTCTGGGTTTCGAAGCAGAACAAGGAGAGGCTCTACACCCAAGGTTTACCGCAGCTATATACTTATCATTTTTGCAACGCTGTCCGCTTGTATGGTCGGTCCTGACTTCACGAGACCAGAGCTTTCTCCCGCAGCCAAATTTACCCGTAATGATCCAGAGGCAACGGTCTCCTCGAACGTGCAGGGCGGTGCATCACAATCCTTTTCCAGCAGTCGAGATGTCCCTGGCGATTGGTGGGAACTGTTCCGCTCAGAGCCCTTGAACATTTATGTTCGTATTGCTGTCGCGAACAGCCCAACGCTTGCGCAGTCAGAAGCTACCCTTGTTCAAGCGCAAGAAACCGCAAATGCCGCGGGTGGTGCCCTATATCCCACTATCATTGGTTCAACGAGTTTTACTCGTCAGAAATTTGCTTTGGAAGGTGGTGCAGCAAGCCAGGTTATTGCAGACATTAGTCCGATTTTCAGTGTGTACAGCGCGTCGTTGAGCTTATCGTACACCTTAGATATTTGGGGTGGTATTAGACGCAATATTGAATCGCAAGTCGCTAATGTTCAGTACGCACAATTCCAAGTAGAGGCAGCCCATCTAGCACTCGTGTCAAATCTCCTCAATGCCGTTATCATGGAGGCATCAATCAAAGGGCAGATTCGTGCAACCAAAGAAATTATCAATGTGCAGGAGCAACAACTCTTTATCCTTCGCACACAATTCAGATTGGGTGGTGTAGATGAAAGTCAGGTCTTACAGCAGCTGGCTACACTGGAGCAAACCAAAGCCACACTCCCTCCCTTAGAGCAGAGTTTGGTCGTTCAGAAAAATTTGATCATTGCTCTGGGTGGCTTCTATCCAACCGAAAAGGTCGTTCAGGAGTTTGAGCTATCTGACCTGAGCCTGCCAAGAGAGCTTCCTCTCAGCCTGCCATCTGAACTTGTCATACAGCGTCCAGATATCCGTTCTGCAGAAGCTCAATTATGGGCAGCCAGTGCCAATATTGGCGTGGCATTGGCGAACCAGCTGCCCAACATCATGATCATGGCGGATGTGGGCACCGAATCTGAAGAGTTTTCTCGAATGTTTTCGTCGGGTACTGGCGTATGGTCCATCACAACCTCTTTGAGCCAAACGATTTTTGATGGCGGAACACTGAACAGCGAGCGTAAAGCCGCTATTGCAGCCTTCCATGCCGCCGCTGCGAACTATCGTGAAGTGGTTGTTTCTGCATTTAGTGATGTCGCCAATGCCATTAGTGCAGTGCAAAAGGATGCCTTAACGCTTAAAGCAAGCCTTTCTGCAGAGCGCTCAGCACTGCGCAGCCTTACACTTACGCAGCAGCAATACACTCTTGGTGCAATTGATCTCACTACGCTGTTGCTTGCCGTTCAAACGTATCAGCAGGCCAAGATCAATCTCGTTCAGGCACAAGCGGCTCGCTTTTCAGATACGGTCGCGCTGTTTTTCGCGCTGGGCGGAGGGTGGTGGAACAGGCCACTGTCAGCACCAAACCGGATACAAGGGCCTTAAACAGTAATTTCTCCCCTACGCTCATACAGGGGAGTAGCCATCGTTAGTATTACATACTGATTTATTTAACTGAAAATAAATTTACATAGTCGACCAGCTATAAGTACCGTGAAGAAACCTTTAAAAAAACTAAATATGACGATTATGCTGGTCTGCGTCGGTATTGTCTTTGGCGGCCTTTATGCTTTTCAGCAATACAAGTCTTTGGTCGCTGGCAGGGCCGTCACAGAAATACAGAACAAGATTGAGGTTGTTTCCACATACACAGCCAGCAAGCAACGCTGGACTGAAAAAATTACCGCCATCGGCAACCTTGTTGCCATAAAAGGAGCAGACCTATCGCCTCAGGTTGCTGGTAATGTCACCCGCATCAATTTCTCCTCGGGCCAAGACGTGCTGCAAGGCACCGTCCTTATTGAGCAGGATACTACACAAGAAATCGCGCAACTCCTATCTCTGGAAGCACAGGAAGAGTACGCACGTCAGACGCTGGAGCGTGATTTGGAGCAATACAAAGTCAATGCAGTCAGCAAGCAGCAGATTGATTTGGATTGGTCAAACCTGAAGAATCTTGAAGGTGAGGTACAAAATCAGCTCGCTTTGATTGCCAAAATGAACATTAAAGCTCCATTCGATGGGCGATTGGGTATCCGTCTTGTTAGTGTAGGGCAATACCTCAATGTAGGCACACCCTATGTGTCTCTGCAGCAACTGGATGAACTCTTCGTTGATTTTTATATACCGCAGCGCTTTTTGGGCACTGTGCAGGCAGAACAGGAGATAGAGATAACTGTAGACACCTATCCCGGAAAAGTCATTAAGGGCAAACTGATAGCCATCAACTCCGAAGTTGATATCAACAACGGGAATGCGCTCATTCGGGGGCGTTTCAAAAATCCTGATAAAAAACTGCTTCCCGGTATGTTTGTTGATGTCAACCTTGTGATATCAGCCCCCAAAGAAGAGATAACGTTGCCTCAAACAGCCGTCACTTACCATTCTTATGGGGTGACAGTGTATGTGCTCAAGAAGACTGCGAGAAAAACCAACGGTAAAATTGTATATCTGGCTGAAGAACGTTTTATCCAAACCGGAGCAAAGCGCGGAGATCAGGTTGTTGTCATCAAAGGAGTTGAGGAGAATGCGTTAGTTGTCAGCGCTGGGCAGATCAAATTGCACAATGGTTCTGCTGTCACTATAGATAATTCGGTATTGCCAAAGAACGACCCTGATCCAAAGCCGGTTGAGCATTAGAGAGAGATGAGCAATTTTACTGAAATATTCGTTCGCCGTCCTGTCTTGGCATCAACCATCAGTCTGATGATTCTGGCACTTGGTTTGCGCGCAATTTTTCAATTGCCTGTGCTTGAATATCCTAAAACCGAAAATGCTGTTATTACTGTTTCCACCACCTACTATGGGGCTAGCGCTGAAACCATCGCAGGTTTTATTACCACTCCCTTAGAGGAGGCAATCGCGCAGGCTGAGGGTATAGATTATATGACCTCGACTAGCGCCAGTACAGTTAGCACAATTACCATCAACCTGGAACTCAATTATGATGTAGACAAGGCTCTAACGGAAATTTCAGCTCAGATCAGCTCCGTCATAGATCAGTTGCCTCAGCAGACGCAAAACCCCGTTTTTAGCATTGAAATTGGTGAAACGATTGATGCTATGTATATTGGTTTCACCGCTGAGGTTATCGATCCAAACCAATTGACGGACTATATTATTCGCGTTGTCCAGCCTCAGGTGCAGGCAATTGCAGGCGTGCAGACAGCTGAACTCATAGGAGAAAAACGCTATGCAATCCGAGCGTGGATAAACCCGTATAAGCTGGCTGCCTACGGATTAACAGGCACAGATATCGCTAATGCACTGGCTGATAATGATTTTATTTCCGGGGTTGGCAATTCCAAAGGCCAGATGGTGCAGGTTGAATTAACTGCTAATACCAATTTGACGGATGTTGAGCAGTTTCGTCAACTCGTAGTGAAACAGGTCGACGGCGCCATTGTTCGCATGCGTGATGTCGGTACAGTGGTTCTTGGATCAGAAGATTATGATAACGCCGTTCTCTTCGATGGCAAGCAGGCGGTTTACATCGGTGTAAAAGCATCTCCAGCGGCAAATGTATTGTCTATGTTAGAAGAGGTTCGAAATCTCATTCCAGTTGTACAAAAAACTATGCCGCCGGGCCTGGAAGCGCGCATCGTCTATGATTCGGGTCTCTTCATTAACGCTGCTATTGATGAAGTGATCCGCGCATTAGTTGAAGCGGTGCTGATTGTAACCCTTGTGGTGTTCCTGTTTATAGGCTCCACACGCACCGTTGCCATTCCAATTGTCGCAATCCCACTTTCCCTGATTGGTACCTTCTTTTTTATGTTGATGCTGGGCTATTCCATCAACTTGCTCACGCTGCTCGCTTTGGTGTTGGCTATTGGTTTGGTGGTGGATGATGCGATTATCGTCGTTGAAGATGTGGAACGCCACATCAGTGAAGGAAGCACGCCAATGCGAGCGGCCATTCAGGCAGGGCAGGATTTGGGGCGACCGATTATTGCAATGACGGTGGTACTTGTTGCTGTGTACGCACCTATCGGTTTTCAAGGTGGGTTGACCGGTGCGCTTTTTACGGAATTCGCGTTCACAGTTGTTGGCGCAGTGAGTGTTTCGGCCATAGTTGCGCTAACACTTACCCCAATGATGAGCTCAAAAATATTAAAGCCCAGATCTCAGGAACCTTCTGGCTGGGATTCTATGATGGTGCGCAGAGTGGATGGTGTCTATGATCAATTTAGACAATTCTATCTGCGTTTATTGGATAAATCGCTGGATAATCGGCCTGTCGTTTTGACCTTCGCTTTCATCATACTGGCTAGCATTCCTTTCCTATACGATACTTCAAAAAAAGAACTGTCTCCACAGGAAGATCAGGGTATTGTTCTGGTTCAATCAACCCCCGCGTCATCAGCCACCTTGGAGCAAAAACTTCTTTACTCTCAACAGATTTATGACATCGCGTCCAAATATCCTGAAACAGAGGGGATGTTTCAGCTTATTCTGGCGAGTAGCGCCCTTTCAGGCGTTCAGTTGACCTCATGGGATCAGCGCGATAAAACGGCGACAGAGCTTCAATATACAATGCAAGTGCCTATGGAGGGTATTGCTGGCTTCAAAAATGTGATGTTCCAAAACCCACCCTTACCCGGTAGTAGTGGGTTGCCAGTCCAGTTTGTCATCAAAACCACCCTGCCAGTCGATCAGCTAAATCTGGTGGGTTCCGACTTTCTGGAAAAGGCCAGGGCTAGCGGAAAATTTATTTACATTGATAAGGATCTCAAGATTGACAAGCCGCAAGGGCAGATCATCATTGATCGTGATTTGACTGCAGAATTGGGCCTCACTCTTGCAGATGTGGGCTCTTCTCTGACTAATCTTATGAGTGGAGGGTACATAAATTATTTCGACCTGGATGGAAGATCTTATAAGGTCATTCCGCAAATCATTCAGTATGATCGCCTTAATCCCGAGCAGCTCCTCAATACCTACATCCGCACAGATAATGATTCTTTTGTGCCACTTTCAACAATTGCCACCCTGGAAACTGCAGTAACGCCGGAGTTTATTCCACATTTCCAGCAGCAGAATTCTATGACACTTTCAGGTGTACCAAACCTTGGTGTGCAGTTGGAAGAGGCCCTCTCAACCCTCCAGCAGCTTGCCAAGGCTGAATTACCAGAAGGTTATACGATTGATTATGCGCAACAATCCCGCCAGTATGAGCAAGAATCCAACACCTTTGCAATAACCTTCGCCTTTTCTTTTCTCGTTATCTTTCTTACGCTTGCCGCCTTGTTTGAAAGTTTCAGAGATCCGATTATCATTCTGATCTCTGTTCCAATGTCCATTGCAGGTGCATTATTCTTCATCAACATCGGAGTAGGTGGAGCAAGTATCAATATTTATACTCAGGTCGGCATCATCACTTTGATGGGTTTGATTTCCAAGCACGGCATCCTCATCGTGGAGGTCGCTACCGAACTGCAGCAAAATAAGGGGGTTGGCAAGAGGGAGGCAATAATTGGCGCCTTAAAAATTCGTCTTCGCGCAATCCTGATGACAACCGCTGCAATGGTCCTGGGTGTGATTCCACTGGTGCTTGCTTCTGGAGCTGGTGCCGCCTCCCGCTTCAATATGGGGCTTGTCATTGCCACAGGGCTTTCCATCGGAACCCTGTTTACCCTGTTTGTAGTGCCCAACGTCTATATGCTCATCGCAATTGATCGCTCAAAAATAGTTCAAGCCGATGTATAGTGGCCAAGTATTTATCCAATTACCACCCTCGCTACGTCATATCTGTAAAATACTGGGGATAGTGGCCATAAAATGTCGGATTGCGACCTCTTATCGTTACATTCACAGCGAACATTGTTCAATAGCCTACTACCAAGTTGCATATTTGGGGGGTTGGGTAGCCCGCCCCCATTCGGTTAAAATATTAGTGTTTCAGGATCGTTTTGATATCCTCAAACCGTACTCCGTGTTTAGCCAGTAGTTGCTTCACCCGGTGGGAGTCATTACTGGATTTCTTGGTTTTCCTGCTTACATTGAACAGTGTTCTTCCTGCCTCTGCCATGGAGTTGGAGTTACGACATATCTCTATAAGGCTGGCGAGTTTCAATTGATCGTAGTAATCAATCTCTTTGGTGCAGCCAGGCCCCAATACCTGCACAATCAGCGCTCCGGGGTCCAGATCTGAGCTGGGGGCAGATTGCCACTTCCGTCTCAGCCGGTTTATCTCCTCTTCGGCCACGGCAGCGGTAATGCGGCCACCGTCAGCGAGGGTGCCCATACGGGTGATACTGGCATTGAGGTCGCGGAAGTTGGCTGACCAAGTAGCATCGGGTGAACGGCTGAAGGTCAGGTATTTTTCACGGGCCACTTTGTTGAAGTTCACCAGGTAGCCAGACTTGCTGGAAAAGGCCTCCAGTTCAAAATCGATATTGGGTTCTAGATCCTCTATCCGCTCCTTTAGGGAGGGGAGCTGATAGGTCCACAGGTCTATTCGGGCAAGCAGGTCTTCACGAAACAGCCCCTCGCGGGATTGCTGAGTGAGGTCACGGTTGGTGCCAGCGATCAGCTGAAAGTCGCTGTTGACCTCTTTGTCTGAGCCAAAGGGCATGAAGCGCTTGTCCTCGATTGCTCTCAGTAGCATCGCTTGCTCGTCCAGTCCTAACTCGCCGACCTCATCCAGAAACAGCAACCCTTTATTGGCCTCCATCAGTAACCCTGGTCGGTCAGCGGCGGCGCCGGTGAATGCGCCTTTTTTATGGCCAAACAGCGCGGACATGGCATTTTCACCCCGCAGCGTCGCACAGTTTACGGCAACTAGGCGGCCATCAAGCTTGCCACGTTGTTTCCTGAGCTCATACACCCGCTGGGCAAGCTGGGATTTGCCGGCGCCTGTGGGGCCGGTGATCAGGATGGGCTCATTAGAGCGGATAGAGACTTGCTCCAGTTGCTCAATCATCTTGTTGAAGGCGGCGTTATTGGTCTCAATGCCTCCTTTCAGGTAGGTCGTGCCTTCCTGGTGTTCCTTTTGAAAGCGCGAGGCGATCTGGTCGTACTTCGATAAGTCGAGGTCGATGATCTGGTATTGGCCCGGCAGGTTGCTATCGCGCTTGGCGGGAGAGGTTTGTAGCAGTTGGCCGGGCAGGTAGCCCGCTTCGGTGAGTAGGTATAGGCATATCTGGGCAACGTGGGTGCCCGTGGTGATATGCGTGAGGTACTTCTCTTTGCTGGGCTTGAAGTCGTAGCCGCGGGCAAAGTCGAGCAGGTCGCTATAGACCGTTTCGAAGTCCCAGGGGTCGTTGAAGTTGACGCGGTGGTGCACGACCTCGGTCTCGGGTGAGACGCGCGCGATATCCTCTGTCACCTGCTTGGCAAGGTTATCGGAGTGGTTATCAAAGAGCAGCTCGAGACGATCAATTAGCAAGTCGTCGTGCTGGCACATTGAAATAGTGGGTCGCCACTTATCCCAGCGCTTTTCGCCTTTGCCGCGCCGGTCCATGGTGGTGCCGAGAATACTGATAGCTACTGTTTTCATACTATCTAATATAATAACAATCTATCTTTAAAGATAGTTATATGATGTTTGTGGTAGCAGACCATTAGGTCAATAATAGCGCTAAAGAAAAATAAAACTTGTTTTAAAACAATAAGATAGGAGGTGTTTCAGGGCTGTATGTAAAAGTTGGCACTCTTTTCGCTGTGCCTATAGTAAGAAAAATGAGAGCAGAGAATGAAGGGAATAGAACCATGACTCAGCAATCTTACGAAGTAATGCAGGACGGCGGCGTGCCAATCAAATCCTGGACGGTAGGTGTGCCTTTTGAGGCTGAGGCGAAAGAGCAGCTGAAGAATATTTCACGGATGCCCTTTATTCATCGGTGGGTGGCTGCAATGCCCGATGTACATCTGGGTAAAGGCGCAACTATTGGTAGTGTGGTACCGACGCTGGGGGCAGTGATCCCTGCGGCAGTTGGTGTGGATATTGGCTGCGGAATGATGGCGGTGCGAACCAGCCTGAAAGCCGGCCAGCTGCCGGATAACCTCGCGGGTGTGCGTAATGCTATAGAGCGTGTTGTGCCTCATGGTCGTACCAGTGGTCGACGGGGCAAGGGTCGAGATAAGGGGGCCTGGGCTAATTTGCCTGATGATGTGATGGCTGCATGGGCGCCACTGTCAGCCCAGTTTGATGTGTTGAAAGAGAAGCACGGTGTGCTGAAGAATACGAATAACATCAATCATTTGGGGACACTGGGAACGGGCAACCATTTTATCGAGATGTGTTTGGATGAGCACGAAAACGTGTGGTTGATGCTGCATAGTGGATCCCGTGGTGTGGGAAACCGAATCGGTACGCATTTTATTGAAATGGCGAAGAAGGATATGGAGCGTTGGCATATTCGTCTGCCTGATTCGGATCTGGCCTATCTGCCAGAAGGCTCGAATCACTTTGATGAGTATGTTGAAGCGGTCGAATGGGCTCAGAACTTTGCGCGTATTAATCGTGAGGTGATGATGGCTCGGGTTATCAAGGCAGTGAAGGATTCACTGGGGATGGACTTTGAAGCACGTATGGAAGCGGTCAATTGCCACCATAACTATATCTCCCGCGAACATCACTACGGGGAAAATGTGCTGGTAACTCGAAAAGGTGCCGTTCGTGCCCGCGCTGGAGAGATGGGTATTATCCCGGGAAGCATGGGCGCACGTTCATTCATTGTACGAGGCTTGGGTAACGAAGAGAGCTTTTGTAGCTGTAGCCATGGTGCGGGGCGAGTGATGTCACGCACCAAGGCGAAAAAGTTGGTCTCGCTGGAAACGCATCGTCAGGCAACTGCAGGGGTAGAGTGCAGAAAGGATGCAGGTGTGATTGATGAAACGCCTTCAGCCTATAAGTCAATTGAAAAGGTGATGGAGGCTCAAAAGGATCTTGTTGAAGTTGTATACACCCTAAAGCAAGTGGTGTGTGTGAAAGGGTAAAGGAATACTGAGTTTGCCAGGGGATGGCGAACGCTAAAAAGCGTTGCAGAGATTATAGGGCGTGCTGATGTGGGGGGAGTGTCACCACCTAAAATGATTGACATGCAGGTGGCCAGGTAAAACGGGTGACAACGCAATCAGCGCTTGGCGTAGGGTTGAGGATGCAGGCTCGATGCTCTGACGCGGGTGTCAGCTGGCGGGCGTTTCCAAGTCTATTGCAGGCCGGAAGTAATACTCCAGTTGTTGTTATCCACGGGTTCGAATCCCGTCACGTCCACCAGATAAATATTGAAGGAAGATAAAGTGATTGTAATTGATGGTTCACAAGGGGAAGGTGGCGGACAAATTTTCAGAACAACACTGACCCTGGCGATGTGTTTAGGTAAGCCGGTTCGGATTAAAAATATCCGCGCGGGAAGAAATCGCCCTGGACTATTGCGACAGCATCTTGCCTGCTTGCGCGCAGCAAAAGAAATTAGCGGTGCAGCAGTGACAGGTGATGAGCTTGGCTCTTCGGTTGTGACTTTCGAGCCCGGTAAGGTTAAGCCAGGGGAATACCGGTTTGCGATTGGCTCTGCCGGGAGCACCACCTTGGTGTTTCAGACAGTTCTGATGCCGTTGCTGTTGGCGGGCGGTATGAGTGAGTTGTATCTGGAAGGTGGGACACATAATGGTATGGCGCCGAGCTTCGATTTCATTGAGCAATGTTTTTTGCCGGTGTTGTCAGGAATTGGATGCCGCGTAGAGGTTGATCTCGAACGATATGGGTTTTATCCAGCTGGCGGAGGCGCTTGGTGTGTGAGGATTCATCCTGCGAATAAAATTCAGCCCCTGACCCTAGTGGAGCGTGGCGAAGTGATCAGTATGGAGGCGGTAGCGCTGTCGGCTCGTATCCCTTCGCATGTTACTGAACGGGAGTTAAGCCAAGTAAAGAAAAAGTGCTATTGGCCTGAGTCTTCGTTGAATCAAAGGCTCGTCAGCTCAGCGGGGCCGGGGAATATGGTCTCTCTTCGAGTGAATGTTGGAGAGGTTACTGAGGTATTTGAGTCTGTGGGGGAGCGTAACGTCAGCGCAGAGCGGGTGGCGGGTCGTGCGATCAGAGAGTTGAAGCGCTATCTGGAGGCAGGTGTTCCAGTGGGGGAGCATTTGGCCGATCAGCTAGTGTTGCCGATGGCACTGGGAGGTGGTGGGTGCGTTCAAACACTGAAGCCTAGTCAGCACCTTCTGACCAATATTGAGGTTATCAAGGCTATTGCTGATGTGAAAATAGTTCTCACTGAGAATGGTGATGATGACTGGGATGTTATAGTCAGTCAGAAAATTGAGGGTTAAAAAGCACTAGGTGGAAGTTGGATTATTAAATTTCGTTTGTGAATTTTAAAAGGAAATAAAGTTTTTGTTAAAAATAGGTTGACATTTTTTTTGTGAAGCCTAACATTGCGATCCAACAAATGATTGGTTTTTAAATTTCTGGAATTAAAGATAATAATTTTTGGAACTGTAAATTAATCAACAGAGCTGCTTTAAAAACAGTTGAGAGCGCAATGAAACAGGCCACTACAAAAGTACAGCAACAACCGATGACGCACCATAGCGTGTGTTCGGAACGTTGTGCGTTTCCCATGCATGGGCAGGGATTGGGCAACAATACATAGTCGCGTCTTTCTTTGTGGAAGGCGTAACGGCCTTCTGAGAATTTAAGAGTTAATAGTAAACTCTTTTAAACCCGGTAGGCCATCTCACCAGTAGAGATAAACTACCGGGTTTTTTTATGCCTGAGAAAAGGTGTTTAAGGTATGAGGTTTTAGATTGGTGCGAACGAGCAGCTGTATTCTGGTGAGTAACTATATGCAAATAAATAGGCATGTAACAAAACAACAATGCCCGAATTTGTTTTTACAAAATCGTGGACAGGGGGAGCGTGCATTTAATGTAAATACACTTTCAGTTCTTGATCAGGCAGAGCATCGTTGTAATCAACAAATACAAGTCATGGATAAATTAAGTATGTAGTCCTTCGGAAATCCCGGAAGGCTGCGGCCAGTCGGGATAATTAGAAAAGAAATTTTCGAAAACCCCGTCTAGCAATCCTGGTCGGGGTTTTTGTTTGCAGGAAGCAAAGTAAGCCGCGACTGTATGGATACCCAAAACACTTCGCGGGGCAGGCTCTGCAGAAGAGAAGCAGTTTTTAATAGATAAATTTTTGGTCTGTAGCTGAGTGGTAAAGCGTCCGGCTGTTAACCGGAAGATCGTAGGTTCAATCCCTACCAGACCAGCCAGTTCCTTGATGGGAAGAGTAATGGTGATGTTAGCTCAGTGGTAGAGCGCCTGGCTGTGGACCAGGAGATCAGGGTTCGATTCCCGGCATCACCCCAATAATTTGAAAGCAGTAGAAAGAGGTAAAGAAGTTTAGCAGGTGTAGCTCAATAGGTAGAGCAGGTGCCTTCCAAACACCGGGTTGAGGGTTCGAGATCCTTGGCCCTCTCCAGGATCAATGAATGCATGTGGGATAGCTTCATCCAGTCCGAGGGCTCCAGAAAAAATTCCGCGAAAGTGCGAGGAGTGGAAAATAACAAGGTGTGGATGACGCCTGATAAAAAAGAGAGAAAGGAAATGACAAGTCTAGTTCGAATTCTTAGATTGAATAAAGCTGGACTGCCTCAGGCATGGGTAAGTCGCGAAGAGGCGGCAACTTTATATGTTAAAGATCAGGTGTTGTGGAGCTTGGGAAGTGAGTCATTTCGTTTGAATGGTGGCTATAACCAAATCGGTGAGCGTTCCCATTTAAAGCTAGCTCCAATTATCGCTTGCACGGGCAAAACAGGGAAAAAGAGTTTTACTCCGGCACTAAGCAACCGAATGTTGTTTAGGCGTGATGGACATCGATGTATGTACTGTGGGTTTGAGTTTGACGACCGTAGTCTGACACGAGACCACATTATTCCTAGAGTTCAGGGTGGCCCTGATAGCTGGAAAAATGTTGTGGCCGCTTGCGTCAGGTGCAATGGGCATAAAGGGGGGCGTACTCCTGAACAAGCAGGTATGGAATTAATGGCCATTCCGTTTGTGCCAAATGTATTTGAATTTATGTACTTGGCTAATCGCCTGATTCGAGGTGATCAGATGGAGTACTTACAGTCCCGGTTTACCGGGCAAAGATGTTGGGAAGCGGCGTAGCCGTCCTCTCACAAAAGAGTTTGGGAAGTTTTATCAAGTTAGCGGAGCCGGTTCTGACAGCCTGCACGGCACAAGCATCTCTGATGTGTTGTGTACCAAGTTGATAAAAGCCTAAACACCTACTTTGTAGCTCAGTTGGGTAGAGCAGTCGACTAATAATCGATCGGGCGCAGGTTCAATTCCTGCCAAAGTATCCGTCGTCTAAAAAACGACTCATTGGTAAAGGCGAGAGCCAGGGGTTCAAATCCCCACAGGACTATCATCCCTGATTGAAATCTACTAGAGGTCCATGACTCTGGGTTATTAATCGATGGCAAGTGGTTGCAAAACCGATTGCCCGGATCTTTGACATAGGGCGCCGGTATTGTTGCCGTTGGTGGTGGGTTTGTTGAGTGCGATGTCACTACATGTTTTCAAGATGTTATTACATGAGCCAAGTAAGTTCTCAGGAAGAGAGCCTCATAGAATAACCAAGAAAACCTCTGTATTGACATCCCGTTTAGCACAAGCAATCAACCGCAGCTTTGCTGGGTGGACCTCGCTCTTTATATAAGGGTATTGAGAAAAGGAAATCTGAACGCGGTAAGAATGATGAAATCACTATTTAAAATGTGGAACACCTTGGATATTGCGGATAACGAGCGAGCATTGTTATTCCGCCGGAATCGATTTGAGTTGGTTCTAAAGCCGGGTCGTCACCGGGTACAGGTGATGACTGGTGGTGTGCGAATTGAAACATACGATGTGACCGATGTGGTCTTCACGGCGGCCAAGGCAAAATTTTTGCTAAATACTCACTCAAGTATACTGAGAGAGTATCTGGAGTCCTATGAACTGACTGATTATCAAGTAGGTTTGTTCTACCGGGATGGCCACTTGGTCGATATTATCCCACCTGGGTCATTCCGTGCTGTATGGAAAGATGTTGAGGATGTTCGGCTGGATATTATCGATATCAGTGAGGCGTATGCTATCGATGAAAAGCTACTCGGCTTGCTCGGTCGTGGGGCAAAGGTCGGTCAGTGTAAAACAGCTGTGCAAGCCATTAGCTACACTGAGGTGCCCGATGAGCATGTGGGTTTGCTGTTGGTTAACGGCAAGTTCGAGAAGTTACTGCAGCCTGGCAGCTATGGTTACTGGAAATATAATCGTTCCGTCACTGTTAAACTGTTAGATCTTCGCCTGCAAGCCATTGAGGTGAGTGGCCAGGAGATCCTGACTAAGGATCGGGTCAGTTTACGTGTTAACCTGACCGGCAGTTATAGAGTGACAGATCCTCAGGTTGTTGCGTTGAAACTGAACGACTACAGCGGGTTTATCTACCGAGAATTACAGCTGCGACTGCGTGAGGCGGTTGGAACTCAAGCCCTGGATAGCCTGCTTGAAGATAAAGACAGTCTCAATCTTGTGATTGCCGATGGTATTCGTGAAAGACTGGCAGAATATGGCATTGAGATGATCAGTGTTGGCGTAAAGGATATTATCCTGCCTGGTGATATGAAGGTGATCTTGAATCAAGTGGTTGAGGCTCAAAAAGAGTCAGAGGCTAACCTGATTAAACGCCGTGAGGAAACTCAAGCGATGCGATCACTGCATAACACCGCCAAGATGATGGATAACAATCCAACGCTACTGCGCTTGAAAGAGCTGGAGGCGCTGGAACGCATCACAGGGCGTATCGATAAGATCTCTGTTTACGGCGGTCTTGATGGTGTGCTGAATGACTTGGTCAAGCTGGCACCCAGGGCTAAGTCTGACGGATAAGTCACCGGTTAATACCGGTGGTTGCTCCCTATACATGGATAAAGCAAGATGCGAGTCGAAATGATATTTTGTGCTGGCCGTTCATGTCAAAAATAAAGAGTGAAAATGAAACAAGATAATTTATTGCAGACAATTTATAACAATCATGAATCCCTTTATGAGCAGGTGAAAGTTCATCTTGAGCAGGGTGCTGACTTTAATCGGGTTACATCCTATGGTGAGTCTGCACTAAGAGTGGCGTCGAATAATGGTCGTGTTGATGTTATTAAGCTTCTTCTTGAACATGGTGCTGATGAAGGTCAGCTGGAAGAAGGCGTTTGGGTTTAGAGAATAGAGGGTATCCTCAGGCTGAGTTGTTGCTGGCGTGCGGTGTTGCGGCGAAGGGTGCAAATATCAGGCCGTTACTGGATGATGGTTATGAAGGGTTAAAACTGGCGGAGCAGATCCGCCGCCTGCGAATCACATCCATTGCCCGGTTTATGGCGCAGTGGCATGAACTCCCCGGTCAATAATTTTTAGCAGTAATACCAAGGGGGGAATCCCTTGTTTATACAAGGTTAGTAGGACAATGAGCAGTAAAACACAGTATCTCATTAAGCAGGGGTTGCTTACATCGCCCCCCAAGTTCCTTGAGACGGGGGTGCAGTATGAGGTCGTCATGGGGTCCATCGCCTATGGGGTTGCCGAAGATCATTCGGATATGGATGTCTATGGATTCGCCATTCCCCCAAGAGATTGGGTGTTTCCGCATCTTAGAGGCGAGATACCTGGCTTTGATGAAGCGGGCCCTCAGTTTGAGCAGATCCAGCAGCATCATATGATCGATAAGTCTGGGATGGGCGGTAAGGGGCGCGAGTACGACCTCACCCTATATTCGATAGTGAAGTACTTTCGTTTACTAATGGAAAACAACCCAAATATTATCGACTCTCTGTTTGTGCCCCGAAACTGTGTCCTATATAGCACAGCTGTTGGTGAGCTGGTGCGGGAGCGCAGACAGCTATTCCTGCATAAGGGGTGCTGGGCACGATTTAAAGGCTATGCCTATGCTCAGGTGCATAAGATGCGTACCAAAGTTCCTGAGGGTGGCCGGAAAGAGATCATCGAAAAGTTTGGTTACGATGTGAAATTTGCCTACCACGTGGTACGCCTTCTCAATGAGGTAGAACAAATTCTGGTTGAAGAAGATCTAGATCTCGCTAGAAACAAGGAACAGCTGAAAGCGATACGTCGTGGAGAATGGTCTCAGCAGGCAGTGGAAGACTACTTCTCAGATAAAGAAAATCAGCTGGAGAAACTGTATCTGGAAAGTAAGCTCCCAGCAGTGCCTGAGTCGGCTTCTATTAAAGAACTATTAATGCAGTGTCTTGAGCAGCATTATGGCTCACTTGAGCAGTGTGTTGTTCGAGAGGATGAAGCATTGATTGCATTGCGAGAAATTGAATCGATCACTGTTCGCGTGAGAACAGGCAAGATGAGTATTGAGAGAAAGTAAATATTTCTGCAAATTCAAAATAAGTGCTTGCGACCATGCTTAGAACCGACTATAGTTCGCACAACTCTTATCCCGGTACGTTTTCTAGTTAAGACGTACACTCTAAACAGGAGGCTTAATATGATTAACACAAAAATTATTTACACAATGTTGGGCTTCGCTGCCAAGACTTATTTTAGCTAAGTCTATTTATTTCCCTCTACGGGAGAAGTTCTACAACATTAGCTTGTTTTAAGATCGGTTCTAAATCGATAGTGACTGCCTCGAAGTTTAAATAGCTTTGAGGCTATGCTTTCGTGTGTCTAATCGGTCTAGGCTTTGATGTTCCCAATATTTTTCTTTGGCTTTTCTGCGCCTGCACTAGATCACTTTTTAATGGTGTTTGTCTCTGCAAGTCGCGTCTGCTAGTTGTAAGAAATGCCAGAGATCTCTCTACGTTATTAATACGTTTGAAAATAACAATTTTCGAGCGAGAGACGGTTTTGCCTAAAAAAAGTATAACTTTCTGGATCACGGTTAGAACAATGGATACTTTTTCAAAAAAGTTAGCTGATAAATCTTATTATAGGAAAGCCGATGTTGTAAAAACTTTGCAGACATCGTCACAGGCTGCAGTTAGGCTGGTGATTTCTGACAAAAATTGGTTGGAGACTTTAGCGGTAGACCAGCTGAAGAAAACGACCGAGTTGCCGGGCATGTGTTGTGGAGTAGGAATGCCGGACTTGCACCCAGGCAAAGGTCAGCCAATAGGTGCTGCGTTTATCACGCGCGATCAGGTTTACCCGCATCTGGTGGGTAGCGACATTGGTTGTGGCATGGGCTTTTGGAAACTGAATGTTACAAGGCGACAGGTAAAGCTGGATAAATGGGAGAAGCGACTCGTTGATTTGGATGACCCTTGGCAGGGTGGAGACACCGACCAGTGGTTGAGTGATTCAGGCGTTAAAACTAATGATGACTCTTTGAAAGAGGCGAATCTCAAACTGGGCACTATTGGTGGGGGGAACCACTTTGCGGAAATTCAGCAAGTGAATGAGATTTTCGCACATGAAGTGTTATCCGGATTGGGCTTGGATAAACAATCGGTTGTGTTTCTAGCTCACTCAGGTTCCCGCGGCCTTGGTCAGAAAATACTTCGCAACCATGTTGATGTCTTCGGTGCTCAAAGCTTAACGAATGATCCTATGGCCCGGTACCTTGAGCGGCATGATTATGCGGTTCAGTGGGCGGTGGCCAATCGCGGCCTCATTGCGAAGCGGTTTTGTGAACGTTTAGGTGTGAATCGAGATGCTTTGCTGGATGTTTCGCACAATACAGTGACTGCAATGGATCAGCAATCTATTGATGCATTGGGGTTGGAGTACACAAGTGAAAGTCGTTATTGGATTCATCGTAAAGGCGCCAGCCCCACTGATCAGGGGTTAGTCATGATTCCGGGTTCGAGAGGGAGCTTGAGCTATCTGGTGAAACCCAGAGCCTCTGAGGCATATAACTTGGCGGCGGGTGGCTTTTCTCTTGCTCATGGTGCGGGGCGTAAGTGGAAGCGAAGTGAATCCCGAGGACGACTTGAAAAACGCTATAAGGTCAAAGATTTGGAAGTGACGGATCTGGGGAGTCGCGTGGTCTGTAAACAAAGAGACCTGCTCTATGAGGAGGCGCCTCAAGCCTACAAGAACATCAGCACAGTTGTGGATGATCTGGTGCAGGCGGGCATGGTCGATGTGGTTGCGAGCTTCAAGCCGCTGATCACCTACAAAACACGGAAAAAGTGAAGTGCTTAATTTGGATAAGAGGATGGAAAGTAAAAAAAATGCGGTCGTCTGGCTTCAACTCAGTGCGGGCCAAGGTCCAAAGGAGTGTGGCTGGGTAGTTGCTCAATTGATAAAGCGGCTATTACACAATGCGCAAAAGCATTCGATCTCGGCTGAACTGGTAGAGAGCTTGGCTTTTGAAAAGGCAATGCGAAAGCAAAATCTTATCGAGATCGATGCATATCTATCCGGCTTAATTCGTTTGGAAGGTGCTGGAGTTGAGGCCTATGCAGAGTCTTGGGTTGGACCGATCAAGTGGCAAGGTGAAAGCCCCTATCGGCCGAAACATAAGCGCTGCAACTGGTTTGCCGGGATTGAGATTGTCTCTGTAAACGGTGCACAAGAAGTTGATATCCGGCAGTTGGCGCGTGAAGTCGATGTGGAGGCTATGCGTTCAGGTGGCCCGGGCGGACAGCATGTAAACAAGACCAGCAGCGCGGTACGTATTACGCACAGGCCTTCTGGCGTGCAGATTCGGGTTGAGTCTGATCGGTCCCAGCATCGAAATCGTCAGCTGGCGATGGAGCGTCTACAGATGATTTTGGCTGCAGGTATCGAGGCTGAAGGTCGTGCTCAGGTGCGTGATCGATGGTTAAAACATTATCAGGTTAAGCGAGGCAGTCCTGTGCGAGTGTTTCAGGGGGCGGATTTTAGAGAAAAGCGATAGCGATTATTTATGGCTAAGTACTTACGGCAGAGGCCAGGTATTTGAACTCTTGAGAATAGTAACAGTGAGGAGAGTAAAAATGAGTTATTTCAAAGTGCCTTTGGGTTTTGGAAATAGAAAGCGTAAAGGGAACAAGTCGGGTGGCAGACACCGCCCGGCTCAATCATTGCTCACGGCGTTGATGGCCGGAGTGATTGGCTATGCAAAGTACAAGTTTTGGATTGCAGCAAATGAAACGCGAACAAGTAAAAGAGGTTTTAGCGTGCTTAGACGATGAGCGTCGAGTTTTTCGGTATTTTCGAGACCGTTATTGTTTCGATTTGATGGAATTTGAAATGGATCGCCAGGGTTACGAAAGCATTAAAGTGGCTGAGCTGAAGGCGGGCTCACTGGGTCGGTACCTGCAGAAACCGGTGGTGGCGCAGGCACTTAAGCACTGTGCTAATGGCTTGGTGTCAAAACAGGATTTACAGACCCTATGGTCAAAAGATCTGTTGCCGTTCTATGTCAGTTTAAGCAGTTGGGGCGAGGCTGATCGTGGCTGGGATCAGACTTCTAGAAATCAGTGCAACCTGGTATTGCAGTTGAATTTTGATGGAAAGCATGATGAGCAATACCGAAAGCTGGTAAAGCCCGATGACGATTACGGGCCCTTTGAGTACTGGGGGCACCCTGTACAGAAAGGTAACCGTAAAACAATGTCATGGATACGGATGGATATTGATTTCGACACTAATGAAGTATTGATTGAGGAGATACAGAGTGATTGGTTACGCAATGCCTCAAGCGCATTGGCATGTGTAAAGTCGCGTAGAGCCAAAAAGCCCTCTCTCAAACCGAGAGATGTGTATGGAGATATTCTCGGTGATTTCGAAGATCTGGAGAGTTACGTAGAGCAGACGCTGGCGCCCTACAGAAAGATATGGGCTGAAGCATCGATGTTAGCAGCCCTGCGATTAATTCGTGATGAACTTGGACTCTCAACGGTTTACTACCACAGCTTTGATACTGGCAAGAAGCTAAAGGATGTCTGTGGGGCCCCTCCTCGGTCAATGTACACCCAATTACCTAAGCAGTTTGGGTTTGAAGAGACGGGTGATGCACCGGATTTTTTAGTAAGCGATAAATTTGCGCGACGATGTATTAAGGCAATTCATAACCCGCGCTGGTTTCGTCGTTTTGTTTAGTAGTGGTGTGCGATTTAAATAGCTTGCCAAGGAAAACATTAGGCTTTGAAATACTGGAAGGTTTAATGGATAATTACTTGGCGGCACAAGCCGCATAAATGGTATGCACCCCAAGGTTGAATCCGTGATGTATTATTGTTTGAGTTCAAGCTTCAATAGTCATCCCCAAGCTAGGCTTGTAGAAACGAATGATGAACAAGCACATGAAGTCGTCCGGGGAAGGAAAAGGGTCTATGATGGAGAGTTCAATGCTGACAGTTTCCTGGAAGATATTTCTATGGAGCAACTCTTAAAGTTGGATTTATTAGAAACGCATTCAGGACTATTGGTATTGTCTCGGAGAATGGTTGATCACATAAATAATTTAAACTTACAAAAAATGGAATTCTATGACTGTGCATTGAATGCTCGCTCAAAAAAGATAATGGGCGAATTTCTTACAATAAAGAACAATTATGCATTAAATGTAATCGACAAAGATATAACGCCAAATCATTTTTGGCCGTACCTTAAGAAATTTAAATACGACAACTATGTTATTACAACTAGGCAAGATTTTTTATTTGGTTGGGATATCGCTGAACCGACAATGCTTATATGTAGTGAACAGTTTTGTGCGATGGTGCCAGAGTCCATGTTTTTAATTGACTATGAGGAGCTTCCTTGTTGCTTCGATAAAACTAAGCGAAGAAGATAGAGGGTTCGCAGTCTGTCAGTATTTTCCACCGATAACCGGGGGCGTTGTTAAGTAAAGAAAGATGAGTAAGTATGGAATACCTGATCCGATCAAAGAGTACACAGATGAGCATGAATTTTGGGAAAAAAGCATTGGCGATGCCGAGGTAACAATCGAAGAAATCGAGTATCAAGGCGAGGGAAAGATCTCCTTCCAACTATCAATTTCTAATGGTCAAAACGGATTTAAGTTAGAGGAGAGCATATTGGAATATTTAGATCGTCACAATCCAAATATAAATCAATTTCTCTTATCTGATTCTGAGAGTTCAGCTTGCGTAATCTGGACATGTAATCGGGAGGCATTTGAGGAATTACTTGATGTTGCACTTGAATATCTTGAAAAATTATGATGCTATGCACCCGTCTCGTCGACGGTAATTTTGTTTTAATAACCCAATGAGAATGAACCAAATATACTGATGTTAAATGGCATTTTGAACCGGGCTCCTTCGTGCCAGTAGCCCGCCAGCAAAGTGATCAGGAGCCGTTTCAAGGGTACGATGGGAAGGGCCGTCCTGTCTATAGCACCACTGTGTTTGGCAGTTTAGTTCACGGTTCACTAGCACCCAAAGCCTCTGCCGATCCAGATCCTTACTTCTGTCTGATAAGGTTCCAGGGCCAATGGGCAGATGAGGAAACCGGGCTTTATTACAACCGCTTCCGCTACTATGACCCTCAGGCCACACAGTATATGTCGCCTGATCCGATAGAGGTTCAGGAAGGAGGAGTAATGGGTATGTGGACGATTCAACCACTGTATTAGATGTGTTGGGGCTCGCGAAAGGCCATGGACTTAATTGGCAATAGCTTTCGTAAGATGGTTTTCCAAAAAGAGCTGCTCGTGAACTTAGTGGATGGCCTGGTCCTCAATGTACTTTTCACAATACGATTCCAAATTAGTATGCAACCCACACAGAACAAAAAATACTAAATCACCTTGGACCAAAATTCATGAAAGATGACATAATAACAATGTAGGGTTATTTGACCCCGTTTGGATCAGGTAAATGTACACACCCAAACAGTTGTCACTAGTTTATGCAGAAATTTGCAAAGCAAAAATGTGTGGCGATCGTATATATGGTAAAAATATTCCGGTCAAATTTTTATGTATGTGTTGAGCAATCCATGAATAAGTTTTGTATAGAGAGGATGCATGTATATAGATGAAAGAAGCGGACTAAAATTTCTTTTAGTTCCGCGTGGAGCATTCGAATTTGGATACGACAAAAAACAAAAAAATTTGCTAAATATAATTTACCTAACATTTATCACTCGATTGAGGCGATGAAGAGCGTTGAGTGTCTATGTGAAGAGTTTTTACTTTCTGCATCACCAATTTCTTTAAGGGAAATTAAGAGATCCTAGATTCAACTTGTAAGTGCATATCTCAATGGAGCTAGAAAAAGCGGCCAGTTGCCCGTAGGCTTCTCGCTTTTTCTCCGGCAAGAGTTATGCAATGAGACACTACAAGCAACTGACCTATGAGCAAAGATGCCAGATTGAG
>NZ_JBLBUB010000029.1:0-65403 GCF_047289955.1 Microbulbifer jejuensis
AAAGCGCAAACCTCTGGGCTTGCTTGTGTCGATACCCGCGCTGACCACTATTCCGCGCTAACTCCCTTGATATCGTTGACTGGCTCACGCCTAGAGCCACCGCAATCTCTGCTTGTGTAAAACCGCTTTTCTTGAACGCCTCAATCTGGCATCTTTGCTCATAGGTCAGTTGCTTGTAGTGTCTTATTGCATGCCTCTTACCGGAGAAAAAGCGAGGAGCCTACGGGCAACTGGCCGCTTTTTCTAGCTCCATTGAGATATGCACTTACAAGTTGAATCTAGGTATTAAAATGAGGATTGTGGAGGATTTGTGCAGAATTGATTCCGGGATTGTAATCAGGATAACATTGGTCATAGTGATCACCATATAAAGGTTAGGCGAAAAGGAAACTGCGTAGATAACCAATTTGACATCACGTCCTTCCCAGTAAGTGCCGCCTCTTACCATCGCATTTGGCGCTACAAACATTTTCTTCATACTGGGTATTCGCAGAGCCGGAGATTAGCGTAAGTTTTGGAGTTGCGCAATTTTGGCGATTTTGCGTAAGTGATAAAATGACCCTACCTAAAGGGCCAACCAGATTTTCTCTACTTTCCTGATTTTAACGACCAGAAAATTCAAGTGACCACTCAGAGTAAATCCAATTTCCGGCAGCAGCATATCGGTGCCTAGAAAAATCTGGTGCCCATGCCAGGTTTTTAGAGGCTTAGGTTAAGCTGAGTTTGCCCGGCGGCATCCAGATGCAGTTACAGGGTGAACAACTCACACCAGTAGCAGGCACCGGGTTTGCTCAGGTCAGCTATCGATCGGATGACAATGCTGGCTTAACGCTATCGCTGCCAAACGGCTTGGTTGTGCGAGGTGTTTGCGCTGACAATGCGCCGCTCCTTTGTCAATTATTAGAGGCGCTGTAATGGCGCGTCCCTTTCGTTTGGTCATGCAGGCATGGGAGTCCATTCCTGACGAGAGCTTGTTTTTCAGATGTAGCAGATGTGTACTAATTCATGTTTAGAGGGCTGAACATCACAACAAGCTGGCCCAGCGCCATCTACTGCATCAAGCTAGCCGAATTGCGCTAGCGGTGTGAGCGTATTTTATCTGAGGGTATTCCTCGCAAAACTAAGCGGCTAAAACAGGATGTGATGCAGTAGAAAATGAATGCTATGGCAGCTAAAGCTTCACAAAGGCGTGAGGTGGCTTTTTAGCTGACAAGAGGGTCCAGTCAAATTACTTTTTTTCGCCTACATTAAAGATAATTTCATTGATACATTGGCTATCATCATGGCAAGTTCTTACAATAAACTGAGCCACAATGGATTAATTGACCGGCGCAGCTTTTTACGCAGTGGAGCTACCCTATTAACCGCGGTGGCATCAGCTGGCCTTAGCCCGCCCAGAGCCGCTCAAGACTTTAGTCGCTACCCGCGTTACATGACTACACCTGGGCGTAGTAGTGATAGTTATGGCTTACCATCACAATATGAATCCCAGGTAAAACGCAAGAAAAATCAGTATTTTCAATCACAAATTTTTACCGAGGCCTTAACTCCCTTGCAAGATTTGCGTGGTATTATCACGCCTAATGGCCTTCACTTTTGTATTCATCATAATGGCATACCCGATATCCCGCCCGATAAACATCACTTTATGATTCATGGTTTAGTGGATAAGCCTCTTAAATGGAACATGGCCGATTTGTTGCGTTACCCGATGATAAGCCGTGTTCAATTTTTAGAATGTTCAGGTAACTCTGCGACCAATGCAACCAGCGATGAGCCCGTGCAAGACAACTGCATGGCGTTGCATGGCCAGATTTCCTGCGCCGAATGGACGGGCATTCCGCTGTCGGTATTATTAAATGAAGTCGGCATCAAATCAAAGGCTCGCTGGGCAATGTGTGAAGGGGCGGACGCTGGTTCCCAGGTGAGAAATGTACCAGTTGACAAATTACTTGATGATGCAATTATTGCCTTGTATCAAAACGGCGAACGCTTGCGGCCCGATCAGGGTTACCCTACGCGATTATTTTTGCCCGGTTATGAAGGTAACGCAAATATAAAATGGCTTCACCGCATGGAGCTTAGTGACCAGCCTTCGCAAAGTAAAGATGAGCAATCGCTTTATGCTGAATTTGATAACAAGCTAAAGATTCGTCAATTCACACTATATATGGAAGTGAAGTCTGTTATCACCCATCCCTCGGGTTTACAGCAATTACCCGACAAGGGTTACTATGAAATTTCGGGTTTGGCGTGGTCGGGTCGAGGCAAAATTAATACCGTAGAAGTGTCCGCCGATGGTGGAAATTCCTGGCTTCCAGCAACCCTTCAAGGCCCTACTTTGAGTAAAGCGTTTACCCGTTTTACTCTCCCTTGGCAATGGCAAGGTCAAAGCGCTCGTTTGATCAGCCGGGCAATCGATGAATACGGCAACACTCAGCCAAGTAGAAAGGAATGGAAGTCGCGCTTTGCCAATTTCACCTTTAATCATTACAATGCTATGCAAGTTTGGGAAGTCACGCGCGAAGGCCATATTAATAATGCCTATAGTTAAATGCTTTTTATTGGCCGCGCTATTGTGCGTGGCAGAAAAAACTTTTTCTCAAGAGGCTCCCAACCTAGGAAAAACCCTGGGCAATAAAGAGATCACACAGTGGTCGATCACTATCTATCCCTCTGGTAAGGGGTTGCCCGCAGGCAGCGGCAATGCCAAAGAAGGGGAAGCTTTATACGCAGTGCAATGCCGCTCCTGCCACGGTGCTACGGGTACAGAAGGGCCTGCCACCCGGTTAAGTGGCACGGCAGGTTTTTATCACGATTCGACTGACCCTTTACGGGCGTTATCTGTAGGCGCATGGCCCAATGCCACAACAATATTTGATTATATCCGCAGAGGTATGCCGCACTTTGCGCCAAAGAGCCTTAAAAATGAAGAAGTTTATCAATTAGTAGCGTATATTTTATTTTTAAATCAACTGATCGAAAAAACAGATGCCCTTAATGCTGACAAGCTAATCACGATAACCATGCCAGAGAAATATAATACGATAGACGTTTGGGCTCAACCTGATCATCGTTAAAATTTGCTAATCTCTATTTCAATCTGCATGTTGAGTATAACGGAGTTTACGCGTAATAGACGTCCGACCGTAAAATGAGCCAAATCACGCGATTAAAGTCGTAGGCTGTTGAAATAATTAAATGCTGGTAGTAGATTCGGACATGGAATGGGCTTTTATTGATCGAAATTACGTTAAGGCGTACCAACACAGTAGCGGTACTGCCAGTGATCAGAATCATGCGATAGGGAAATGTCGGACGAGGCACACAGGCAAGATCCATTTAGCAGTTGAGAGGGTGTTCAAAGCTCTGTGTCAGCCAAGTAGCCTTATAGGCTGATATATTTCTCCAGGCGATCCGGGAAGTGGATCGTCAGCTGTGACAGCGTCAAGTTCCAGTTCTGGGTTGGGTGTGCCCAGCGCTCGGAGGCTCTCAATATACCGGCGTAAAGCAGCTTGAGTAAGCTGTTCTTATTGGCAAAGCCGCCCTTGATTTTAGTCAGCTTGCGGAACTGGCGGTGTACACTGAAAGCGCTTACCGCGGCTGTCTATTTTGGGCTTGCCCGGCAGGCGTCAATGCCAGTTTATAGATATCTACTCCCAACCGGAAGTCAGTGCTGCACAGCTTGTCCAAGTAAGGCTTCACCTGTGCCACATGGCCTTTCTTCTTTGCTTCCAGCGCAACACCAAGCATGCCAATAATACTGCGCACCAGCCTCTTCGCTACTGTCGGGCCGGCGACTTCATCAATGATCAGCACGTCGGCGTTCAGCTCCAAAGAAAGGCCTATGGCCTCGGATTCGCGGAGATCCAGATGCTGGGTCAACTTGCTAACTACTGTCTGATTATTGATAGGAGCCACCCTGATCCAGGGAGAAGTGAGTGCCTGAAGTGCACCTGGCTGGGTACGTTTAACTTGTGCCAGCTCCGACAAAGCGGCTGTAGGAATCAGTATCTCGCCGGAAAGCTTCTGAGGGATGTGGAGAGCACCGATCTTGGTGGGGTGGGCTAATGCGGTGGTATCGCTGATGACAATCTTGTTCATCTTCTTTATATCCTTATAGATCGTGGCTTTTTATATCGTCCACCAAGTTGTCCACACCGAAGTTGACGGCTTCCCTCTTCTCCAAAAGCAGGTTATGGAAGTCGAATTCAGACACTCGAATCATCTTTCCCGTCAAAGATCCATGTATGCGCTTGTGCTTGTATAAGGTGATGGCCAACAGCTCAGACGCTTCCCTTTCATCCACGCTGATTTTTGCCATCAGCACGTCGTCGAGTTCTATATGCATGCCAAATTCTTGCTAAGGTTGCCCGTTTCCAAGGGTACCTCTGGTGTAGCGGTTCCCTGCTGAGCTATCGGTTATACCCCAACCACTCAGAAGGGGCTGCCCTGGCCGCCCTTGGCGGTGGGAACGCCGTTTGGCCGGTTTCACGCACTTCACGCCCTCTTTCGCCTCCACCTCTTGTACGATCCCTCAAAAATATTGAGGAATCGCTATGCACCTGATTCTTCATATCATTCTATCCACCGCCTTGTACGCCAGTACTGGCCATCCTTATTGGCTAGTCCAGGCGAGAGACAGTTTCTGTGGCGGTCGCGTTATGGTAGATGATCAATGAGCGTGGGTCACGGTTTTCCACCATACGCGCTAGGTCAAGCTGTTAAAACTGGACGTGATTCAGAAGAAAATCAATGCAGTGGCTGGCAAAGCTTCGCAAAGTCTTAAGGCATTTTTTAAAAGGACCCGCATTACCGGTTTGGCGATACTGAAAGAGATAGTGTCTAGGATAGTGAAGGCGTGCAAAAACACATAAATACATTCACTTCATGGAAATATGTCAAGTTTGATCTAAACTAACTCGGCGTAAAGGGTATTAAGTATTAACAATTGATTAAATTTATATTTTCTTCCTAGATTTAAAATTGAAATACTTCGTATTGTTAAACTACATCAGTTACAACAGTGTTTTTGCAGTTCGGCATGACCAAATGGTATTTACAAAGTATGTTGACAGGCTTGAATTCATTGTTTCTCACTAAGGTGGCAGCTATCAATCGATAGGATATGCTTATGATAAGGGTAAGGTATTTAGAGTTTTATGGTGTCTACATTATTATAAATAAATGGCGAAAATATAAAATTATGAGTATCAGTTAATGCTTAAGTGCGCCTCTGAAAATTACTTTTTTTGGCGGCCATAAGCCATGAATAATGGGGGCTTTAGGGCGATAAAATTAAGGAGGCTAAATTTATAGAGATTTCCTTAATTATTTTGTATTGCAATTTTCTTCATGAGGAGTGCTAGATATGCTAAAATTATTTATTTTAACGATGCTTGTATTTTCTTTTAATTCTGCATTTTCTTCTCATCACTGGGAAACTGAGCTGGCAAATAAATACCCTCAATATAATCTTGGCGATGCTTATGTATTTAAATCAGCATCCCCAGGTCACACAACATTTATTTTAACCGGAAATCCTCCACCAATTGGCAAGGGTGGTGATGCGCAGAATTTAACAAATGCAACTTCTTTTGGTGATAATGGGTTGTATAGTTTTCATATTTCAAAAAATAAGAAAATGTCAGAAGGTTTTACTTTAAACTTTAAATTTAATGGCCCATCTTTCGATGTGGGTATACTGGATGAGCCTAACGGTAAAATTGGAATGTTTGGTAGAAAGCTGCTTTCCGGAAAAGTAGGGGAAACAATACAAACAAAAAGCGGAATTAAAATTTGGGCAGCCCGTACATTAGAGCCATACTTTGTAGATGCCTTTGATTTTGGTGCATTTCAAAAAAATATTATGGACGGTAACTTTGATAAGCAAGTTTTCAAAAAACATTACAGGCAAGATATTTTCAAGGATTCAAGAATTAGTAGTATTGTTATAGATATACCCAATAAGCTGTTAGGTGAAAATGTATATTTTTATGGTAGTTCATCAATGAAAGTAATGGGAGGGCATGATGAGTGGATGCAAATAACACGGGTGGCTAATGTTTTGATGCAATATATATTTTTATATAATACGCATCCATCTGGTGTGGTTTTAGACCAAACTCGTCCTGATACAGATCATAAACTTACAAGCTCAATATCTAATAACGTTTTCCGTGCTGTTAGTGAAGCTGGTGGTGTTGGAGGTGGAGTAAAAGCAATATCTGAATATGCCAATCGCGTTGCTGATATGTTAACACCCGATGTGTTGAAGTTTAAAATAGGTAGTGAGGGTGATTACAAGATAGGTGGGGATTCAGGTAGGCCTTTATATGGGGATTCTTCAAATGAAGTTTTTAAAGTTTATACAGGTGTGGTTGTTGATGATTTCATAAGTAACCCAAAAAAATATACCAGTAAATTTCCTTATTTAATTCCAGTTAATAAGTAACAATTAAAATAGATTTTTTGCAGTTGTGTTAAAGTCGAAGCTACCGCTATCCGTAAGTAAGACTGACCTGGATGTTGAACATATCGTCTCATTCTCATGGGCCCATGAGAATGGTGATACAGGTTGGACTGTAGAGTTGAAGCGGTAGTTTGTTGAAGAACCAGAGTACCTATGGCTTGTTGATAATGGGTGAAATCAGAGCAAAAGAGACAAAGGCCCTGATGAGTGGATGCCGCCTTATGAATCAGGGCAGGCAATTTATGTTAAGCGGTTTATGGAAATTGTCGAGAAGTTTGGGCTGCGCCTTTAGGAGCAGAAATCTGCTCAGGTTTTGGGCACGAGTGAGGGAATAAAAAGATAGGAATAGATTGATTGATAGAGGCTTGGGGTGACCAGAATGCCAAGCATGCTTCGTTATTTTTGGCAAGAACAAAAAAGGCTTTCATCAAAAGATATAAGCCTTTGTTTCTATTGGCGCGTTCGGGAGGATTCGAACCTCCGATCACCTGGTTCGTAGCCAGTTGATTGCGCAAAGGGGGTTCCCTCAAGCGGTTAATCAATGCTCAACCGGTTGCCAATACGAGAGGATTTCCACTCCCTCAGCAACACAGTGGCAGGGAGCGGACTCAAAGCCAGTTTGGAACGCATCCTCAGCCTCTCGGAAGTATCTGGCGTTTTTCTCCAATTCCTACTTAAATCTGAGAGAAATTTATGCGCGCCTGGTATGTTCGCGATCAATACTGCCCCTTCTTACGCGACACCTTTGTTGACAAATACCACCGATACTCGCACTACCATCTTCATTACACGGTACATCACCTCAGGGGTTGTCGCTCAATGTCGCATCAGGATTGATCATTACCGTCATCGACGATGGCGACCCCTGATTATTGCTCACCATAATGCTGCCGGGGGCATAGCCGACCAATTCGGAGATATCGAAGATACCGGTCGATTCCGCGTTCACATTCGTCTTCCCAATGCGCAACTTGTTACCGCCATCCGGATTCATGTGCCAGATCTCACCGGAACTATTGTCTTCATTAACGAAGATGATTCCATCTGGATAATCCACACCATTTAATGTGGTTGCCGCGGTCCAATCGATATTGTCCGGACTGTCCAAGCTACCGCTTGAACCGCTTTCATTGGAAATTTTGGTCACGGTAAAGCTGGAGGAAGTGGCATCGAACCCGGAGTTGAAGACCAGAGAGAAATTCAGGTTAAAGACACCAGAATTTTGGTCGGCAAGTACGACTTCAGTAGGGCTACTGGGGCTGGTATCAATGTCTTCCAGCTTGCTGGAAGTCAACGCTCCGGAAGCGCTGGTATCGAATAAGCCACTATTGGTGTTACCCAGGCTTGGATAGGAGGCATTCAGATAGTACCAGCTACCATATGCCAGGCCGTTCCGTGCGAGGAAGCTGTTCGATGCATTGCCACTGGCATCCAGACCTTTCACGCCAATGTACAGCTTCATATCCTGAGAACCGCCGTCGGGAGACAGCACGATTGCGACATGCTCAGTTTCACCGGTATCAATGAGCGCAGCGTTTTCCCAGGAATCATACGACATACCGCCGATACCATCGGGAGCACTACCTGCGACTCCACTCAGTTGATATAAATCGCGGTTGGCGCTGTCCAGAGCGAACAGACGTCCACTACTGACTTCTTCACCGGTAATATAGATCTGGTCAACAAACCCGCGATTGTCCCCAAACGTATTTGGGGCATACGCCTGGCTTGAGCAGAAACGGGAAAAGCTGGTATTGGAGGTATTGGACGTATTGGTCCAGCTTGACCCGCCGTTGCTACTCCAGCGGTCATAGGCTTGCCGTGCAGCCACTACAAAACTCACATCACCCGTATTACCAGCGTTGATCATGTTGTAGATCGCTGCCCGCAAATTGGCGACATTGACATCCACATCACTAACAGAAGCGTCACTGGTTTCATGATTCACCTGGATCCGGATTGTTGAACTATTCACTAGAAAAGCACCCGCACCATCGAAGGTACTGGGCATTGAATGGCCAACACCATCGCCTGAAGGGTTGTCACCCTGGGTGATCACCTCAAAGGCTTGCCAACCGTTATAGGTGGAAACTTGCAACGTACCGCCGTCAAGAGCGCTCACAGAGCGGGCAACCAGTATCTGGGTAACGAGAAAAGCGAAACCTGTCTTCCGCGCATAATCTGCCAACCGGCCAGAATTTGAATGTATTGAAGAACCCATAGCTTGGTCTTCTCCTGTTAATTAAAGAGATTTTAGAATTTGATAATTCAGCTGGTTCAATCGAGCACACCGTTTTGCAAAATTTGAAAACCAATGAACAGTCAAACATCTCATTTGCAGCTAAAACAGATTACATTCCATTAGAATCGATATGGATGGGTGCGCCGTTAGAATATAGACAGTGGCGGTGACGAATTTATGGCAACGATATAAAAATTTAGTTTAATGTGGAAACCGACGTCCTTCGGACGTGATTATGAATAATCGGCTTTGCCTATTACGAAAAAGGCGGCCCATGTTACCCCTAGGTTCGAATTGCCCCATGAATTCGAGCGAGAGGAAATAACATAAGCCATTTTGAAAAGCTAACGCATGTTCTGTGGCATTGCCAATGCCACATTGTTTGGTTTCCCAAGTACCGCTATAGAGTACTGAAGGGGCCGGTTGGACAGGAAGTGTATAACTGCATCAGGTGTTTTACAGTCAGCTTCGTTGCAGAGTGGTAGCGATAAATGTCCAAGCAGACCACGTGCAACTTCTCGTGAAGGTGCCAATATCAATGCTCTTGGGAGTCGTGAAAGGTAAAACGGCCCTGTCCGGGATTCACGTTGTTGGGGTTGGTCTCGGTGGTGATATTGCCTCGAATGGTGCTAAACCCATCCCCACTGTCCACCATGATCGCAGCGTAGTCCCAGTCCTGCTCGATGTCGTACCAGGCTTTGAAGGACAGGCTGGCGCTGGCGGCCGCAGTGAGGTTCAGCGCAACTGCCATATTGCTTTGCAAGTTGTCGCCGTTGCCGCTGAAGTAGGCGTAGCTGCCGCTGGTGGGTACGGTGACCACGATTTTTTTCGGCGGGAGGTCAATGCGCACCGCATCGTGGTTGGCACCCTTATGCACCGTCTCATCGAGCAGGGCTACGACCCCTTCGGCCGGAATCTCCTCCAGGGCGATAGTGGCGCCGTGCATCCAGTTGCCGCCGTGATTGTGCTGGAGGAATTCCTTGGCGCAGGCGGAGAAACCGGTGGGCTGGGAGCCTGGAATCACGCCGGCCCAACTGCCAATGGACATAATGGACCAGGAGGAAACCGGCTCGCCGCGCCCGGTGTTGTTGGTGTCGTATTCATCCGGGAGGCCCAAATCGTGGCCATACTCGTGGCTCTCCACACCGGCGGCGGCATCCGCGGGTTGGATAGTGTAGTCGAAGGCGGCCATGACGCCGCCCCAATTGTCCACTTCTGCAGTGGTATCGGGGATGGGAAAGACATTGCCAAGGTTCCAGCGGTGTGACCAGATAGCGTCTTCACCCACTTGGCCGCCGGCTTCTTCGCCCACAGTGGCATGAAAGATCATAATATGGTCTGCCAGACCGTCGGACTCCCAGTAGTTCCCATCCCCGTCCAGGTCATAGCGGTCTTCAATATCAAATTCCGACAAGTCGACATCGGGGTCGGCTGCGGCGGCCAGCAAGGCCTCCCGTACAAGCCCCCGCGCATCCCCGTCTTGATTGTTGCCACAGAAAGCGGCGGGCTGACTGGCGGTGTACTAGCCTGCGACACCACTCTCAACGGAGTAGCTATTGCCGGATTGTTGCCAGTAGAACTGCTGCATGGACAGCAGGTTTTGGTCGTCGGGTCCCCTGAAGCCATTCTGCGAGAACAGCAGGTCGGCGTAGTGCTCCGCGGCGTAGTCCGCGTAGTACATATTCGTTTCCCAGGGCTCAATGCTGTTGTGCGGGAAGTCCGGGAATTCCATCAGAATTGCCAGTACCCGTGCCGTTTTGAATTCGTCAGTATAGTGTTCCGTTTGCAGTGGGGCTGGAGCCTGCTTTTTGCCCAGGCCGAGCTTGTTGCCCTTGCCATTTTGCAGCGCCTGGCTGGTACCAGCACTCCGGGATTGGGACATCATCTGCACGGTTTCTGTCGAGCGGTCGTGTGAATGTGGCTGTCTTTTGGCCGCACGTGCTTCCAGATAGCTGTGGAGTGCCTGTTCGGCTTCGGACAAGGTCGCGCTTTCGTTGATCCGCCCGGAGCGCTTTAGCATTTCCATCAGTTTGTTCTCATTGGCGATTGCCAGGTCCAAGGGGGCGCCCGAGGCTTGCGGCAGGTCTGCGGCCTAGCTGTCGGCAGCGGCTAAGTTGAAAGCGAGCGCACAAAGTTTCAGTGTGCCGTATATTTTTGACATAATATCTTTTCCTTAGGCATAAATCTTATTAGAAATTTCTGATCGAGGCGGGCGCAGCTAAAGCGCAAGGGTTTTACCTGAATATTTCCCCAAATCACGACAGCCATTGCCTACTGGCTGCTCTAACTACAACGATCCAGATGCCGCCGACCGCAATCTTTTCTGTATGAATTTATCAGCAACTTTTGCAAATGAATTGGGTTGGTAGTTGGGTCTATTTGTAGAGAATTCAATTATGGTTTGGCATCCAGAAAACTTTTTTTTGAGTGAGGATTGGCCGAGTAACTATACTAAAGCGTATATCTAATAGTGCAATTTTCCTCAGAAAATCCACCGGTTTTTCCGGTGGATATTTACTCTTGACGGCCTTGGAGATGTCATGGGTTCTATAATTTATTTCCTAAACTCAGTTGGTTTTTCCAGATCTTGAACCAAATATTCTATTTCTTCTACTTTTGTATTCAGGAGATGCTGGGCATCATAGAGGCCGCGATTATAAAAGTATGCGCCCATTTCTTCTGAGAAAAAGTCCAATAGGAATTCTGCATCAAAATTACCAATTTCCTGGTCTAGCTCTTCACGGAAGTACATTTGTATTCTTGTGGTTATAAGCGTTTTTTCTTCTTTGGAGAATTGAATTTTGGTCATGTCCGCTCTCTATATATAAATCGTAATCTTTCGTGGAAGCCGCCCAATAGAGGAAAAGGCCGGCATTAAACTGCTTGCGCATGCTATTTGACTGGTTAAAATACATTAGAAAATACGTAAATCCCTCAATGGGGTGAATGTATAGTGGTCGCATGACCCTATTATCAGGATAACTATTTCAGAAGTAAATCAGGGCTGTCACCAAGAAAGGCTTTGTTCACTCAATCGGCTATTGTGATTAAGATGCCATTTAGGAAAATAGCCATCCTGGATAGCCTCCCGAAAAAATGCTGAACGATTGTCATACAATGCTTAAAGAGGAGAGAGGTTGTTATGCAACCATTGTGACCTCACGCTCATTCCGTCTCCTTTACCGGTTGCCAGGAGCTGCTGGTTCAGACCAGCTTTATATACAAGTGTGAAGGAAACTACTTTGGGAAAGGCTCCTCAGCTTTCTTGCCTTGCCCAGGGCAGCCACAGGGTGATCTGCAGACCGCCGTCAGAGCGATTGAGAAGTTGAATATGGCCGCCATGAGCATCGACAATTTCCCGGCAAAGGGCCAGTCCCAGGCCAACCCCCTGTTCCTTGGTGGAAAAAAAGGGGAGTAGCGCTTGTTGCAGTATCTTTTCACTCATACCGCAGCCTCGGTCTGCGATCACCAGCCGTTGGCCGAGTCCATCTGTGGTAATGTGCAGTTCAGTATCCTTGCTATCGCTTCCGGCTTCGCGGGCATTCTTGATAAGGTTCAGCAGCGCTTGTTCAATTTGTATGGGATCAAAATAGCCGGGGCGTTCCGGCAGTTTGCCCGATAGGGTGAATTGTTGCAGGGGGGCTATACGCCCTATCAATTGTGGCCAGTCTACAATTTCACAACTGGGTGCAGGCAGTTTGGCGAAGGTGGCATAGCCCTGGGTAAACTCGGTGAGATGTTCGCAGCGCTCGGCGATAATATCGAAGACCTTTTCCAGTGCAGAGGCCTTATCCGGTTGGGTGGTCAGCAGTTTGCCGGAATGTGCCAGAGATGATATTGGCGCCAGGGAGTTATTCAATTCATGGCTGATGAGCCGGATCACTTTTTTCCACACGGCCACTTCCGCGCGGGTCAACTCCCGGGTCATTTCGCGCAAAACAATCAGCCGGTGCTTGTGGGCGTTGAGCACAAAAGTGCTGTTACCGATATGCATGGAATGGACACCATTGTTATCGGTGTAATTAAACAGGCCGTTTTCCCAGTTCTTAATGGCCTTGGCAATTTCCCTGGGGCTGTTCGGGAGCAGTTTCTGCAAAAGCAGGCCCTGGATGGGTCTGCCCTGGTTCAAAAGTTGTCTCGCACTGCTATTGGAGTAAATAATATGATTGTTCTGGTCCACAAGTAACAGGGCTTGTGGGGAACTCTGGATTACGGTATCGAGGAGCAATTCACGCTGGTAGATATAGGCACGCTCGCGCCGCAGATGCTGCCCAATGTCGTTGTAAAGATTTGTGATTTGGCGTAGCTCAATATCCCCTGGAGGGACCAGGGAAATGGAGAAATCGCCATCGCGAAAATTTAGCAGGCCCCACCGCAGGGCCTCCAGGGTAGTGGTCAGCGGGCGCAGAGCCAAGCGTATAAGGCCAATCAGTAAGAGTACGCCCATTAGTAAGCCAAAGGCCCAGGAAAAGTGCGCACCGAGGCCGAGATACGCCAATAGCCAGGGAAGGGCGGTGCCTAGGGTGAGTGCCAGGATCGCGATGGCGACAATGCGGCCCTCCAGGGAGAAAACCTTGGACATCAACAGGCAATTCCGTGTTTTTCCAATCGGCGGTACAGCGCTTGCCGACTCATGCCCAACTCCCGTGCCGTCTGGGCAATAATGCCGTTGCAGCTGGCAAGGGTCTGCTCTAATAGTTCGCGACTGGGTTCAAAATCCACCTCTCTTCTTTTGGCTGTTGGCGGTTCCGGCAAGGCCAGAATGGCGTCGTCAATCGTGTCTTCCAGACATAAAACAGTGACACGCTGCATCACATTCTGCAGTTCCCGCACATTACCTGGCCACGTATAGCGGGTCATGGCAGTCAGCGCCTGCGCAGAGAGTTTCTTGGTGTTGCCGTTTTCGGCTAAAAAACCCATTGCCAGTGGAGCGATATCCTCGGGGCGTTCACACAGTGGTGGCAGGCGCAGCTCGATCACATTCAGGCGGTAAAACAGGTCCTGGCGGAAGCTGCCCCCGGCAATGGCTTTGGGCAGATCACTATTGGTGGCACTGATAACGCGCACCTTAACCCTGCGGGTCTGGTTGCTGCCGAGGCGCTGGAATTCTCCGGTTTGCAGCACGCGCAACAACTTTACCTGGCCGCTGGCAGAGAGTTCGCCGATCTCGTCGAGAAACAGGGTGCCGCCATCGGCGGCCTCGAAACGCCCCTCGCGGGCCCGGTTGCCGGCTCCGGTGTAGGCACCGGGCTCGGCGCCGAACAGTTCCGCCTCCATCAGCTCTTCCGGCAGGGCGCCCACATTGACCTTGATATAGGGGCCATCCTGCACTCGGGAGTTGGCCTGTACGATATCCGCGATCTTTTCCTTGCCGGCGCCATTGGGTCCGGTAATCAGTACCGGTACATCGGACCCGGCCACCTGGGTGGTCATCTCCAGCAGTTTCTGCATTTTGTCACTGCGATAGATAATACCCTGAAGGTCAAATGTTTTTGCCAGCGTGTTGCGCGCATCCAGAGCCTGCTGCTGAGACACCTGCTGGCGCCTTTGCAACTCACCCAGTTCCAACAGGTTGTTGATAGTGGCGATCAGTTTGTTGTCATCCCAAGGCTTGCCCAGGTAATCCGCCGCTCCGGACTTGACCAACGTGACTGCCATCTCCAGCTGCGTCCAGGCAGTCAGCAGGATAATCGGCAAGTCCGGATTGATTTCCCGGATGGCGAAAAACAACGCGCGGCCCTCTTCACCGGAGGTGGTATCGGCAGTGAAATTCATATCCTGGATGACCAGGCGAGTATCCCGATTTTCACGCAATAACTGCAGGCCGGCCTGGGGCGTGATGGCACAAAGGGATTGCAAATTGTGCAGAGACAGCAATATTTCCAGCGCAGAGAGAATACCGTTGTTGTCGTCGATAATCAGTATTTTATCCATAGGTGTCGGGATTCGGTTGTTGTGTGCCCATTATGCAACGACCGGGCAGGGGTGTGAACTTTGGCCAGATCCCTGGATGTTGCCAGGTTGCAGTGGTTGAACACCGCATCGAAGAGTATCTGCTCAATGTTGGTTGCTTCATCAATGAACTCATGGTGTGTCGCGGTTGCGGAAATGACCGGATTTTGTTCTGTAAAATCGGGCAAACTGAAAGTAGCGCGCTCTGTTGTAAATAAAAGGGATACCGGTTCGAACATCACAAACTCTTCAAAGCTGCTATTTTGGGTGATCGGCAATTGCTTGTTTTAGTATCCCGGCAGCCTGTCTGGCTGCCGGTGCCATGGTGTATTGGCACTACACACTTCTGGTGGCGGTTGCCGGGGAGATATTGGCGGCGCGCAGCGCCGGAGCCAGAGCGGCACCCAGGCTAACCAGTAAAATCACCAGGGCACATATGCCCAGCGGTAACAGGGTCAGTACCGGCTGCGAATAATCACGTACCAGATATTGGTTTGCGATCAAAGCGGCGGCGGCGCCCAGAGCGATACCGGTAACGGCAATCAGGCTGTTTTCGACCAAGAAATAGCGGCTGATATTGGCGCGAGTGGCCCCCAGTGCCCGCCGCACGCCTATCTGTTTGGTGCGCTGATTTATCCAGAAACTGGTGAGCCCCACAATGCCCAGTGCCACGATAAAGGCGAGCATGGCGCCAACCGTGGACAGGACCTTGACCATTATATTGTCTCTGGCGTAGCTCCGGGCCTTGTGGTTCGACAGAGTTTTTACACGGATGACTCTCTCAGGGTCTCGCTCCGCGAGCTTGTCGGCCAGTATTTTCAACACCGCATCGCGCTTACCGGTCTCTGCGCGCACCAGATAGTCCATGCCCTGGCCAGTTCGCACGGCTGGAAAAAATGCCACATTGCCGGCATTCGACCAGCCTACCCAGGCGCCCAGATGCCGCTCCACGATACCGATAATCTCCATGGGGCTGTCATCATCGTACAGAGACTTGCCCAGGGCATCTTCGCTGGGGAACAGCTTTTCCGCCAGTTGTCGCGTAATGATTGCCACATGCACTTCTAGGTGCTCACCGGGGGCATAAATTTGCATCTCTGCCGGGGTAAAATTGCGGCCGGCCACCAGGGTCAGGCCCAGGGCATTAATAAAATGGGGGTCGGTCCTATAGTAATTGGCATTGACCCCGCCGGTTTCCTGATTTGGCTGGGTGTGATAGGTACTGGCGGAACCAGAACTGGAAAGCGGGGCTTTGTTGCTGGGGGTGGCATCCACTACATTGGGCAGGGCGCGCAGCATATCCAGATCGGCGCGCACCGCAGCGGCCATATCATAGTCCTGCGGGATTGCGAGGAAATCCGCCACAATAATATCCTCGACGGCCATGCCGGTTGGTCGGGCCATCTTATCCATGCGGTCTGTTACGATCAGCAGGGTATTGCTGACGATCACCAGGGTTAGCGCCAGCTGTAGGGCAATTAACAAAGCGGAGACCTTGTGATGCCAGAGTGTCGACAATATGGGCTTGAGTTCGAACATGTGGGGCCTCACTGGGTTTTCAGGTAGGTGGCGGGGTTGGTCTGGCTGATACGCCAGGCCGGATAGAGACCGGCCAAAAGGCTAGCAATCAGCGCCAGCCCTATGGCGGCGAGCATCATCAACCAGTTCATCGAAGCCACAGTATCGATCCCTCCCATCGCCAGGTGGCGACTAGCGCGGATACCCATCAGGGCAATAACAATACCTATAGCCCCCCCCATTATTCCGATTGCGGCGCTCTCGATCAGATGCTGAATAAACAGGGCGCTGCGGCTGGCTCCCAGAGCGCGGCGCACACCCGCCTCGGGTGCCTTGCGCAGGAACTTGGCCAGCAGCAAAGCTACCGCATTGATGACGCAAACCAGTAGGAACGCCAGGGAGACCCATCCCAGCACGCGATTGTCGTCCCTGAGGACTTCGTTGAGTAAGAGCCATTGGGACGGTTTGCTCAAGGCGAATTTCAGCGGCCGCTGAAAGCGCCCCTGCGCCTTTTCACCCTCGATATAGGCGGTGAGAAATGCTTCGTACTGTTGTTTTTCCTCGCGATTACGCAGTTCCACCCAGTATTGAATCCACGTAGACTCACTTTGCAGATAGCCTTCATAACCTTCTGGTCTGGGACCGCTATCCCACCCCCTGTCATTGCCCCAACTGTATATTTCAAACTTTCGGTGCAGACTGAACGGCACGAACATGGATTCCGTATCGGCAAACGGGCTATTGTTGAGATCGTAGACCTTGGGGGCGGGATTCCAGTGGTCAATCACACCCACCACGGTAAAGGGTTCACTATTTAGGGTGATGCTTTTGCCCACACTGTTTCCTCCACCAAAGAGCTTGTCGTTGGTGGCCTTCGACAGCACCACCACCTGTGTGGATGTGCTGTCCGCTACACGGTCCCAGGTGCCGCCATACAGAAAGGGGACATCGAACAGGGTGAATAAGTCGCGGCTGGTCACCCGTGCCGAAGCCACAAAGGGGCGCAGTTGCGAATCCTCCAATTCAACAGTGAAGCCGAAACGGTGCATGGCGACCTGGTGGGTGGGAATATCCGAGCGCAGCAGCGCCTGGGTATCCCGGTAGGTCAGTTGCCAGGGCAATTCATTGGCCGTGTCAAAGGCTTCATTGGGGTCCCAGCTGTCCAACTGCACAGCCAAGAGGACATTGTCTTTATGCTGTAAGGCATTCCGCGACATCATATAGTTGAGGCTCAGCACCGTCATGGCGGCGCCCACGCCAATTGCGATCGCGGCAACCATTAATGCGCTGAGAATGGGGGTGCTGCGCAGGCTGCGCAGCGCCAGGGAAAGATAGTAGACAATCATTCTGTGGGCTCCCTAAGCAATGACGGCATCGGATTGTTCGGTGACCGGGCGCAGATCGCAGACCTGTCCATCCACAATCTGGATATTGCGCTGGGCGCGGCGGGCCAGGTCCGGGTCGTGGGTGACCATGACGATGGTGGTGCCCCATTCGTTGATAAATTCCAGCAGTTCCATCACCTGGCGAGCCATCAGGGAGTCGAGATTGCCGGTGGGTTCGTCCGCGAGCAGAAAGCGCGGTTCGCCGGCCAGGGCGCGGGCAATGGCGATACGCTGCTGCTGCCCGCCAGAGAGCTGCGCCGGCAGGTGTCTGGCACGGGCAGACAGGCCCACCTGCTCCAGTACTTTTTCAATACGCTTGCGGCGCTCTTTGGCATTAAAACCGCGGTAACGCAGCGGCACGTCGATATTGTCAAACAGGTTTAAATCGGGAATCAGGTTGAAGCCCTGGAAAATAAAGCCGATTTTCTCGTTGCGCAGGCGCGAGCGCTGGCGATCATTGAGATTGCTAACGTCCTCGCCATCCAGCAGGTACTGGCCATCAGTCGGGATTTCCAGCAGTCCGGCGATATTCAGGAAAGTGGTTTTACCGGAGCCACTGGGACCGGTTACGGAAACAAACTCCCCTTCTTTGACTTCCAGGTTGAAGTCGCGCAATGCGTGGGTTTCGATGGTATCTGTGCGGAAACTCTTGCGAAGATTATGCATTTTGAGCATGGTGATGTTCCTTGTTGATCACTGAATAGTTGTGTGGCCTTTGGGCGGGCGTCGCCGTATTTGCACGGCCGTCCACGGGCGATTTTTTCGCGGCGTTACTCTTTCAGGGCAACCAGCTGCGCGTTTTCCAGTTCCTCGGCGGAAGAGATTATGATTTGATCCCCTTCCTGCAGGCCGGAAACAATCTCCACTTGTTTCAATCCCAGAGCACCGATCTGGATAGATACCCGCTCCGCCTGTTGCTGGTTATTCAGGCGAAAGACATGGCGGCCACCACTTTGGTCGAGAAATCCTCCCCGTTTCACCAGCAATACTCCGTTGCGGTTTTCCAGCAGGATACGGGCGGTGAGGCGCAGGTTCTGGCGCAGGTTCTGGGGCTGCCCTTCGGTAAAGCGCACCCGCGCAATGACCTGGTTATTGATCACTTCGGGGGAAATGGCGGTAATCTCGCCGGGTAATTCTTTGCCGCCGAGATTGATAGCGACGGCCATGTCCAGACCCAGGTCATCGGCATAGTTTTCAGGCACGGCGGCTTCCAGTTCAAAACTGGTGAGATCCACCACTGTGATCAAGGGGGCGTTGGCCGCAACGGCACTGCGTTGTGATGCGGCCAGGCTGCCGATGGTGCCGCTCACGGGGGAGCGGATCTCCAGTTCGCGTACGCGACGCTGCAGCTCCTCTACCTGTAATTTCTGCTGGGAGACCTGTAGGTGGAGTGTCTGGGTATCAAAGTGGAGGGATTCTTTTTCCAACTCGGCATTTTGTACGGCTTGCTCATATTCCAACTGTGCACGGGCCATATCGTCTTTATTTTTTTCAAAATCGAGCAGGGAAATAATCTGCTTTTCCATGGAAAGCTCAGCGCGTTTTAATTCCCGCTTGGCAGCGGTGAGATTGACCCTGGCAAGATCGGCCTTTTGCCGGTTTTCCATCCGTTGGCGTTTGGCCTGGATCTTTTGTCGCTGTAGCTCCACGGTTAGTTGGTTGAGCTGAGCTTCCTCCTGGGCCAGTTGGTTGGACAGCGCGGGGCTGTCGACCGAGGCCAGCAGTTGACCCGCCTCCACGGTATCCCCTGCCTTTACCGCGAACTTCACAATGCCCTGGGCCGGGCTGTACAGGGTGGGGCTGTTGGCGGCGACCACTCTGCCCTGGACTACCAGGTCGCGGATCAGGTCGCCGCGCTGGACCTGGGCGATATTGATCCGCGCCAGCGAGAGGGTGCCGTCTACAGACCCGGTGTTATGCCAAGCGCCAATGCCCAAGGTTAAAAAGGCGACGGTGATACCGAGCAGAGCGGAAGCCTGATAGGTTTTCGGGTTCTTCCAAAGCGGTACGGCTTCGATTCTTGTGTCCTGCCTGGAAGTGTCTCTTATCATTGCGGCTTTCCATTTCTCTGTGTGGTTGCGTCTGCATTGATAATTTGGATGCAGCGCATTTCTGTTTTGGATGCAAATCAGGAAAATCTGCTTTACGGCATAGATGGCAATAGCCGTGCCAAATATTCAAATGCAAATAACCTGTTAATAGTTAAAGGGTTTATCGTTCTGCTGGGATTGTGTATCGCTGCCGAGGTGTCCACTAAAAGTGTCCGCTGTCCGCCTTGTACGGGAGAGGGACAACATTCCTCAAGGCGCAACAGGTGCTGTTGAGGGTGTCGGTGATTCAGGATATGGCCGTCTGGGGTGCAGCCATGCAGGGGCGGGTGGATTGTGGTAGAGTGCGCGGTCTTTTTCCGATCCTTTCAGCTGTATTGCATTTTATGTTTCTCCCTTCGTTGTTGTCTTCCACCCGGGCCGATTGGTTCGGGAATATCCGTCGTGACGTACTTGCGGGCCTGGTGGTGGCCCTGGCACTGATCCCTGAGGCCATCGCCTTTTCCATTATTGCCGGGGTGGACCCGCGGGTCGGCCTCTACGCTTCATTTTGTATCGCCGTGGTGATCGCCTTTGTGGGCGGTCGACCGGGGATGATCTCTGCCGCCACCGGCGCCATGGCCCTGCTAATGGTGACCCTGGTGAAGGAGCACGGTCTGCAGTATCTGCTGGCGGCGACACTGCTCACCGGGGTATTGCAGATCATTGCCGGTTATCTGAAGCTGGGCAGCCTGATGAGCTTTGTCTCCCGTGCGGTGGTCACGGGGTTTGTGAACGCCCTGGCCATTTTGATTTTTTTGGCACAGATGCCCGAGCTGACTGGAGGCTCCTGGGAAGTCTACGCCATGACGGCTGCGGGCCTGGGGATTATCTATCTGTTTCCGTATATTCCTGTGATCGGCAAAGTCGTGCCTTCACCGCTGGTATGTATCCTGTTACTGACCGCTGTTGCCGTGACCATGGACCTGGATATCCGTACCGTAGGCGATATGGGTGCGCTGCCGGATACTCTGCCGATTTTCCTCTGGCCGGAGGTGCCGATAAACTTCGAGACCCTGCAGATTATTTTCCCCTATTCCGCCGGTTTGGCGGTGGTGGGGCTGCTGGAATCTTTGATGACCGCGACCATTGTCGATGAACTCACCGACACCCCAAGCGATAAGAACCGCGAATGCAAGGGGCAGGGCATCGCCAATATTGCCGCGGGCACCCTGGGTGGAATGGCCGGCTGTGCGATGATCGGGCAGTCGGTGATCAACGTGAAGTCCGGCGGTCGCGGACGCCTCTCCACTCTGGTGGCGGGTATTGGCCTGTTGGCGCTGGTGGTTTTCCTCAGCGACTGGGTGGCGGTAATCCCCATGGCGGCGCTGGTTGCGGTCATGATCATGGTCTCTATCGGTACGTTTAGCTGGGACTCCATCCGCAATCTGAAGCACCATCCCCTCTCCACCAATCTGGTGATGATGGCGACAGTGATTGTGGTAGTGTGGACCCACAACCTGGCCTATGGTGTATTTGTCGGCGTGTTATTGGCGGCTTTGTTCTTCGCCAATAAGGTCAGCCATTTCATGTATGTCAGCAGCACGCTGGATGCGGTGAAAAGCCGCCGCACCTATAAGGTTATGGGGCAGGTGTTTTTCAATTCCGCGGACAAATTTACCGCTTCGTTTGATTTCAAAGAAGTGGTGGACACGGTGGTGGTCGACCTGAGCCGGGCGCATTTCTGGGATGTTTCCGCTGTGTATGCGCTGGACAAGGTCGTGCTGAAGTTCCGCCGCGAGGGCGCAGAAGTGACGCTGGTAGGGTTGAATGAAGCCAGTGAAACCATCGTCGACCGATTCGGCGTACACGATAAACCCGAGGAAATTGAACGGGTTCTTGGAGGGCATTGATGGCTGTAAGCAACAGAGACAATAACAATAAGACAACCTGTAATGGTGGCACCCCGCCGTCGGTACTCTCCTGTATCGACGGTTCCCATTACACCGGTGCGGTGTGCGATTACTCAGCCTGGCTGGCGGGCAATCTGCAGGCGCCGTTGAAACTGTTGCACAACATCGAGCGCAGCAATGTCCCTGCGTTGACGGACTTTACTGGCAGTATCGGCCTTGGCAGCCAGGAGGAGCTGTTGGAAGAGCTGACCGCGCTGGAGCAGGAGCGCGCGCAGCTATTGGTGAAGCAGGGCAAACTGATGTTGCAGGCCGCGCGCAAACGCGTTGAAGAGGCCGGGGTTGGGCAGGTGATGACCTGCCAGCGCCACGACAGTCTTCCAGAGTCTGTGCTGGACTTGGAGGATGGTATCCGCGCCCTGGTGTTGGGTATTCGCGGCGAGGAGCACGGCGATTCCGAGCAGGGCCTGGGGGCGCAATTGGAAACCGTGGTGCGCTCCCTGCACAAACCGATCCTGGTGGTAAACCGGGAATTCCGGACACCACATCGGGTGATGCTCGCATACGATGGCAGCGAGGCGGCGCGCAAAGCGTTGTCTTTGGTCGCCGGGAGTGCACTTTTTCGCAGCCTGTCTTTGCACCTGGTGAATGTGGGGTCTGCAGAAACGGCGGAAGTACTGCTGGCGGAAGCCAGTGCCCAGCTGGATGAGAAGGGCCTGGCAGTGAGTGCCAGCCACCTGCAGGGCAATACCGTCGAGGCCCTGATTGCCTATCAGATGGAATATCAGATTGATTTGACGGTAATGGGCGCCTTTAGCCACAACCGCTTGCGCGATCTGTTGATGGGCAGTATTACCGCCAAGATGCTGCTGAACACCCGCCAGCCGCTGCTGTTGCTGCGATAGGGGTTCCCCTTAAAGTGCCAGCGCGGCTTCCTCGGGGCTCACAAACCAGCGCAGTTTGTCCGCGTCCGCGGGCAGCGACAAATCGTAGTGTTGCCCATTGCGCTGCTTGCGACACAGCTCCCGCTCGGCAAGGGCCAGGTACTTGTCGAGGGCGCACAGCGGCGGCTTTGTTTCTGTCGGCATTGTTGGCAAGTCGCTGAAGTCCGGCTGCGCCAGACAGGAGGTCGCAAGCGGTTTTTTGCCCTGGTAGCGCCAAACGCCCTGGGCTTCATCGAAGCAGTAGTAAGGCAGCAGTTTCCAGCCGTGCTGCGCCACCAGTGATACGGCATCCAGCAAGTAGGCAAACACCTCCTCACTGATAAAGTAGTTAAAATTCAGGCGTACCCAACCGGGGCGCATCAGCTTCTGTCCCTTGAGTATCTGTTCTTCCAGAGCGCGGCTGTAGGCCATATCGATGCCCAACAGCGTGTGGCCGTAAGGGCCGGCACAGGAACACCCACCGCGGGCCTGGATACCGAAAAGATCGTTGAGCAGCGCCACCACGAAGCCGTAGTGCAAATCGCCTCCGCGCCATTTGATGCGCAGCGAAACAATGGAGAGGCGCGGTACGTCCGGATTGCCGAGAATCTCGATATTTTCCTCCCTGGACCAGTGCGCCAAGGCGCGATCCACCAGCGCTTTTTCCCGTCGGGTAATCTCATCAATGCCCACCGCCCGCTGCAACTTGAATACCATGCCGGCGCGGATGGATTCGATGATGGCCGGGGTGCCCCCTTCCTCCCGGCGCTCGGGGTCGGCCAGATAGCGGTGATCCTCGGGAGTGACGTAAAGTACCGTGCCCCCGCCGGGCGTCGCCGGTACCGTGTTTTGCAGCAGCCGCTTATGCACCACGAGTATCCCCGGAGTGCCGGGTCCGCCAACAAATTTGTGGGGTGAAATAAATACCGCGTCCTTGCCGCTGTCCCCCTGGGCATCCCGCCGGCCGCACATATCGATGGCCAGATAGGGGGCGGCCGCAGCATAGTCCCAGAAGGACAGGGCACCGTGTCGATGGAGCAGGCGGGTCACAGCATCCACATCGGTCACAATGCCTGTCACATTGGAGGCGGCGGAAAAGCTGCCGATCTTGAGGGAGCGGCCGGCGTGGGTGTGCAGCTGTCTCTCCAGGGCATTCAGGTCCAGGGTGCCGGCATTGTTCAGGGGTATGGAAACCAGATCGGCAATGCTCTCCCGCCAGGGCAATTCGTTGGAGTGATGCTCATAGGGGCCGATAAAGACCACCGGTCGCCGCTTCGCAGGGATACTGTCCCGCAGGCGGTACTGCCGGTCCAGGTCGGCGGGCAAGCGCAGGTTGAGGATATCGATCAGTTTATTGATTGCCGCGGTGGCGCCGGAACCGCAGAAAATGATCTTGTGCTCGGGGCCGGCATTGATCGTGCGCCGGATTTCCTCGCGCGCTTCTTCGCGCAGGGCGGTGGTCTGTGCTCCTGTGTAGGAAGTCTCGCTGTGTGTATTGGCGTAGTAGGGCAATACCCACTGGCGGATCGCGTCCTCGATAAAGGTCAGGGAACGCCCGGAAGCCGTGTAGTCTGCATAGATCAATGGCTTCGGGCCAAAGGGGGTATCGATCGGTTGCATATCACCGATCACCGAATCGCGGATGCGTTTTATCAGCGTTGTCATGTTGCATTCCCCTGTTTGATCGGGCCTTATTCTAGGGCTTTACAGGCGAAACAACATGTCTCTTGGTGTCTCTATTTTGATAATTATCGAAACAATGTGCCGGAAAAATTTCTTAATTGGAACGATAAGATATAATATTTGTTAATTGCGAGACGTATGGGGTTTTGGCTAATGTGGGGCGGCGAGGGGATAGGCAATGGGATTCAGTAAACAGGACAGACAGATTCTGGAATGGCTGCAGCGGGATGCGACGCTTTCCGTGGGGGAGGTTGCCGAGCGGGTAGGCTTGTCCAAGTCTGCCTGTTGGCGGCGCATACACCGGATGGAGGCGGATGGCGTGATTGCCGAACGGGTGACCCTTCTGAACCAGCACAAGTTAAACCTGCCGCTGACGGTGTACATTTCTGTCCGCACCAACCAGCACAATGATCAATGGGCGGCACGGTTTGGTGAACTGGTGCAGGGGATTGCGGAGATTCTGGAGGTCCACCGCATGAGCGGGGACCTGGATTACCTGCTCAAGGCGGTGGTCACCGATATGCCCGGTTACGACCGTCTGTATAAGGAGCTGATCAAGGCCGACCTGTTCGATGTCAGCTCCAGTTTTGTGATGGAAACCATGAAGCAGACAACCCGCCTGCCATTGAAACATGCTATGGGCAAATGACACACAATGGCTGTGGCGTCCGCGCGATTATCGCCGGTGTTTCGCCTCGCCCAGGGCCTAGTCGTGCGCTGGTACAGACAGGCTATTGCGAATATCCCCCAAGGCATTGGCGCTGCGCCAGCGGTTTAAGGCCAGAACCACCAGCATCGCAACAATGGAGCCCAGCCCGGCCAGCAGCATGTCTTTTTGAGCGTCCCAGATATCTCCCTGGGAACCTAGATAGGCAATGCCCAGTTCCGGTGAGACAGTGCGGGCTGCCAGCCATTCGATGATTTCATAGATGGAAGACAGGGCGAAGGTCATGTCAACGGGAAAGAAGTAGGCCCAGAACCCATGCAGGCCCGCCATACGCACCAGTATTTCCCGTACCGGATAGGCCAGCAACAATCCAAAACTGAAATGCACCAGCCGATCGTACATATTGCGTTCGGCACCGATCCACTCCTGCAGGGTAAAGCCGAAGGGCACTTCCGCATAGGTATAGTGGGAGCCGACCAGATGCAGGCACATAAACAGGGTTATCAGCGTATAGGACACTTTGGAGAGCGGGAAAGCGTGTGTGCTGATCAAAATCACCGGCAGCGCGGCGAATACTAGGTAATTTTCCAGCAACCAGTCGTCCGGATGCAGGGGCTGCCAGGCGGACCAGCCCCAGGTAAGGGCAAAAACGACCAGTAAAGACAGGTGGAATCCATGTTGGCGGAGTGTGAACATAACGGCGGAAACCCCACTGCAGACAAGGTGAATCCGCGCCAGCATACACCATTGTGCGCAATGGGTTGCGCCTGAACACGTCTCTCAACGCGACCTGGCGCGGGGTTGGGCGATGGGGCAGGTGGCTGCTTTGGCCGGTGGCCCGGATATTTTGGACAAGCCGGGGTCGCGCGGTGGAATGCCGCTATGGGACTCCCGAGCCACAACCATTAGAATGGCGCGTCGAGATGGCCCAGGCGTCGGTACGCTTGTATTTCGGTCATCGTTTCCCCTGGTACGCCATCGGCGTATCTGTGATTACACAACCACGATTCCCCAACTGCGAAGGGAGAGACAGTAAGGATGATCATCCAGCCAAAAGTACGCGGGTTTATTTGTACCAATGCCCATCCACAGGGTTGTGCAGCCAACGTGCGCGAGCAGATTGCGTATATCCAGTCGCAGCCGACCCTTGAGAAGGGACCCAAGCGGGTATTGGTTGTCGGTGCCTCCACCGGTTACGGGCTGGCCTCGCGAATTACAGCCACTTTTGCCTGCGGCGCCAAAACCCTGGGGGTTTTCTTCGAGAAACCACCAACAGACAAACGCACCGCCTCCGCCGGCTATTACAATGCCGCCGCTTTCGAGGCCGAAGCGCACCAGGCAGGGCTCTACGCCAAGAGTATTAATGGTGACGCCTTCTCCGACAAGGTGAAGGCTCAGGCCATCGATTCGATTAAAGAGGATCTGGGACAGGTGGACCTGGTTGTCTACAGCCTGGCTTCTCCGCGCCGTACTGACCCCAAAACTGGTGCATTGTACAGTTCGGTACTAAAGCCCATCGGTGAATCCTACACCGCCAAGAACCTCAACACCGACAAGCTGGAAATCACCGATATCACTGTCGAGCCTGCCACCGAGGAGGAAATCACCTCCACAGTAAAAGTGATGGGTGGCGAGGATTGGGAACTGTGGATGCAGGCCCTCGGTGATGCCGGGGTACTGGCGGAAAGTTGCAAAACGGTGGCCTACACCTATATCGGTGACAAGCTCACCTGGCCGATATACGGCAACGCCACTATCGGCAAGGCCAAGGAAGATCTGGACCGTGCGGCAAAGGCCATCAGCACGAGTGGCCGGGCCTCCGCCAATGTGGCAGTGCTCAAAGCCCTGGTGACCCAGTCCAGTTCCGCTATCCCGGTCATGCCCCTGTATATCTCTCTGATCTATAAAGTGATGAAGGAGGAGGGGACTCATGAGGGCTGTATCGAGCAGCTGTATCGCCTCTTTACCGAAGGGCTCTATACGGATACACCGCGTCTGGACAGGGATAACCGCCTGCGCATGGACGATAGGGAACTGCGCCGGGAGACCCAGGCCAAGATCGAGAAACTCTGGCCTGCAGTGACTGGGGAAAACCTCTTCGACTTGACCGACTTCAAGGGCTACCAAGAGGACTTCCTCAAGCTGTTTGGGTTTGGTGTGGAGGGTATTGATTACAATGCTGATATCGGGCCGCAGGTCGAGGCGGGGTTCAGCGATTAAAAAAGTGGAAGTGCACTAGCGGGCCTTTGTTGCCCGGGAGTGCCTTTGCCGCTCCCGCCTGCGGCTCACGGTGATTCCTGTTCGCACTATGCCCGCTGCCCGCAAAGCGGCATATTCACTCCTCCCTGAAACCCAGGCGTGGCAGGGTTTTCAGGGGCGCTGTACTTTCTGGATGTTCCCCGGAGTTGGCTGATTTTCAACGGATTGCGCTGGGATCGGACGTTTTTGGATGCCCGAATGAGCCTGAAAAGCAAGCGCTGGATTATCCCCCTGGATTCAGAGACTTATGATCTGTACGGCGCGCCGAGGCCCCTCTTCGAACCTCCCTTTTTTGTTGTCAGAAAGCCGGAAATATTCTGCTGGTGGCAAGATTAGAGGTATCGCAAGATACCAGAGTGGAAAACTCGATTGAGGCTGTGATCATAGTCGGGACATTGGGGCATAAAATTGCAAAATCTTATGATCAATAACTGGGGACTTTGTACGATCATACAGTGGCGTGCTGCAATTAGGCCATCTAAGCCTTAAGTACATGGTTTGGGTATTGAGACTACGACGAGTTGGTGGTTGGTTCGGTGGATAAATCGGTATGTTTTATCTCGGCAACAATGACTGAATATCCTTTATCAATCATCTGCGGCTTTATGGCTGCGCCGATACCAGAACGGCTTCCTGTAACCACGCAATTGCCCATGATTTTCACCAGGGTAATTCGGCTTAGATTATTTTCTAGGCGCTTCTAAGTGTCGCTTTGCAGAGATAAAAACGAGGGCGGTTCGCCGCCGCCATGTACCGCAAGTGAAGCGCCTGAAATATAAGCTGCGTCGTCCGATGCCAGGTATAAGCAGGCTTTGCCAATATCATCAGCGGCGGCCATACGTTTCATTGGCAGATGCTCCTCAATTTTAGTAATACCCTCTGCGCCGCCATAGTGCTTAAATGCCGCTTCGGTTTTTGCCATTCCAGCGATGATCGCGTTTACGCGAACAACTGGCGCCCATTCTTGGGCCAGTGATTGCGTCAGGTTTACCAGGCCCGCTTTGGCGGCACCGTAAGCAGCGGTGCCGGGAGAGGGCCTGCCGGCGGAAATACTGGCGATATTGATAATAGAGGCATTCTCAGCGGTATCGACCATTGCCTTATATGCCTGCTGACACAGCACCGCGGGTGCAATAAGGTTGAGGGTGATAATGGAGAACGTAAATCGAGGGGAAGCTTTTTTTGCATCGACCTCCGGGCTGCCTCCAGCGTTATTGATAAGTACATCCAGTTGCCCGGTTTCAGTCAGTGTGAAATCGATCAGGCTTTGCGTTGACTCAGGGTCTCGAACATCGGTGGCTTGGAATAGGACGGATCTGCCACTGATGGATGGCAGCACCGCTGGTTTTTCGCGAGCGCAGATGATTACGTTGGCGCCAGCATTGAGAAACTGTTCTGCAATACCTTTACCGATGCCGCGGGATCCACCTGTGATCAACGCTGTTTTGCCGTGGAACTGAAGTGCGCTCATAGTAACCCGGCGGTCAGGTAGTGATGGTGTGTTGCGGAAATTTTATTGATCATTTCTGTATTTAATCATCACTATATAACTGCCAGGCTCAGAATATATTGGCGCATTTATTTTTGCGTGAATTATAAAAAACGATATTAACAAGTAATTGAAATCATACTTAGCTTTTGCGTAGAATACTACTCAAATATTTAAAAAATATTTACCATGAGTAAAATAGATCCATTGGAATTTCGCCAGGCTCTAGGCAGTTTTGCTACGGGTGTTACGGTAATTACCTCTATTGATCCTGGCAATAACCCGGTCGGGGTCACGGCGTCGAGCTTTAACTCGGTATCACTCGATCCACCGCTGGTGCTTTGGTCATTGGCTAAAAATGCAATGTCGCTGTCTTCTTTTCAAAGCTCAGGGTATTTTTGTGTGCATATACTGGCGGCCAGCCAGCAGGATACCTCAGATCAATTTGCTTCCAGGGGCGTAGATAAGTTCGCAGGTATTGACTGGGGGAGGGGTATTGGTAATTTGCCAATTTTATCTAAGTACGCTGCACGCTTTCAGTGTAAGACAAGTTATCAGTATGAAGGTGGTGATCATATTATTTTTGTTGGAGAAGTGCTGGAATGTGACCGGGTTGAAGAATTGCCACTGGTTTTTCATGGTGGTAAATACGCGCTTGCAAAAACTAAACATGGCAATGAAAAATATAGAGAGGCTGTCAATATCGAGGCGGGTACTTTTTCGGATCAGTTTTTTTTATACTTGTTATCTCGCTCACATTTCCAGGCTGCTCATAAGCTGCAAAAAGATTTGCGTGAAAGTAATTTGAATAAGGAAAAGTATCTTGCTCTGACATTGTTTGGTATGGGGGGTGGGCTTTCTTTACAGGACTTGCATGTTCGCATGGAGCATACCGGGCATAAACCTAGTCATGCGATGCTTCAAGATATGTTCGAGCGCGGACTGATTGTGGAGACGACAAGGGGTACTAGGGATAAGATCAAGTTTTCCTTATCTGTTAAAGGGCGTGAGCTCTACGTTAGTCTGCTGGCAAAATCGAAAGCAATTGAAGAAGAATTGTTAGATGACTTTTCGCCTGAGGAAGTGGCGGATACACGGGATTTTCTGCAGCGCTTTATCCGGAAATCCGATCCCGGTGTTCCGGATTTATGGCAGTGAAAATGAGTCATAACCAGTTACATAAATAGTCAATTGGAGAAAATATGGCACTTGTTAAAGGGTTTGATTTGGGGGTATACACCTTTCCTCGGGGTTGGTTTATGATCGCTGAGGCCAATGAGCTGGATGATGGCCCCAAGGGTGTGCGGTTTTTTGGCAAGGATTTTGCTCTGTATCGTGGTGCAAGCGGTCGGCTTGTGTTACTTGATGCCTACTGTTTGCACATGGGGACACACCTGGCAAAAAGCAACAGTGCCTCCATCGTGACCAACAGTGAGCAACTTGAAGGAGACTCAATTCGCTGTCCCTATCACGGTTGGCGCTATAACGCAGAGGGCCAGGTAGACGATATTCCTTATTTTGACGGCCCGTGTCCCAAGGCTAGAATTCAAAGTTACCCTGTCGTTGAAACGCTTGGTGCCATTATGATGTGGCACGATCCTGCTGGGGGTGAGCCTGATTACGAGGCCCCGGACTTGGAGGCGTGGCATGACTCACAGTGGATTAATGGGCGCTACGACCATCTGGGTGAAATAGGTATTCACCCGCAAGAGATTATCGATAATATGGCCGATGCGCATCATTTGGGCCCAACGCATGGTGCGCCCTGTGAGTATTTTGAAAACGAATATATAGGTCATAAATATTACCAGCGTCAGGGCGGCTTCCACCGGATGTATGGCGCCCATCTGACGACATTGACCTGGTATACCGGGCCGGGTCTGTTATTGTCTAGGCAGCGCTTCGGTGATACCAATGGCTATGAGTTTATTTTCCATACGCCGGTTGATGAGGGCGTGGTTAAAGCCTGGCACAATAATCTTTCACTGGCGCCAAGTGCCAATCCCGATGAGCAAGACATCGCAAATGCAAAAATGGCACAAGAGGGTGCACTTGCGGCTTTTGCTCAGGACCTGCAAATATGGACGAATAAAAAGCCGGCATTACAAATTATGGCTTTACCTGTCGAGCGCAATTTTCGATTGGGGAGAGTTTGGTACAAGCAGTTCTACAATCCGATCGAAAAAGCGAATGAATTTCATGCTAAGGTGGATGGCAAGCACCACCTAAAAGGCCTTGCTAAACCAGCTGAGTTAGCGGCGGAATTACAGGAATAAGTCAGGCGAAGGGTAAGGAAAATACAATTGGATGGATTAAACACTGTATCCGCCATCCACGCAGAGTATCTGCCCGGTGACGTAATTTGCGCGGTTTGAGGCAAAGTAGGCGGCAGCTTCGCCGACATCCCTGGTTTTACCGAAGCGTTTCAGACAAAGCGTTGCTTTAACGGCTTGTTTCCACTGTTCGTCAAAGATGCCTTCTTTTTCAAGACGTAGATAGATACCAGCCTCAATCACACCGATTGCAACAGAGTTTGCACGAATATTGTGAACACCCTCTTCTTTGGCAATGTATTGCATAATGGCTTCAATACCGGCTTTAGGGGCAACCGATAGCGCATCTCTGGGCGGGATACGGTTTAACCCCGCAGAAGATATGTGTACAAAGCTGCCGCCACCCTGGGTGCGCATATGAGGAATGGCTGCTTTGGCTATCCGATAAAAACCGTTGAGATCGTTGTGGATCACTTCTTCCCACTGTTGATCAGTGATGTCATTAAAAAAGGGTTGAGCAATGTCTGATCCGGCTGCCACAATCACAGTATGCACCCGGTGGTGCATTTTGACAGCAGAATGAAAGGCGTTGTTAATACTGTTTGCGTCGGATAAATCGGCCCGATGAATAGAGCATTGACGATCCATGGATTTGATTTGTTCAGAAAGTTGACGCGCTTTTTCAACATTACTTCTATAGGTAATGGCAATATCGCTGCCATAGGCCGCGATTCGTTCGGCACAGCTACTACCGAGGCCGCCGCTTCCTCCATAAATTAATGCAGCACCACTTGGGAATTCTTGTTCTGCCATAGTATATTTACTCGGGTATCGAGATATATCTTTTTCAGTAATATACAGCCAAAGTTTGGATTGAACTTGCGTTCAATACTTTCTTTGTTAACGTGTCCACCCTAGGTCGCCATACCAAAACTTGATCTACCAGCAGTGCGGATACAAAGCCAAAAATCAACGGAAATCGTAAATTGTGTTACCGGCACACTGGATTATAGTAATCCGAGGCCGTTCATTTGTAGCCCATAGCTACCACCAATACGGCGTATTGAAGTTTCCGGTGTACAACAGTCTTGAAGTCGCGTATGGTCGCAGGCAGCAGGCCGGAAATAGCGGGACTGTATTAACGCACTTGCTTTTAGGTCGAGTGCCATTGGCGTTTCCTATTGCTTAAGAAGAAATTTTTGTACTTTGCCCGAGGCATTCCTCGGCAACGATGTAACGAAGTGCAACACTCGCGGCACTTTGTAATTGGCCATATGTTCCCGGAGCCAGTTGCGTAGCGTATCGGGGGACGGTTGCTCCCCTTCTTTTAGTATGATATGTGCAACCCCAACTTTGCCAAGCCGGTCATCATGCATGCTTGTTACTGCGGCGTCTGTGATAGAAGGGTTCCTCAATAATAAATTTTCTATTTCCGCGGGATAACAATTAAACCCGCCGCTGATATACATATCCTTGGCTCTGTCAGTGATCTTGATATAGCCATTGGCGTTTTGCCAGCCGATATCACCGGTATTTAGCCAGCCTTCTTGGTCGATCATTTGTTCGCTTGCCTGTGGGTCATCAAGGTAACCCTGCATCACGCTAAAACCTTTCACAAAAATATTGCCAATTTCACCAGACGGGAGCTGCTGGTTGCTGTTATCCAGAACCTTGATTTCAATACCATCAATAGCACAACCGGCAGTATTGGCGATGGTTTCAAGATCATCATCCTGGCGGCAAATACTGACAACGCCGCATTCAGTTAAGCCGTACCCAGTGTAGACCTCTTTAAAGCCGAGTATTTTTTTCATGTCGCGCACCAGTTGCTGTGGAACTGAGGCTGCACCGGTCACCGCACAGCGAAGGCTGTTTAAAATCGTGTGGTTTAACTGCGGTGAGTTTAGCAACGACTGGAATACAGTAGGGGCACCAGGCAATACACTTATTTGCTTTTCGTCGATAGCCTCCAGAATAGTATCGGTATCAAATACAGGCTCCGGAAAGGCTGTCGCACCAGTGATTAAACAGGCCAACCAACCCGCTTTGAAGCCGAAGGTATGAAAGAAAGGGTTAACAATTAAATAACGGTCTTGATCGTTCAGTCCGACTGCCGCTGCCCAAAGTTTAAAACTAGCGACTACTTGACCATGGTTGCTCATGACCCCTTTGGGCGCACCTGTGGTGCCCGAGGTATACATGATGTCAGACAGTGAATCGCCACTTAGTGCACAGATAGACTCATCAACCTGTTGATCTGTGACGCCGTGACCGCGAGTAATAAAAGTTTTTAAAGAATTTACATGAGCATCATCATTAGAGAGTTGTCCGCGCAATACAATTATCTCGTGTACGCACTCGGGCTTATATTCATCGAGTAATTTTATATAGTCCGTATCAAGAAAATTACTGACCGTAAATAAGAGCTGACTATGGGATCGGTTCAATATGTCTCCGGCTTCGATCCCCCTGTAGCGGGTGTTCAATGGTACCAGAATGCCACCAGCCATCATGCCACCAATGGCTATCCAGACCCATTCATGAATATTTGGAGCCCATATGGCAAATCGGTCATCGGCCTTAAGTCCGCTCGCAATAAAGCCCTTCGCCGCTTCCTTTGACCTGTTTTTCAATTCTTCAAACGTCAGAGTGATACCATGGTCATCAATAGCGATTCGCTCGGGCCATTGATCGGCCGCATCGATGATAATGTCGGGAATAGTTTGTGTCAGATCTATCATGTTGTCAGTTCGCTTTAATGATGTCTTATATGTCTTTTAAAGCAGCGGCATGTGGTGATTGCCAGGGGTCGATAATTAAATGTAATAATTTTTTACTGCATTTAAGCTTACTATCATACACATAAATAAATTAAAATATGATAATTTTAGACAATGCTCAGGATAGTCTTAATGAACCTCTCTCTGATTAATACAGTACAGCAGTCAACAACTATCTGATATTGCAATGTCCACAGCTTAAGTTTTCGTAACCGTCAAATTATAATTACGTGGATTCAAATTGAAGTTCCTGTCCAGAAAGGCAACTTACGTGCCAGTAAGGTCGGTCTTTGGAAAGACCTTAATAGGTGGACAGGCTGGGCTCAGCTAACTGAGCTCTGAAACCTGAATTGCATGTCATGCTTGTGCATTGCGGTGTGTTCTCGGCAATTTATAATCCGCTATCCATCGTTGTTGCGCCAAACGTATCGGGTTCACCCTGATGAGCTCGCTAGTTGTGATCAAATAAGGGAGAGCGGCGTGATGCGTCCCCCAACATCCAAGTATAACACTTGAAGACCGCCACTAGGTCAGTGGCGGGATGCTGTGGAGATCAGTCTCTCAGTGATATCTGAGGTTTGTTCGGTATATCACCATGACGAGTCACATAATGCACTCTGAGCGGTTTCCCAAAAGCGCACGGCAGTCTGCGGCAGTGTAGAAATGCGCTCCGCACCTGTGCCTCATTAATGGAGATACTAACGAGTCGGAAGGAAAGAATACCCCTCTCCCAGGACACGCTGTGAATACATCCTTGTGCGCTCGTAATCGGCATCCATGCCTCATATGATTCTGGGAGAGGGGTTTGCTTTCCTCCTGCTTTACTGGTAAGTCGCGAGGAAAACCTTAAACCAGCAGAGATCGAACTTTTTATCTGTAGCCTGGTCCCCCTTATTGCGTGTTGTTTCATTCTGTATTAATTTTGACTGATTTGTACGAGTATATATAGTTTAAAGCAAAAAAGTAATATCAATCGTAAAATACTTGAAGCAAATATACGAATAGTGATATGGTTGTCAAAAGGTGTGCGGGGCAACAGGTTTCGGAATAGAGGGTGGCAGGAGTACTAGACAAAATTAAAGTTTTTGATTTGTCGCGGGCCATTGCCGGTCCGATGGCCGCTATGGTTCTATCTGACGGTGGTGCGGGGCTTATCAAGATAAAAAGGCCTGAAGGCAATTCCAGTCGAGAGTCGCAGCTCGGGTATCGTGAGGTAAGCGGTGGGCCTGCTATATAGGCCGTGGTGGTGCGCTTTTTACAGGTACCTATTGGCTCAGTCTTGGCGCAGAATAATTAATTGGACAGCAAACCCGAGGTTTGTGTTTGGCACTTCCCCAGGTAGGGCCTTGTACCCGGCGCTGGATAGGTCATCTGAGGTCCGGATCGGATCATGCCTGCAATGGACGGCATGCTGGTGCTTGGCCACTCTTATCCGCAGTTGGCAGAGGTGTTTAAAAAATTTGCAGCCGACGAGAGGATCGCAGCAACTGAGATAGCCGGGCAATGTATCCAAAAAACATTCGCCAGAAGAAGTTTTAAGTGATGAGCTGTTTTTACAGGATGCTTGTGTCGCCAAAATTGGCGATCCTAAATACGGTGTTACGCATCAGCCAGGTAACTTTAGCCGTCAAGGTGCCTCGATAGGGCTGAAGCTGCCAACAGTGGCAATAGATAGAGGTGATGTACGGAGCCACAGCGTGCGCGTTTTTTGAGCTGTACCGTATTCTGGAAATAGGCGCCATTGCTCAAAAAACACTCGAAATTGCCGCGGTTCATGTTTTGTAAAGCGCTATAAAGATCGTCCTGTATTTCAGACTGTTGACGAATAGAGCGTAAAGGTGAGGTCAGCACAATTGTGAACACGAGATTATCATGCGGTTGCCCTGAGGTAATGTGTTACCTGAAGTGATAGAATTTGTTTGGATAGTAATCATTCATCGGGTAAGCATATGGTTAAAGAAAACAAAAATGAGGCTGATAAGGATATCGTTTTAGATGAGGTTGATCACCGGATTATCGAAATGCTGCAAATTGATGGGCGGATGTCGATACGGGATATTGCTGACAAAATTGGCTATACATCCTCAATCGTGCGTAAGCGCATACAGCGTATGACAGATGCTGATGTGATGCGCGTGGTTGCGGTTACCGATTTTAAAGCCGCTGGTTACGAGTTAATGTTAGCGATTGGTATAGAGGTGGAGAATCGTAGTGCCGAAGACGTGGGGATGGAACTGGCGGAATTGGACGAAGTGTTCAGCGTTAACATGACGACCGGACTACACGATCTGGATATCATGGTTGCTGCTCGTGATTTCGAAGAATTGTCATATTTTTTACACGATAAATTCCAGAATATTGAAGGAATTGCCAAATTGACGCCAGCGATTACTGTTGATGTCTTTCGTTATGAATCTGGGTGGGTAGGCGAGTTATGAGTAACGGAAAACTTGACGAAACAGATCGAAAAATCCTCGAATATCTCTCTGTTGATGCCCGTGTCAGTAATCGGGAAATTGCAGAATCGATGAATTTAACTGAGGGTACCGTGCGTGGCCGGATTAAGCGTATGCAATCAGAAAATATGATTCGCATCATGGCTATTGCCGATGTGCGGGTGCAAACCGGCTATGAGAATCCGATGATGGTCTATCTCGGCATTCATGCCGATCTTAAGGGGGTCAAAGAAACTGCTAAAGAAATTAGCATGTTACCATTTATTCGCTTCACGGCGACTATGTTGGGTCGTTACGATATCTTGGCGATTTCCTTTATTGGCTCTAATGAAGAGTTAATCCAGCACATCAATGCGGACATTATGACAATTAAAGGGGTACGCCATGTGGAAACGAAACTGGCAATAAAAAGCTTAAAGTACAATTACCGCTGGGGGCGAGTAATCAAATAAGTAATATTCTGCCAATAATTTTACTAATCTATATACATAAAACTTTTTGAATGGTAAATTTCGCATTATTATTATGCATTATCTGCTTTTTCAGCTGTTAGAAAAGCGGCTAACCAGGAGAAAGTCTATGTCGCTGGCAGTAACAACCGAACGCCAAACGTCAGGAATTGATGTTGCATCCTATCTTGAGAGTATCAAGCAGCGTAGTGCTGAAAACCGGAATCAAAGACGGCTGTCTGATGCAACTATTCAGGAGTTCAAAGCATCGGGGCTGATAAGGTCGATGTTGCCCAAGCGCTGGGGTGGATTGGAAGTGACGCCGCAAGAGTTCTTCGCGGCGCAGATAAAAATTGCAGAATACGATATGAGTTCGGCTTGGGTTGGCGGTATTATCGCTGTCCACGCATTTCAACTCGCCCTAATGGACGAGCGGGCACAGGCCGATATTTATGGCGAAAATCCAGACGCTTGTGTATCGAGTTCTTATAATCCGGTGGGAGGTAAAGCCCAGGTTGTGGATGGCGGTATCATGCTCAGTGGCCGCTGGGGCTGGAGTTCGGGTAGTGATCATTGTCAATGGGCTTTGCTTGGCGCAATTGTGCCAAATGAAGGCTATCGAACCTTCCTGGTGCCACGCTCTGGCTATGAAATTGAAGACACCTGGCACGCGATGGGTTTGCAGGGGACAGGCTCCAATGACATCGTCATCGAAAAGCCAGTATTTGTAGCGCACTACCGTACACATAAACAAATAGATGGTTTTAACTGCAAGAATAAACAGAAAAACCCAATGTATAATTTGCCCTGGGCTCAAATCTTTGTCCGTGTCGTGTCGGCACCGGCCATTGGTGCTGCTCGGCATGCACTGAAAATTTTCAAACAAAACGCCAGCACCAGTAGCACAGATCCAACAAAGCTTGTTGGAGATCCGGATGTGCTGCGCCGTGTGGTGGAAGCGGAGCATCTGATTGATAGTAATGAAACAATTATGATGCGTAATTTCGATGCAATGATGAAGAGTGTTAATCATGGCCAAGAGATACTATTGCTCGATCGTGTTCGATACCGATACCAGGCTTCTGTTGTAATTGATGAGATGATCAGGGCTGTTGACTGTCTATTTGATATTGCAGGTGGGCGGAGCGTTTTCAAAGGCGCAGAAATTCAAAATATTTGGCATGATATACACGTTGCTCGGGCACACGTTGCAAATAATCCGGTGCCGTTTGCACGAAACTTTGGCAATATGATGATGGGGGGTGAAAATCCGGACTTATTTGTCTAGATGGCACCTGCTTTTAAGCTTTTCACTATTTGAGTGTTTAGGGATGGATTTCTAAAAATATAAAAACTGTGAAATTTGTAATGTTAAAAACAAAAAAATAAATACAACAGAGGGTTGTCGGACTAGTGGTTATTTAATAACCAGGGTGCTAGTGGGGATAATATAATGCGAACATTAAAAAAAGAAGATGCGCGAACACTATCATCTGCCGCGAAAGAAGAAAAGCGCAAACAGGCGATTCGTTTACGCGAGGAAGGTTATTCCTACAAAGATATTGCCGATATGGTTGGTGTCCACTTTGAAACTGTAGGAAAATGGTATCGAGCATACAGTGCTCAAGGGTTAGAAGGAATTTCGGCAAAACAACTGGGGCGAAAACCTGGAACGGGTCGCCTGCTTACTGAAGAGCAGGAAATCCAAATAGAAACATTGATTGTTAATAAAACGCCCCAGCAGATGAAACTTGCGTATCCTCTATGGACTAGAAGAGCAGTTCAACAGCTCATCAAGCAAGAATTCAATATTCGAATAGCCATTAGGACGGTTGGGGATCTGTTGGCTCGGCGGGAGTGTACTCCGCAAAAACCACTCAGGCAGGCTGATGAATCAAATCAATACCGAGTAGAAAATGGATTAGTAGAGAAGTATGCAATGATTCAGAGCAAAGCACAGAAAGAAAATGCAGGAATATATTGGGTGAATGGAGTCGGTGCACCCTCAGATTGTCAGACAAAACGGGGATTAGCACTTCAGGCTCTGAAACCGGTAATGCGTTTAAATGCCAAGCACACGTCATAGAATGTGGTATCGACAATTATCAATCAGAGGAAAGTGTACTTTCAAAGTTATAAAGATATGCGAAAATACAGTAACTGATTGAATATAAAAAAATAATTATGAGCTCGATGAGTCAAGCCATTTTGTTCATGGGTATTTAACGCAGGCATTATGTAAGCTCGATGAATAATTGGCTTTCGAGATATAAGGGTTAAACAGGAAAAAAATATTTTCCTGCATATTCATCAGAACTATACCCTAATGTAATTTCCTTTCGAACTTTAAGCTTTGGAAGGGATAGCAGGGTGACATCACGTGACACCTGACAGATAAGAAATATTTTGTACATGTAGGTGTTATAAAGAATATCCAGCTGAGATACCAGTTATTTACAGTTTTAAATAAAAGGCAGCCCAGCACAATACTCAATGCTATATGTCCGCTATGAATGCTTCTGCGCCACCACGAGGATGTATCGCCAAAGCCGGTGACTATGATATCCACTACTTAAGTTATGGTGAAGGGCCTGCCGTTGTTTTTTTGCATGGCAGTGGCCTTGGTGCCAGTGCCTACAGTAACTTCAAACAGAATGTTGCGGTTGTGGTTAGTTCAGGGCATCGTGCCGTATTGATCGATATGATCGGTTTCGGCTATTCAAGTAAGCCTACCGGTCTTGACTACACAACGGAGCTGTTTGTGACCACAGTCAAGGCAGCACTCGATAACATTGGTATTGAGCGGTGTTCTCTGGTTGGTAATTCATTGGGTGGAGGAATTGGGATCCGTTTGGCATTGGACCATCCTGAACTGGTTGAACGGCTCATTATGATGGCACCCGGTGCTATTGAGGAGCAGGAAACCTACTTTACTATGCCCGGTATCGCCAAGATGGTGAGCGTATTTGTTGATGGTGTGGTAGATCGGGATGGGCTGCGGACTGTGCTGGAAAGCCTGGTTTTCGATCCAAAGCACATAACGAATGAATTGCTCGAAGAGCGATTTTGTATTCTAGAAACACAACCTAAAGAGGTGTTATCGAGAATGGCGATTCCATCGATGGGCGAACGGTTGAGTGAATTGCAGTGTCCTGTGTATGGTTTTTGGGGGCAACAGGACCAGATGACGCCAGCCAGTGGCGCCAACAAATTTCTGAATCAAGTGCCCAAATGCGAATTCCTGATATTCTCAAATTGTGGGCACTGGGTTATGGTTGAGTACGCTGAACGTTTTAACCTTGCACTGAGAAACATACTTACAGGAGCCTGATTAATGCCATTAAGCCAATCGGATATTGAACGACTTGGCAGTGAGTTGTATCACGGCATGGTTAATCAAACTACCGTTCGGCCATTAACAGAAAGAATTCCTGATATCACAATCGGTGATGCCTATAATATTTCTCGACACTATTTGGATTTGCGCTTGGCGGGTAATCGAGAAGTTGTGGTAGGCAAGAAAATCGGGGTTACCAGTACTGCCGTGCAATCAATGCTGGGTGTGTATGTCCCCGACTTTGGTTTTTTGACGGATGCGATGCAGTTTTCGGATGGCGATGTGCCAATCGGGCATCTAATTCAGCCAAAAGCTGAGGCAGAGATCGCGTTTAAATTAAAAAAAGCGCTGCGGGGCCCGGGTATCACCATGGGTGATGTGTTGGCTGCCACGGATTCGGTGATGGCTTGTTTCGAAATTGTGGATTCCAGAATCGAGAATTGGAAAATAAAAATACAAGATACTGTTGCCGATAACGCATCCTGCGGCGTATTCGTGGTGAGTAATAAACGCGTCGATGCGACTGGCCTTGATTTGTCTGCTTGTAAAGTCAGGGTGTACAAGAACAGTGAATTCCTAAGCGACGGGGAGGGTTCAGCGGTACAGGGTTCGCCACTGGCATCGGTTGCCTGGTTGGCCAATACATTGGGTGAACTTGGGGTTGGACTTGAAGCCGGTGAGCTGGTGCTTTCGGGTTCGCTAGTGCCATTGGAACCCATTGTTCCGGGTGATGTGATGAGCCTGACTATTCAGGAGATCGGGTCGTTAAATCTGAACTTTATCAAATAGTGAGTGAGAACGATTCGGAAAATACTATGGCAAAAATACAATGCATGATTATCGGCTCAGGCAATATTGGCACTGATTTGATGATTAAAATTCGAGATACTTCGGAAAAGTTAGCCGTCGCTGCAGTCATTGGAGTTGACGCTGAGTCAGAGGGTCTGGCAATGGCGGCCAAGTCTGGCTTTGCGACAAGTTGTAAAGGTATCGAGGGCGCGCAAGAATTTACAGAGTGGGATGATATTCGTATTGTTTTTGATGCGACATCAGCGCGCGCTCACAGGCATCATGATGTGATTTGTCGTGCAGCTGGTAAGCAGATGATTGATCTGACACCCGCGGCCATCGGCCCGTATTGTGTACCTGTGATCAATATGCACGAACACCTGGATAAGCCAAATGTCAATATGGTGACCTGTGGTGGTCAGGCGACAATACCGATCGTTTATGCGGTCACCCGCGTTGCCGATTCTGTGCCTTATGCGGAGATAGTTGCTTCGGTATCCTCGCAATCAGCGGGTCCAGGCACGCGAGCCAATATTGATGAGTTTACACAAACTACGGCGCGGGGCTTGGAAAAAGTCGGCGGTGCTAAATATGGTAAAGCCATTATTGTCCTTAACCCGGCTGAGCCACCGATGATTATGCGTGACACGGTATATACATTGTCATTCAATGCGAAAGAGAAGCAGATTGAAGAATCCATTCATGCCATGCTGGCCGACATTCAAAAATATGTACCTGGCTATCGATTAAAGCAGGATGTGCAGTTTGAGACAGTGGGTATAGATAAACCGTTGGCGATACCCGGGTACGGTAAGGCTATTGGCTTGAAAACAACAGTTTTCCTTGAAATTGAGGGCGCGGGACACTTTTTGCCCAAGTACTCAGGTAATCTGGATATTATGACTTCAGCAGCTTTGGCGACAGGTGAACGCATCGCTGAATTTAAATACGGGGTAGTAGCATGACCGGTAAATTAAGTAATCCCTTTGAGGAAAAGGTTTTTATTCAAGATGTCACTCTGCGTGATGGTATGCATGCGATTCGCCATCAATACGGTATTGAGCAGATTGCGGCGATTGCTAAAGCGCTGGATCAGGCCGGTGTTGATGCTATTGAAATTGCCCACGGAGACGGATTGAATGGTTCCAGCTTTAACTATGGCTTTGGTGCGCATACGGATTGGGAATGGATTGAGGCAACCGCAGATGCAGTAAAAAATGCGATGCTGACTACGTTGATATTGCCGGGTATTGCAACCGTGGATGCATTAAAGCGGGCCTATAAGTTAGGTGTGCGGTCAGTCCGCGTTGCAACCCATTGTACCGAAGCCGATGTTTCCAGGCAGCATATCGAGTGTGCCAGAAATCTGGGTATGGACACGGTTGGTTTTTTGATGATGAGCCATATGAGTGAGCCAAAAGCTTTGGCGCGACAAGCAAAGTTAATGGAAACCTATGGTGCACAGTGTGTCTATGTAACCGATTCAGGCGGTGCGATCGATATGGACGGCTATGCCGAGCGTTTCAAGGCTTATGACGATATCCTTGATCCGGAAACGGAACGGGGTGTGCATGCACACCATAATTTATCGCTGGGTGTCGCTAATTCAATCGTTGCTGTGCAAAACGGTGTTCGGCGGGTTGATGCCTCGCTGGCAGGAATGGGTGCCGGTGCGGGTAATGCGCCACTGGAGGTCTTTATCGCGGCCATTGATCGTATGGGATGGAAACATGGCTGTGATGTTTACCAGTTGATGGACGCTGCTGAAGAATTAGTGCGGCCCTTGCAGGATCGACCGGTACGGGTGGATCGCGAAACTCTGTCACTGGGTTATGCGGGCGTGTATTCGTCATTTTTACGCCACGCAGAAAAAGCGTCAGCAGATTATGGCATTGATGTGCGTACTATTTTAGTTGAACTAGGTCGTCGGGGCATGGTAGGCGGCCAGGAAGATATGATTGTTGATGTTGCACTCGATTTAATCAAACAGCAGAAAAATACACAAACTAATAGCAAAAAGAAGGTGATCGAAAACGCTTTTTCAGCGCTTTAAATTACGCTGCGGACATTTTTATTAAGCCAGTTTGGATGGTTATGTTTGTTCTTTGTCAAAATTAAAAACGAGCTTTTGCCTGTCTCGGCGTCATTATGGCAAGATCACATTAGTAATCGCGCAAAAGGTAAATTTACACACGTAATGAGCAAATTGCGAGAAATGATAAACCGTCAGATTATTTTGGGAGAATATTTTGTCAAGCTCTGTTTCTGCTGGAAAAATATCCGGCCTCGGTTACATTATTCTGCTAGCACAGGATATCAAGGGTTGGCGTATATTTGGCTCAGATGTGCTGGGGCTAATGTTAAATTCGGAAGTCAGCAATGCTGAGAAATTATTCTTTCGAATGGATAACCACCCTTCGCGTTTAATCGTGAAGCAACATGACGCGGACAAATTGGCGGCTGTTGGTTGGGAGTGCTCTGGCAAAGCTTCGTATGAGACCGTGATTGGTGCAATTGAAGCGTCGGGGGCCCAGATTGAACGCGGTAGCGTACAAGCGGCAGCCGAACGAAGTGTGGCAGAATATGCGCATAGTGTTGATCCTGATGGTAACTCATTTGAAGTGTTTCATACCCGAACCGACCTGCGTGAGGACTTTCAATCCCCGCTGGATATTAACGGGTTTGTAACCGGAGATCTGGGTATGGGTCATGCAGTTATTCCCGCGCCGAAAACTGATCAAACAGAGGCATTTTATCAAAACGTATTAGGGTTTGGTGCAAGCGATAATCTTACCTTGCCTTCTCCGGCAGAGGGAATGCCGGATATGAATGTTCGGTTTTTTCATGCCAATAATCCCAGGCATCACAGTCTGGCACTTTTTAACTGGCCTAACCCACTTGGTTTGGTGCATTTACTTCTGGAAGTGTCGAGCGTGGATGAGGTTGGAGCCTGCCTGGATCGGGTACAAGCTGGGGGCTACCCCTTGATGGCAACGCTGGGGCGTCATTGTAATGACAATATGTTGTCTTTCTATGTGATAGCCCCAGGTGGTTTTGCAATTGAATATGGTTGCGACGGTCTGCAGATTGATAATGATACTTATCAAACCACCTTCAGCACCCGGGCGGATATATGGGGACATGATTACATGCCACCCGTTCCAGCCTGATTTATGCGCGTTTGAGAAGCAGACAAAACACTATGAGTAAATTGATTTCCCATACACAGGCAATCAACAACATTGAATCGGGCATGACCATTGGCATTGGTGGCTGGGGGCCGCGTCGAAAGCCAATGGCGCTAATCCGTGAATTGCTGCGCAGGGAAGTGAATGATTTAACAGTGATTTCGTTTGGTGGTGCCGATGTTGGTATGCTGTGTGCTGCAGGTAAGGTTAAAAAACTGGTGTTTGCTTTTGTTTCACTCGATTTTATTCCCTTAGAGCCCTATTTCCGTCAAGCTCGGCAAAAGGCTGAATTTGAGGTAATGGAGATCGACGAAGGTTTAATGGTGCTGGGTTTGCGGGCGGCGGCCATGGGTGTTCCTTTTATTCCAACTGAGGTTGGACTGGGCACAGATGTAATCAGGTATAATAAAAACATTAAACTGATCGACTCCCCTTATGACGACGCCAAAGAATGGGTCGCGATGCCGGCATTGAATCTCGATGTCTCGCTGCTGCATGTTGACCGCGCTGATCAGCGTGGTGTTTGCCAAATTAAAGGCCCCGATCACTACATGGATGATCTATTTGCCCGGGCAGCAAACACAACGATTGTCTCTTGCGATGAATTAGTTGATACCGGATTCTTTCATCAGAACCCAGAAGAAGCACGCTATGTGTTCTGGGAGCGAAGCGCTACCAATTACATTGTGCACAGCGCGTTTGGTGCGCATCCGAGTTCTTGCAATCCACTGTATGGTATCGATGTCAGACTTTTCAAAGAATACGCCGCCAGCGCAAGTCGAGAAGGTGGATGGGAGCAGTATTTTAACGAATATGTATTGATCGATGAAGCTGTTTATCTTGAAAAAGTTGGTGGTGCCGATGCGATTCGATCTTTACCACTGCCAATATATTAGTCTTATCAGGCCTTAGGACACTGTGATGAGAGAAGAAGTATTGTGTAATCCATTAGCAGATCTTCTAATCTGTGCCTGCTCCAGTGTATGGGATAGTGATTCTGAAGTGTTGGCGTCAGGTATCGGTTTAATTCAGCGCTTGGCTGCGTCGCTGGCAATGATAAAAAATCCAAATCTGATGATGACCGATTCTGAAGCCTTTATAGTTTCAGAGCCGGTGCCCGTTGGTCGGCGCAATGGCTATGAGCCCAAGCGAGAAACATGGATGGGTTTCTCAAGAATATTTGATAACGTCTGGAGTGGTAAACGACACGCTTTGGTCGGCCCCAGCCAGATAGATCAGTTTGGGCAAGCGAATATCTCGGCAATCGGAGACTATGAGCAACCGAAAGTGCAGATGCTGGGTATGCGTGGATTTCCAGGAAATTCTATCAGTCATGCCAATTCTTTTTTTGTACCATTACACAGCAAGCGTGTTTTTGTTAAAGGTGAAGTCGATACCGTCTGTTCGATTGGGTATAACCCCGCCCGATTGCCTAAAGGGTACTGTCTGAATGATATTGATATTCGTCGAATTGTAACAGATTTGTGTGTGATGGATTTTGAGCCTGAGTGCAAGAAAATGCGAATTGTAAGTTTGCATCCTGGTGTGACGATTGACGAGGTTCAAGACAATACGGGTTTTGATCTGATTAAACCTGAAGGTTTGAGGCAAACCCCTGAACCTGCATTAGAGCAATTGACATCCATCAGTATATTAGATCCGGATAACCTGCGTATAAACGCTGTTAAAGCGAGGTAGGTACTGTGAGTGATATGACCAAAATTAAGATAAGTGCGAATGAAACGGTGGGCCGTGTCACGACAGACATTTTCTATGAGGAAGAGCATCCTGTTCTGTATAAAGTTGACGGCCCCATCGCCTATCTTACTCTGAATCGAGTGAAATACCACAATAGCCAAAACTCGCAGATGCTTTATGCACTTGACGATAGTTTTTATAAAGCCTGTGATGACGACCATGTAAAAGTAATTGTTCTGCGTGCTAATGGCAAGCACTTTTCGGCGGGTCATGATATTGGTTCGCCGGGCCGGGATTTTGATCAAGGACGTAATGATCGACGTTCAATGAACTACAATCATGACAACAAGCCAGGTGCAGAAAAAGCCTACATCCGAGAGGCAGAAGTTTACCTGGAATTTTGTCGTCGCTGGCGCGGCGTGCCGAAACCCACTATCGCACAGGTGCATAAAGGTTGTATTGCAGGTGGGCTAATGTTGGCCTGGGTATGCGACCTGATCATTGCATCGGATGATGCTTTTTTTCAAGATCCCGTTGTTCAAATGGGTTTTCCAGGCGTGGAGTATTTTGCGCATCCATTCGAACTGAATGTGCGACTGGCTAAAGAGTTTCTGTTATTAGGAGAACAGTGGAGTGCCGAACGTGTTCTTGCCGCTGGAATGATCAATAAAGTAGTTCCGCGTCAGCAGCTTGAAGCCACGGTTAAAAGCTGGGGTGAGAAAATCGCTACGCAACCGCGTCTGGCGTTGTCTCTCAGTAAAAAAGCCTGCAACCACATTGAAGAGCTGCAGGGCAAACGGACCGGGATTGACGCTGTTTACGCTATGCATCATTTTGCACATGCCAACAACACGCTTGTAAAAGGGGATTACATTGCCGGTTTTGACAGCAAGAAGATGGCACAATCGAATAAGGTTGCAAACAGGGAGCGCGAGGAATAAATGCATCCAGTACTTTCAACTTCGCTCACCCAGGCGCTTGGCTGTGATTACCCTGTCATTCAAACGGCGATGGGGTGGGTAGCGACCAGTCAACTGGTTATCGCGAGTGTTGAGGCCGGCGTGTTCGGCTTTCTTGCCGCTGCGGTTATGGACCCTGCTGAGTGCGAAGCTGAGATCCAAAAAATCAAGTCGGCCACATCTAAACCCTTTGGTGTGAATATCCATGGGTTTCAACCAGGCGTTGAGCGTATTGTGGATATGTGCATTGATCATGAGATTACTGCATTGTCTTATGGGCGTGGGCCAAACCCCAAAATTGTTAGTAAAGTTAAAAATGCGGGCTTGAAATGTGTTCCAACTATTGGTGCTGGCAAGCACGCTTCCAGGGCTGTGAATATGGGTGCGGATATTGTTGTTTGCCAAGGGCAAGAGGGTGGCGGACATACGGGTGCAACACCAACCTGGTTATTGCTGACAGATGTTCTAGATCAGAACCTTGGCGTGCCAATTGTAGCATGCGGTGGGTTTAAGGATGGTCGCGGACTTGCAGCCGCTCTGGCTTTTGGCGCTGATGGGGTTGCCATGGGAACACGTTTTATGATGAGTGCTGATAGTCCAACGCCAGATGCGACTAAAGCGGAATACATTAAATCTGATGTGTCGAACATTCCTGTTTCCACTAAACTGGACGGTCTTCGACAACGAATGATTCTCAACCACACATTAGATGAGCTGGAAAAATCATCGAGGTTCGGCATGCTGGTACGGGCTCTAAAAAATTCTTGGAAATTCAAGTCGCAGACTGACATGTCAATAATCCAGACTCTTAAAACAGCTTGGGATATGGCAAGTAAAACCGACTTGACAATAGGCCAAACCTTGATGGCGGCTAATGCGCCTATGATCATTCAAAGGGCAATGGTTGAGGGCAAACCAGAAGAGGGAGTGCTGCCCAGTGGCCAGATTGCTGGCCTTATCTACGACCTGCCGGATTGTGCTGAAATAGTGTCAAAAATTATAGCTGAGACTGAAACTAATTTAATGCGGTTCTCACGTACGGAGGTTTAATGCCTATTAAAACAGAAGTCATTAATGGTATTGCCGAAGTGATTTTTGATCACCCGCCAGTCAATGCCTTTGACAGTTCCTTGTGGAATACCATTCCAGAAATAATTACAGCACTGGGAAAGCGGCAGGATGTTAAAGTCTTGCTTATTCGTGCCGAAGGCAAGGGCTTCTGTGCGGGTGTCGATATTAAGGAACTCGCGGAGAATTCATCTGCTATTGTAGAAGTTAATAAAGGTAATTTCGAAACCTTTAAGGCAATTCATCACTGCGAAGTACCGATTATATGCGCACCCCATGGATTTGTTATTGGTGGTGGTATTGGTATGTGTGGGGCTGCAGATATCATTATTGCCTCTGATGATTGTTTCTTTTCCCTGCCAGAAATAGATAGAGGTGCTATGGGTGGGGCTGCACATTTACAGCGTATATTGCCACTGCCTAAGGTCCGATCCGCCTTTTTTACCGGCGGCAAAATTTCAGCTACAGAAGCTTATCGTTTGGGTGGTATTGAAATGCTGGTTTCACGTGAAATCCTTGTCAGGGAGGCCCGTGCCTATGCAGAAGTCATCACCAGTAAATCCAGAGATGCCTTGCGGATTGCCAAGCAAGCGTTGAATGGTATTGAACCCTTTGACGTCGATGCGTGTTATCGTTGGGAGCAGGGTTTTACCTTAGAAATGTATATGCACAAAGATAGCCAAAGAGCACGAGATATTTTTGTCAAAAATGGCAAGTCGGCTGATTTTAAAAAGCTTAAAGCGGATCTTGGGCATGAATATTAATTATACGCCTCATCAGAAAAATTTCCGTGCCGAGGTGCGAGAATGGTTGGCAGATCATGTGCCCGGAGAACGCTTGCCAAGCTTTGATACAAAAGAGGGTTTTGAACGGCATAGAGAATGGGAAGCCACGCTGGCGTCCGGAAACTGGAGTAATGTTAATTGGCCCCTTGAGTATGGTGGTCGAGGTCTTGATCTTATTTCGTGGCTAATTTTCGAAGAAGAATATTATCGTGTGGATGCGCCGTTGCGTGTGAGTCAAAATGGTATCTTCCTGCTTGCACCAACCATTATGGAATATGGCTGTAATGAACAAAAAGCACGTTTTCTCCCACCCATGGCATCGGGAAAAGAAATTTGGGCGCAAGCCTGGTCTGAGCCGGGCGCGGGTTCTGACATGGCTGCCATCACAACCAAGGCTATTCGCGAAGGCGATCATTACCTGATAAGCGGCCAGAAAATCTGGGCTTCGCGCGCAGTGTTTGCCGACTGGTGCTTTGGTTTGTTTAGAACCGAAGAAGGCAGTGAGCGACACAAAGGGTTATCTATGATCCTCGTACCACTCGACAGCCCTGGTTTGATCCGCCGCCCAATTGCACAATTGGATGGTGATACAGGGTTTGCCGAATTATTTTTTGATAAGGTGCGTGTGCCCGTTGAAAATCTGCTTGGTCCGGAGCATGGTGGCTGGAGCGTTGCGATGGTGACAGCAGGTTTTGAGCGTGGTTTATTATTGCGCTCTCCCGCGCGTTTTCAAGCAGCTTCAGCACGGTTGGTAAAGTTATATAAACAACATAAAGATCGTCTTTCTTCGGGGGTTGGAGAACAGGTTATACAGGCGTGGATGAATACGGAACGATTTTGTGCTGCAACCTACCAGCTTGTTTCGCGGGTGCAGGCGGGTGCATTAATATCATCCGAAGCCAGTGCCAATAAGCTTTTTTGGTCAGAAATGGATCGACACCTGCATCGAACTGCCATGAGTATTATGGGCGCGCAAGCCGAACTGGAGCATGGCCTGGATGCGATAGATAATGGTCGTTGGCTCGGCGGATATATATTTTCTCTTGCCGGTCCGATTTACGCAGGGACTAATGAAATTCAGCGCAATATTTTAGCCGAGCGTGTACTCGGGTTGCCGAGAGTGGGAGTTTAAGAATAGCGATGGATTTTCGTTACACACAGAATCAACAAGATCTCATTGAAGCAACCAAAAAGGTGCTAGAAGGTAAAAATACCTTGCAGCGCTTGCGAGACCTTGTAGGCGAAAGGAGAGCGGAAAACACTATCAAACAAACGAAGGACAACGGTGCCTCTGATATCTGGAACCAATTCGCTGATCTCGGGTTGTTTGGCATAATGGCCAACGAGACGGACGGTGGTTTGGAGCAGCCTCTTGTAGTTATGGCAGGGGTGGCCGAGGCCGCAGGCTATGTAGCTTTGCCAGAGCCTTTGGTCGAACTGGCTGGAATAGTGGTCCCGTTATTATCTCAAATGAATAACTTGGAGCATCTGATCCAAGTGCTTGAAGGCCGTTTATCGGTAGGTATTATCACACCATTGCTACCCATAAATAATGCCACTGCCTACCATGATATGTTTATTGTTACCTCTAAATTCGGTGGTGAACTGATATTAAAAGAAGATCTGAATTTAGAATCCAGACACTCGATTGACCCATTGCGAACCCTTGCCAAAACCGATAAACCAAGCTCTTTAAATACCCTTGCTGACTATCACGGAGCGGTACTCAGTGCAGCTCAATTGCTTGGTTTGGCCCAGCGCATGATTGACATGTCGTCTGAGTACGCTAAAAACAGATATCAATTTGGGCAGCCTATTGGGGCGTTTCAAGCCATAAAACATCAGCTTGCCACAGCGTATATGCAGATTGAATTTACCCGACCAATCATTCAGCTAGCAGCTCTTCAAGGAGGAGTGGTGGTTCATAATGCCAAGCTTGCTGCGATAGATGCAGCCATGCTAGCGGCTGAAACGGCCATTCAGGTACATGGTGGCATGGGTTACACCTATGAAGTAGATTTACACCTTTTTATGAAACGTACCTGGGCGCTATGTGGTGAATGGGGTGACCGAAGTTATCATATGAAAAAATTGGAAGACTACTTGCTGAATGGTGAGCTGGAGATTGGTACGATGCGAACGTTTATTTAGGGAAATAAAAAATGGCAGAAGCGTATATCGTTGATGCAATTCGAACACCAACGGGACGCCGTAAAGGTGGCTTAGCCGAGGTACATGGCGCTGATCTGGGTGCCCATGTTTTAAAAGGTCTGGTAGAACGCAATAGTATACCAGATGTTGAGTATGATGATATTATTTTTGGATGTGTCGATACAGTTGGCCCACTGGCAGGTAATATTGCTCGAACCTGTTGGTTGGCAGCGGGGCTGAGTGATCAGGTTCCTGGCGTCACCATAGACCGTCAATGTGGTTCTTCTCAACAAGCTGTACATTTCGCGGCTCAGGCTATTATGGCGGGAATTCAAGATGTGGTTGTAGCTGGTGGCGTACAGACCATGACGCAGATCCCGATTAGTTCAGCTATGATCCTTGCCGCTCCGCTAGGTTTTACTGATCCTTATAGTGGTTCTACTGGTTGGGTTGAGCGCTATGGTAGGAATCCGCCTACGCAATTCAAAGCAGCACAGATGATTGCTGATCAGTGGGGCTTTTCTCGTGTCGATCTGGAAGTCTATGCGCTGGAATCCCATAGACGAGCTTTGAGTGCCATCGAGGAGGGACGATTCGATAGGGAGATATTGTCATTGAACGGTCTGAGCCAGGATGAAACCCCGCGCCGAACCAGTTTAGAAAAGATGGCAGAACTCGATTATCTGTTTAGCTGTGATAAGGTGACGGCTGCGGTATCCAGTCAGACCTGCGATGGTTCGAGTGCAGTATTAATGGTGTCAGAAGCAGCGTTAAAGAACTATGAATTGACACCACGCGCTAGAATTCATCATATGAGTGTTCGTGGTGATGATCCAATTTTTATGCTGACAGCTCCAATTTCAGCGACTAAATATGCGTTAAAAAAATCCAGGTTATCCCTAGAGGATATTGATCTGATAGAAATTAACGAAGCTTTTGCTTCAGTTGTAATGGCATGGTTGAAAGAAATTCAGTATCCTCATGAAAAAACAAATGTTAATGGCGGTGCCATAGCTTTGGGTCACCCATTGGGGGCAACGGGTACTAAGTTGATGACTACGCTATTATATGAACTTGAACGTACAGGCGGTCGCTATGGGTTGCAAACCATGTGTGAAGGTGGCGGCCTCGCCAATGTCACCATCATTGAGAGAATGTGATGGAGCAAACCGAACTCAACAAACTGATTAGTTAAAAATCATGAGCAATCTCTGTAAAAACCGAACTGTGATTATTACTGGTGCCGGTGGAGGCCTGGGGCGTGCACATGCTTTGGCATTTAGTGCTGAAGGAGCCAGGGTAATAGTCAATGACATTAATGAAATGGCCGCTCAGACGGTAGTGGAGCAAATTTGTGACAATGGTGGTACAGCCAAGGCTAGTAACTTTGATATCACTAATTACCAGGCTTGCACTGATGCAATACAGGATGCTGTTGTCACTTATGGCGGTCTTCATATCGTGGTTAACAATGCCGGTATTAATCGCGACCGTATGTTTGCGTCCATGACGGAAGACGATTGGGATGCAGTAATCGCCGTACATCTTAAAGGACATTTTTGCTTAAGTTCAAATGCAGTGCGTTATTGGCGTTCTCAATCAAAAGCAGGTCGTACAGTCTCCGGGCGTATAATCAATACCACTTCCGGTGCGGGTTTGCAGGGCTCAGTCGGGCAATCAAATTATGCAGCAGCAAAAGCTGGAATTGTTGCATTAACATTAAATCAGGCAGCTGAACTTGCGCGTTATGACGTCACCGCAAATGCCATCACACCCGCAGCCCGTACGGGTATGACAAAAGCAGTTGCGGTCATGGCCGAGCGCATGAAGAAACCAGATGACAATAGATTTGATTATTGGTCAGCGGATAATGTATCACCGCTATTGGTTTGGCTTGGTTCGGAGTATTCCGCACATATTACCGGCAAGGTATTTGAGGCTGAAGGGGGCAAGATTTCCATTGCTGATGGTTGGCGCAGTACCGAAGGCGTTGACAAGGGCGATCGTTGGCAGCCAGGTGAAATTGCCAATGTAATGGATCAATTACTGGCAAAAGAAAACCCCGCCCAACCCGTTTACGGCACTGAATGGCCTTAGCAACAGAACCTATGAAATTTTCTTTTAATCAAGAACAACAGCACATTGCACACATTGCGGATGCTTTTCTAAGCTCGGTTTCAAATAGTGAATCGATACGCGAGGCCATGGTAACAGAAACGGGTATTGATGGCGTCTTGTGGCAGCAGATTACACAGAAAATGGGTTGGCACTTGACGCACATTCCAGAGCAATTCAATGGTCTTGGCTTGGGTTATGTCGAACTTTGTATTTTGCTTGAACGGATGGGTGCAAATCTGGTTTGTGCACCTTTTTATTCTACTGTTGTACTTGGTATTAATTCATTATTGATAGCCGGTACTAAAACACAGAAAAAGCAATGGTTACCATTGATTGCAGAAGGACAAAAACGACTGGCGCTGGCTTATTCCAGCCAAGGTAGAGTCTGGGGTGTGGAATCTGTTACGGCCCAATATCAACAGCAGGATAACAGCTTTGTTATAAATGCCGATTATCGCTATGTGATTGATGGTCATACTGCGGACGCATTTGTGGTTGCTGCTCGTGATGTGTCAAGCGGTAATATTGCCTTGTTTTTGTTATCAGCCGAGACAGTGGGTGTGACTCGGTATTGGACGCCTTCAATGGATCAGACTCGAAAACTGGCGACTGTTAAATTGGAAAATGTTTGTGTGGCCAAAGATTCGATCATGCTTGATACATGTGGCGATAGCTTGATACCGTTGGATAACATTTTGGCCCTTGCGTGCATTGCTCTAGCGGCCGAACAAATGGGGGTTGCGGAAAAATCGTTAAGCCTGACGCTTGATTACATGGCCGAGCGGAAGCAATTCGGTCGTGTAATAGGCAGTTTTCAAGCATTGAAACACAAAGCAGCCGATATGCTGAGCAAAGTAGAAGCCGCCCGTTCTGCTGTTTATTACGCCGCCTGTGTAGCCGATGAGTTTATGGCTGGCAACGACATGGGTGCAGAGCTGCTGGAAGCTGCCAGTATTGCAAAAGCCTACTGTTGTGAAGCTGCCTATTTTAATACCGGCTCAGCACTGCAAATGCATGGTGGCTTTGGTTTTACCTGGGAATGCGATGTGCAGCTCTACTTCAAGCGTGCCAAAGCAGCGCAAGTTAGTCTCGGTGATAGCGCCTGGCACAAAGACCGAATAGCCAATGCTATACTGGGAACGGTTGGCTTAGATGTAGTCGCTGGCTAACTCACCGATTTCCCGCCACAGGCGATAGTGCTAATTTACAACATACTCGTAAGGTAGGAGGGCGGAATACTTTTCCTTGGGATAGAATGAGGCATGGAGGCCGATTACAAGTGCACATGGATGTGTTCACAACGCGTCCTGTGAGAGGTGTATTTTTTATTTACGACCCGGGAATAAATATTTAATAAAAAAACGGCTGACATGCGCAACGAATTTTCTTTCCTCAAATCGGATGACAGCGTGTCGAGCGTTATCATATACGACAAGTTCTTTCTGACCTCGTTTCGCCTTATAGAGGTGTTCAACATATCTTAATGGCGTAAGATGGTCTTTTCGACCATGTATAAATAAAACAGGTACAGAGATTGGAATTTTTTTCACTAAATCTAACTGTGGACCACGGCAATGAATAGCATTTTTTAATCCTGAGCCGACCAGCAGCATCAATACTGAACCAAAAAAATAGCTTAACCACAAGGGAATCCAGCGATAAATTTTTTGAGCTATAAATTGTACATTGTAACCAGTGCTTTCGACAACAATGGCACTAACCCGGCGATCACTGCTGGTGATTGAAATCGCGGCAGCACTACCATTTGAAACACCCACAATACCAACCTTGCCATGCTGCTTGTGTTTGTCAAGATAATCGAGTGCCGCTTTTAAATCCCGGGCTTCACGTATGCCCACGGTTGTCATACCTCGTGGGTCAAAATCGCTGGTACCATGATTGCGACCATCAAGCATCAGCATTGCAAGCCCAGCTTTATTTATTGCAGGCAGTAAGGGTAGATAATAGCGTCGATCATCCATACCGCCATGTAGGGCAATAATAACCGGCGGTTTGTGAGTACAACCCAGATGATTTTCAGGTGGTGGCACATACCAGGCATTAATCGTTAGCCGATCAGATGTGATAAATGAAATGTCCTCGTATATCAGGCCTATACAACCCGATTTAATACTTTCTTGCAGGGGTGGTAGTAAATAGTTATAGGATTTTCTATTTCGAAAATGTTGGCTGTATATTATGAATAATGCTGTAACGAAAGACCAAAATAAAAAGATTAAGACGAAGAAAATAAATATGTTTAGTGACAAGTTAAATTCTCGGTTAGCGTATCATTGTAGTAAAACTGTAAATGGAATTAGATCTTTATGTCACTAAAGAATTCAGGTTTTTTATGTGCCCATAATTCACCCCAATAGCGTCCTCCGCCATCGAGAGTGATGACCTCACCGGTCATAAAGTTTGAAGCATTGCTGCCAAGGTAACCAACCAATTCAGCCACTTCCCACACGGTTCCGAATCGTTTCATTGGATTGGAATCTGAGAAGGATTCTACTGCAGAAAGTGCGTAGGTGTTCATTCCTTCAGATGAAATGACACCAGGGGCTACGCAATTCACCCTGATTTTTAGCGGTGCCCATTCCACAGCGACCGTTTTTGTCGTATAAATAATGCCAGCTCTGGCTGCGCAGGTGTGAGCGATATCTAACATGCCGCGATCAATGACGGTGGCCATGTTGATAATATTGCCGGCTACGCCTTGCTCTCGCCATTTTTTTGCAGCGGCCTGCATCATAAACCAGGTACCGTTGAGGTTATTGTCAATAACGGCTTTCCAGCCATTGGGGCTGATATCAATTGCAGGTTTAGGAAACTGACCACCGGCATTGTTGAATAGAATATCGATACCACCAAACGTCTGCCAAACATCTTCAAATAATTGCTCTACTAAATTATCATCACGAATATCAATTTGTCTGATTTCAATATCCAGTTGTGCCTTTGACATTGCATAGGCTGCTGTTTGTAGTTTATCTAGGTTGCGACCGCAGAGAATGACTTTAGCACCGAGACGAGCATACAACCAAGCGGTAGCCTTGCCGATGCCACTGCCGGCTCCCGAAATTAGCACGGACTTATCCTTAAAAAGATTTGGAGTATAAATCGTGGGAGCGGATGCGAGTTGGGTATCGCTCATACCGAATACAGGTTGCGCCTGCGTCATAGGTTAAATCCGTGATAGAAATTATCAATCAAAAAGTTGGCTGGCAATAATAATTTTACGTATTTCTGTAGAGCCTGCACCGATCTCCAATAATTTCGTTGATCGAAACAAGCGATTTATTTCAGATTCCCAGATATAGCCATTACCACCAAAAATCTGCACGCCATTGTCGAGTACTTGATTGCACATATTGGCACAATACATAATAGAAGCAGCGGTACGCGCGTGGATATCGCCTTTGCCTGCTTGAGATGCCTTTATTTCATTGGTTTCTGCCAGAATACTCCAGCAGAATGTTTTCATTGTTTCTACCCAGACATACATATCGGCTAATCGTGACTGTACCATTTGGAACTGTGCAATGGGTTTACCGAATTGTTCACGGGTGTTGGCAAAATCGATACTTAACGCTAGTGCGCGTTCTGCGGTGCCCACGCTAATCGGTGCGACCATGGCTCTTTCAAAATCCAGGCCGCTCATAACTACTCGATGTCCTTGGTGTTCAACACCGATAATATTTTCTATCGGAACACGCATATCTTCGAAAATTAACTCAGCAGTTTGACTGCCACGAAAGCCCATTTTTTTTAGCTTTTGTGCAACTGTAAAACCAGGTGTATCAGTTTCTACGACAAAAGCAGTAATACCCTTTGAGCCTTTGCCTGGCTCTGTTTTAGCATACACTAGGCAGATATCAGCAATTGGTCCATTCGTAATATAAATCTTGCTGCCATTTAGTATATAGTGATCTTTATCTTTTTTAGCCCTGGTATTCATTGAGCCAAGTGCGTCTGATCCAGCGCCTGGCTCAGTTAAGCCAAGGCAACCGATGAGCTGGCCAGAGCAGAGTCCTGGTAAATATTTTTTACGGAGATAATCAGAACCATTGTTATCAATATTGTTGGCACAAAGATTGTCATGAGCGACCCACGCTAATGCCAAAGCATGATTCCAACGGGAAAATGCCTGGCAAACCAGACCCGCGGACAGCATGTCCAGGCCAACACCGCCATACTCTGGGCTAACCGTGACACCGAGCAAGCCCAACTCTCCCATCATTGGCATAATATCAGTTGGCCACCACTCTTCGTCATCCATTTTTTGCGCTAAAGGGTATAGCTGCTCTTTGGCAAATTTGTCAGAATGACAAAGTAAAATTTGTTGTTCGTTGGTGAGATTAAATTGATGTGTCATAGTATAACCAATTGGATTGGTTTTAATTAATTTTCAATTTCAAGAAGTACTTTATTTATTGCGACTCTCTCGTCCTGTTTTACGTTAAGTGTTTTTACAGAACCGTTCGTCGGTGCAAGAATAGAGTGCTGCATTTTCATCGCTTCCAATATAACCAGCGGCTGACCAATTTTAACTTCTTGTCCCTCGCTGACTTCCAGTCCGATGATCACTCCGTGCATAGGAGCTTTAATTACCCTGGCTAGAAAATCAGTGTTATCGATATCAACATCTGTGCTAATATCCCTAACTGTAAATATGGGCGCGCCCGATATGGCTAAATGCATGATTTTTTCGCTTTCACTATGAAAAATCACCGAGAGTCGCCGTTTATTGACAATAAGCTTTGCGTAACTATCTGAAATTGATAAGACTCTAATATCGATTTCAATTTCAGAAAGGGATACTCTGTAAGATCTTGTAGCGTTGGCTCGAGCGCATATTGAAATTAGTGATCGCTGAGCGTTAATTTCATAACAGCGCAGGCTTCGTAAGTTTGCAGTGCTTGACCAGCCTAATAGATCAGAATTTACATTCAATGAATAAGCTTGATATTGCTGCATCGCTAAAACATGTTGAAGCACAGCAGCAACGGCATAGTGCATATGGGTATTTTTATATTTTCTGTTATTTTGTAAAGAACATTTCGGAAAATTCTCATCGATAAAAGATGTGGTTGCTTTCCCCTGCACAAACTGTTGATTTCTTAATGATTCGATCAAAAAATCCCGATTAGTTTTGATGCCAAACAGTGCGGTGTTATCCAAAGCAGTGATTAACTTTCTTCGTGCTTCTTCGCGATTTGCTCCAAAGGCAATGATTTTTGCCACTAGCGGGTCATAAAAAGGAGATACTTCTCCGCCAGATTCAATACCTGAATCTACTCTAAGATCCATACCATTAGGTTCTATCCACTGGATGACAGGTCCGGCACATGGTAAAAAATCAGCATCTGGATCTTCTGCGTATAAGCGCACTTCGATAGCATGGCCTTGTAGTTTAATATCAGATTGTGCAAAACCAAGTGTTTCACCCTGGGCTGTTCGCAGTTGCATTGCAACTAAATCGAGGCCCGTGATCATTTCCGTTACTGGATGCTCTACTTGTAGGCGCGTATTCATTTCCAAAAAATAAAATGCACCGTTTTTATCCAGTAAAAATTCAACAGTACCAGCACCAATATAATTCACAGCCTTCGCAGCCTTAATAGCTGCATTACCCATCTGTGTACGCAGTTCATGAGTCATAATAGGACACGGAGCTTCTTCAATTATCTTTTGATGTCGTCTTTGCACTGAGCAATCCCGTTCGCCTAAATGCACAACATGACCAAAAGCATCTGCAAAAATCTGAATCTCGACATGGCGCGGTTTAACGACGGCCCGTTCGATAATTAGGACATTAGAACCAAACGCGCTTTTAGCCTCCATTCGCGCTATACGAATGGCATTGGGTAATTCAGATACATGTTTTACCAGCCGCATACCGCGCCCACCACCACCTGCGGCAGCCTTTACCATTAGGGGAAAGCCAATTTTTTTTGCTTCAGTAACTAGGGTTTTATCAGTCTGATCTGCCCCCTGATAGCCGGGTAAACAAGCCACACCAGCATCGATCATTGCGCGTTTGGACATAGCCTTGTCGCCCATAATTCTAATTGCGTCTTCAGGTGGACCTACATAGATAAGGCCTTCGCTGTGTACGAGTTGGGCGAATTCTGCATTTTCTGATAAAAAGCCGTAGCCTGGGTGAATTGCTTGTGCACCAGAGCACTTGGCTGCTTCAAGTATTCTTTCTGGAATTAAGTATGATTCGTTCGCAGCTGATGAACCTATGTAGACAGCATCATCCGCATATTTTACATGTTTCGCTTCAACGTCTGCATCGGAATAAACAGCAACAGTTTGTATTCCCATTTTTTTGGCAGTGCTCATTATCCGTACAGCGATTTCACCTCGATTGGCAATCAAAAGTTTTGAAAAGTTATTCATGGTAAAGAAGTTAATTGCTGTTCGTTGTATTGTGTATGATCTGAAATGAATGAAAACTCCACCAACTAAAATCTAGCGACTCCGTAACTGTTTTCACGACACTCTCGTGCATTTGCTTCTAAGCAAGTTTCTAGCGCAAAGCCTGCTACTTTACGGGTATCTCTTGGGTCAATGATACTATGTACTAAATTTCGACCAGCAGTATAAAAGGCATCTTGCTGACGTACAAAATGTTTGGTAATTGCTTTTTCCTGATCAACTAGTTGAGCCCGGTCAACTTTTTTACCTTTGCGTGAAGCAATTAATTCAGCGACTTGTGTCATAGTCTTAGCAGCTTGTTCACCTCCCATCACATTGGTAACAGCATTGGGCCATGCAAATAAAAAATCAGGCTTATAGGCGGCGCCACACATTCCGTAATTTCCAGCACCGAAACTTGCGCTAATAATTATCGAAATTTTTGGAACCTTGACATTGGCGACTGCCTGAATCATTTTTGCGCCATGCTTAATCATCCCTGCTTGTTCAGATTGAGTACCAACAAGGTAACCGGTTGTGTTGTGTAGAAAGATCAGCGGTAAGCCAGTTTGATCACAAAGCTGAAAAAATTGTGCCGCTTTCGTCGCGCCAGATGGATCAATTGGCCCGTTATTGCCAATAATTCCACAGGGAAAACCCATAATACGCGCGTGTAAACAAATTGTTGCAGTGCCATATTGCGGTTTGATCTCATCGAATTTAGAGTCATCGACAATTCGTACAATAATCTCTCGAATATCAAATGGTTTTTTATAATCAATTGAAACCACACCTACGAGGTCTTCAGGGGAAAAGTGCGGTGCTTTTACAGACATTCGCTTGAGCGAGTTACTGTTTTTGTTCCATTGGAGATTTCCTATGACGTCACGCGCTATGCCTAAACCGTGGGCATCATTCTCAGCTAAATATTCAACCAGTCCTGACACACTCGCATGCATTTCAGAACCTCCAAGTTCCCGTTCATCTGTTATTTCACCTGTTGCCGAATGGACTAAAGCAGCTCCAGCTAATGCAGCCAGACCGTTTTTTTTAATACCGATCACAAAATCAGAAAGACCCGGCATATAGGCACCACCCGCTGTGGAAGGGCCGTGTAAAACTGTCAAGGTAGGGACCCCGGCAGCACTGAGATGAGCCAGGTTCCTGTATAAAGCGCCGGCATCTACCCAATTTTCAACTGTAAATTCCATCAAATTAGCGCCGGCACTTTCAACCAGATGAACCAGAGGTAATTTTTGCCGCTGCGCGATATCCTGAATGCTCAGCCCCGTTGATACTGTGGTAGGTGTGTAAGAGCCTGCCCTGATGCCACTGTCATCAACCCAGATCATGCAGCGCACCCCTTTGATAAAGCCGATACCACAAATAATACTGGCACCGGGGATACTCGTTACGGGGTTTGGATCTTCAACAAGATAATTGGACAGTGTATGTAGCCGTAAAAAAGGCATGCCTGGATCAAGTAGGTGAGCGACTCGATCATGAGGCGCAATCTGTCCGCGTTTTTCAAAAGTTGAGCGACGCCTATTGGAAGCCGTTATCGCTCGTCCTTCCAGATCTCTCAGCCGTTGAACAAATTTTAGCATATCAGTACGGTTTTTTATAAAATAATCTGATGAAGGCTCTATCTGTGACTTATACATTGATATCCTATTTATGAATAAATTTAAGACACTCGGTTGAAGCTTTTTCTATTGATGAAAAGTTCAAGTTATTTTAATGGAAATGATTAAATTGTAAGATTCTTCTATAATTGTGTGTGTCGGATTTTTATTCCAGTGTAGACATGACAATGGCATTGTCTAGTTTCATCTTATGTCACTTGTAGATAAACAACGTATAACTCGCGTTTCGTTTACGGCATCAGAAATCCAGAATCCTGTTGAACTGTTCTTTCTAGATTTCTGGAATAATGCTTCAGAACATAGCTAATTGTCAGACCGGTTTTAGCCTGGGGTCTATCCAGTACTTGTTCTTGTATTGCTAAGTTTGCTTTCTTGTTCTGAACAGAAGAGGTAACTTAACCAAGAATATTCTTACAACACTTCCATGAGTGAGATTAAGTTTGCACCTAACCTTGATGCTGATCACTAAAATTTTATTATACGCTTCTACGTTGAAATTTAAGTCAATACTGCTAGAGAGTATAATACCTCAGGTGATTTTAACCTTTAATAGAATTCAAGGTTTTGAGCAATACGCTATCTATTTCAGTTCATGTCAAAAAATATTGTGGCTGTGGAGTTCATGATTCCAGGCACTTTGTATAGTTTTTCTGTAACTTCGACTGGATCGTAGTCAAGTTCAAGTTCAAGTTCAAGTTCAAGTTCAAGTTCAAGTTCAAGTTCAAGTTCAAGTTCAGGTAGAGTCTTACCCGACCTGGAGGTAGTCGATATTTTTTTTCACTGGATTTTGTAAGATAATCCCTAGCCAGAGCAACAGACTCCAAATGGTCTGTTGAATATTCGAATGTTGGATTCTAGCAAAAGAAGTTGCTTACGGGCATATCCCATTTATAAGGCTCGCCCTATTTAATCGGCTTGGTGATCCATCACAAAGTTTCTTCCCAATATTTTAGTCGTAATAGCTTCGGTTATGATTGATTTCCTACTTTTATGCAGCGACTAGTGAGGTTACCTTGAAGTATTTACAGACTGCTATTCTGCTGGGGTCGGCATTACTTAATCGCAATTCTGATATTATTAAACCGGCATAAATATAGTGATGAAGTATTGTACGCAATTGCTTTTTAATAGTTCAAAGTAAGCATCACTATATAATCGCCGGGTTAAAAGTCCACACATGACTGCTCAAATCAAGGTAAAATATACTCACAAAATACTTAAATATCAATGAATAACTTGTACTAATTATGCTATCGTTCTTTGGTTTTAAAAATTCTATTACGATTTAAGTTAGGATTGGTAATGCAATAGGATATTGGGTGCTAGTAACCTATTATACACTTCATTGCCAAAGGTGGAGACGTTAACGCTATTTTGAATAGGGGGTTTCTTGCAAATTTTCAGGTGCTTTTAACCATAATCCACATTATTGCATAATATTGCTAGTAAAGCAGGAGAGGGGTATTCTTTCCTTCCGACCTGGTAGTAACCTATAGTGACCCTTCTAAATAAAGAGCTAAGAAATAATACTGCTACATTTTAACAGAGTATAGCGATTAATATCACGAAGGGGTATAGCACTATTTCGGCATTGCCATTACGGTATAGTAGTTTTAGCCTATAGCGTAACCCTTTGTTACTCGAAACTATTGAATTTACAAAGTAAAAATTCATACGAGCGCACCATATCGGTTATCAATTTATTTTCTTTGTTTGAAAATTTATTAGTTGATTAAAAGACAGTAGACTCGCGACCTACTCAACTTTTATTGTTATAAGAGACTGGCAAGTGTCAAATACAGTGATTGAGAAGCTTCTACCCAACGGCGTTATGCACCTATCCCTGAATCGTCCGGAGATTCACAATGCGTTTGATGATCATCAGATCGATCGATTGACGTCTGCTCTTGAAGTCGCTGAAAATAACGAGCATGTAAAAGTTGTTGTTCTAAGTGGCGAGGGTAAAAGTTTTTCGGCAGGAGGTGACCTAAGCTATATGCGGCACATGGGTAGCAATAGCTATAATGAGAACCTGATAGATGCAGCGCGTCTGGCAAAATTGATGAAAACATTAAGTTCTCTGTCCACGCCAACCATTGCGCGGGTGCATGGCGCAGCTTTTGGTGGTGGAGTGGGTTTGGTGAGCTGTTGTGATTTTGCTTTTGCTACGCCAGCGGCAACATTCTGCCTAAGCGAAGTTAAACTCGGAATGATTCCAGCAACGATCGCACCTTATATTGTAAGGGCAGTAGGTGAAAAAGCAGCTTGCAGATTATTTATGAGTGCAGAGGTTTTTGGCTCTAATCGTGCTTGGCAACTTGGTCTGATCAGTCATTTGTCGGAGCAGGATTCCCTGGATTTGGATATACAGATGTTTATTAAAAGTTTGCTGATTAATGCACCATCAGCAGTTGAAAGAGCAAAAAAAATTGCATCAGAGGTCTCACAGGGACCCATTGATGACGCAATGATCGAAAAAACAGTCGTTTTAATTGCTGATCTTAGAGCGTCTGAAGAAGGAAAAGAGGGCTTGAGCGCTTTTTTGGAAAAACGTAAACCCAAGTGGACGCTATAAATTACGCGATCATTTATGCCAGGCATTATGAATATGAAATGTTAATGTTTTGAGATAGCAACAAATATTTATATCTGTTAAATCTATTTAGAGATTAAATATTAAATTATTCAAGCTGGCCTAACTTCGATCGCAATCAGATAACCATTCGGAATTACTTATGGATAAACAAAGCGTGATACGTATTGCCAATGCACAGGGTTTTTGGGGTGATAGTGCCCTTGGTCCCAGACAAATTCTCGCTGAAGAACAGATTGATTATATAACCTTTGATTATCTTGCTGAGGTATCGATGAGTATTTTGCAGAAACAAAGGATGCAAAATCCAGATATGGGCTATGCACAGGATTTTGTCAACATGATTAAAAAAGTTATGCCAGTGTGCAAAGAAAGGGGCATAAAAATTGTCGCCAATGCAGCAGGAGTCAATGCTATAGCTTGTCTTAATAATACAAAAAATGCTTTAAAAGAGCTGGGTCTGTTTGGAACTAAAATCGCTATCGTAGAGGGTGACGATATTCTGGGCCAGCTCGATCAGTTGATTAATAATGGTCAAGAATTAAAGAATATGGAGAGTGGCAAGGCGCTTAAAAGCGTATTACAAAAAGTGACCAGTGCCAATGTATATATTGGTGCACGGCCTATTGTTGAAGCATTGAATAAGGGGGCTGACATTGTCATAACCGGCCGTGTAAGCGATCCATCTTTAACGCTTGCGCCCCTGGTCTATGAATTCAAATGGTCAATGGATGACTATGATAGGCTTGCGGCAGGGACGATTATGGGACACCTACTCGAGTGCGGAACACAGGCTACAGGTGGTAACTACACTGACTGGAAGAAAGTTTCTGGATTTGCCAATATGGGATTTCCTATTGTTGAAGCACAAGCTGGTGGAAGTTTTGTCCTGACCAAGGTTAAAAACACTGGAGGGCTGGTAACTATCGCTACAGCCACCTCGCAGTTATTGTATGAAATTAGCGATCCTGAAAACTATTTAGGACCTGATTGTATTGCCGATTTTACCAGTATTCAATTGACTCAGGAGGGTGAAAACCGAGTAGCCTTCAGTAATATAAAAGGAAAACCACCGACGTCCAATTATAAAGTTTCAATTTCTTATGAAAAAGGTTACAAAATACTCAGTACGCTTTGCGTATCGGGCCCCGACGCTATCGAGAAGGCGAACTTAATGTACAACATGGTCTTTGCCCGCCTTTCCATGCACGGCATAGATATACCAGAACAGGATCGGTTTCTTGAAATATTTGGAACCAATGTCTTATATAAAGGATTGGTACCGACTAATCAGCAGCCTCATGAAGTATTGGTACGTATTGGTGCCAAAGGTCCAGATGCAAAAAGTCTGAATGTTCTTGGTTCAGAAATTGCGCCACTGATCACCTCCGGTCCTCCAGGCATTACCGGATTTGCCGGTGGTCGAGCGCGAGCGAAAGCCATTGTCGGTTACTGGCCGGCCTTGATTGAAAAAACTAAAGTTAACACAACCGTGTGGGTTGAGGAGATATAAAATGGCTATTGTCAAATTGCAGCAATTGGCTATTGCCCGTTCAGGTGACAAAGGAAATATCAGTAATATTGGAATTATGGCTAGAAGCAGGACTATATACCTGTATTTGTGTGAAGCGTTGACTGCTGAGGTTGTAAAAGCCTATTTTAAGGAAATCGCCTTTGGTACTGTGACGCGCTATATGTTGCCAAACCTTAATGCGTTTAATTTTGTATTAGAGGATTCTTTAGGAGGAGGGGGAACTGAAACCCTAATAACTGATGCTCAGGGAAAAGTATATGGTGCAGGATTATTGCATTTGAAAATGGATATTCCTAGTGAATTGCTTGATGTAGCCTACATGACCGAATCATAAGTTAATGAATTACCTAGATTCAACTTGTAAGTGCATATCTCAATGGAGCTAGAAAAAGCGGTCAGTTGCCCGTAGGCTTCTCGCTTTTTCTCCGGCAAGAGTTATGCAATGAGACACTACAAGCAACTGACCTATGAGCAAAGATTCCAGATTGAGGCGTTCAAGAAAAGTGGTTTTACACAAGCAAAGATTGCGGTGGCTCTAGGCGTGAGCCAGTCAACGATATCAAGGGAGTTAGCGCGGAATAGTGGTCAGCGCGGGTATCGACACAAGCAAGCCCAGAGGTTTGCGC
>NZ_JBLBUB010000030.1:0-63985 GCF_047289955.1 Microbulbifer jejuensis
TCGACTGGTTTAACCATCGCCGCATTCTCGAGCCGATTGGCGATATGCCTCCAGCCGAATACGAAAAGCTGTATTATCAGCAAGCCGAGTCTGCCCAAGCGGCATGACTCAAATCAAATCGTCTCCGAGAAGCCCAGGGTGATTCAATGCAGGCCTGGGAGTCTATCCCTGGAGATCCTGGCCGAGGATATTCCGCGTAAGGGCAAGCAGATGAAATTGGATGCAATTCAAAAGCGGATCAATGCGTTGGCGGAAAGGACATCACAGAGCAATGTCCACCTTTTAGATGGAGTTGAGTAGTTTAGTTGTAATGGTCGGTATCCGATCTGACAGACAGTGTCAGGTGATCTCTAACAGGTTGTTGAAAAAGGCATCCTGCCTGTTTCAAAACACGAAAAGCGAAAAATGTGATTTTCACTTTTCTCCCAAAATCAATGACTTAGGCTTCGCCGATTTTGCCGAAACATCCATATTTCGGTGCCAGGCGTCGCAATTCTTCGAATTTCAACAGCCTGCTAAGCGGTCAGTCAATAACGCGTGAACCGCAGCATTAAAAATGCAGTAAAAATATTGCACTTTACATGCAGTAAAAATCCTGCATAATACTCCCTATGCACGAAGGCGAACTTGATCTTGTATTCAAGGCTTTGGCACACGCGGAACGTCGACGTATTTTGTTCTCGTTGTACGAAAAGCCCAATCAATCTCTGTTCGAGATATGTGCGGAGTCGTTTGGGCAGGACGGTAAAACACTGTCACGTCAAACGATCTCTCAACATTTGGATGCCCTTGAGCGAGCTGGGTTGCTAGAAGCGACTTGGCAAGGTCGAACCAAGATGCACTCAATAAACGAGGAGCCACTGCAAAGAGCAATAGAGGTTTTATTAAGCAAGTTCACTTAAGGAGTTGAGCAATGAAAATATACGTAACGAGTGTGTTTGTTGACGATCAGGCAAAGGCGCATGAGTTTTACACCCAAAAATTAGGCTTCGTTGTAAAGAACGACGTTCCTGTGGGAGAAAATCGTTGGTTGACTGTCGTTTCTCCTGAACAACCAGAAGGAACAGAGCTTCTACTCGAACCAAGTGATCACCCAGCTGTCCCAATCTACAAATCAGCAATTGTTGCAGATGGTATTCCTGCTGCTTCCTTCCAAGTAGACGACATCGACGCTGAACATGAACGACTAAGCGGAAATGGAGTTGAATTCACAATGCCACCTACCGATGCGGGTCCAGTACGAGTAGCTATATTTGATGACACATGTGGGAACCTCATCCAGCTAATGCAAATGAAAGGTTAGTGACAGGTGGTTGTTAGGAGAATTTTGGCGGTAGTCGTAGGCGCTGTTGTTGCCATTGGCTTATTCATGGCCATTGAAGGAATTAGCACAATCCTACATCCGTGGCCTGAAGGTTTTATGGGCACACTAGTAGAGATTGCGACACATGTTAAAAATTATCCCGCTTGGGTGTTGGCACTTCTGGGTGTTGGATATGGATTGACAACGTTGGTATGCACATTCCTAACAACTTGCATCGGATCAATCGAAAGAAATCTCTGGTTCGGCTACGGTGTTGGAGCTTTAATATTTGCAATGGTTGTGATCAATTTAGCTATGCTTCCATACCCAATCTGGTACTGGGTATTTATGCTCACAATGCTTCCCATAGCCTCCCTCGGAGGTCCAAAGCTTGATGACCGTCTAGCGGGTTATTGACCGAAATCCACCCGAAAGCAGAAAATGCGACCGACTGCTATTGGCCGATCGGAGCCGTTAGCAACATCGTTTAAGGGTCGCTTTTAGCGTCCGCTTTAGAACATAGTTTCAATGACCTCCGACACTGTTTGTCAGATCACATCTGACCTATCACAGTTTAGTCAAAGCATGAAATTTCACGACAACCTTCTTTCAGTCTTCATTGATTGATCCTTCGGCAGTCGTATTTTAGAACTTTTTCATAAAACCTTTGCCTTTTACTTGATATGGTCGCTCAAGTAGCTATCGTACTCAATATAATCCATGCCCTAGTTCCGATCAAATATTAGAGTTGGTGTTCTGTGTATCAAAATGGTTGCGAGGGGAAGGTGTTTAGTTGCAAAGCTCAATAGTTGAAATAAAAGAGGTTTTAATATGCACATATTGCTTACTATTATTTCTTCAATTTTCTTGATTTTTTTTCAACTCTCATCAGTGAATACTTTTGCTAAAGATCAAGGAAAGATTTTAATGGTCGTTACAAACACTTCCCAAATACAAGGTACAAACAAGCCTACAGGCTATTTTTTACTTGAACTATCGCACCCTTATTATACGTTTACCAAAGCTGGATTCGAGGTTGATTTTGCAAGCCCACTTGGCGGGTATGCACCTGTTGACCCGCGCAGCATTGACCTGTCAGACGCTGATAATAAGGCTTTTTATAATGATCATGGTTTAATGAATCAGATTGGTGATACAATTTCTATCTCTGATATTAATCCAAAATATTACAAGGCTATTTTTTTTGTAGGCGGTCATGGCCCTATGTGGGACTTCCCAAACTCAGAGAGCCTTCAAAAAGTCACACGTCAAATCTATGAAAACGGCGATATCGTTGCTGCGTTGTGTCATGGGCCTGCTGCTCTCATTAATGTAAAGCTATCGAATGGTTCCTATTTAATTGAAGGAAAATCTGTCACGTCTTTCACAAATGAGGAAGAAGATACTACTGGAGTGAAAGATAAGATGCCATTTTTACTTGAAACTAGCTTAATTGAACGTGGGGCTAAGTTCAAAAAAGCGCCGGTAAGAAAGGTTAATGTCGTTATCGATGGCCGACTTGTCACAGGTCAAAATCCAGCCTCTTCTTATAAAACAGCTGAAGCTGTTGTCAAATTGATTCAAGAGAAATAATAAGGATAGAAGCAACTGTAGCCTGTACTTGTCTCCCCCAACTACGCTGCTTTCTTTCAAACCCTCAAACACCAGCATTGGTTGTAACTCTCTACTCGCACAGAACCCCTTAAGGCCGTGGTGATTTATGACTACTTCCAAAATAAACCCCGATAATGAGCTCTACTACCCTGCTGACACTCTTGGGCTGGAAGCAGAAGAGATGCGTCGATTGGGCCATAAAGTGGTGGATCTGGTCGTCGACCGCTTGATGCGTAAGAATGTTGAAGATGCCGTGCTTACGGGTTCGCCTGCCGACTTGATGGCGCTTCTTGGCGCCCCCTTGCCGAACAAGCCGATGGATCCGGACGCATCACTGGCATTGCTTGCTGAAGTCGCCTTACGGCATCAGCAAAGAGGCGACCACCCACGTTATTTCGCCAGAGTGCCCGGCCCTAGTTCGTTTGCCGCCGTTCTCGGTGAATGGCTGGGGACCGGGTTCAACGCAATCGCTGCGTCCTGGGCTGGCGGCTCGGGCCCGGCGACGCTTGAACTCATCGTTATCGAGTGGTTGTGGCAGTTAATGGGGTTTCCCGAAGGAAGCGAAGGTATCCTGGTCAGTGGCGGGTCTCATGCCAGCCTGACGGCGTTTTCCGTGGCTCGCTCGGTTTACGGCAAGGGCGTCGTTTATCTGACCGACCAGACGCATTCGTCATTGGTCCGCAACCTTAGAGAAATGGGCTGGCCAAAGCAGCATATCCGAATACTGGAGAGTGACGAGAACTACAAAATGTCGATGGAGTGCCTGACGCGAGCCATTGGGGAAGACAGGGTTGCAGGCAGGTGTCCTTCGATGATAATCGGAACTGCGGGAACCACCAACGCGGGAACTGTCGACCCACTGCACGAAATCGCGGACATCTGTCAACAGGAAGATCTGTGGTTTCATGTCGATGGCGCGTACGGGGGGCCGGCTGCGATTACCCAACAGGGACGTCAGTATTTATCCGGGATCGAACGAGCCGATTCGCTGGTCCTGGATCCGCATAAATGGCTGTTTCAGCCTTATGACGTTGGCTGTGTCCTGGTTCGTCGTCCCGGCGCACTTGAGCATTGTTTCAGCATGAATCCGGAGTATCTAAAGAATGTTGAAGCCGGCGCCGGCGAGGTGGATTTTCGAAACCGCAGTTTGGAGCTCACACGTCGATCACGAGCGGTAAAACTCTGGATGAGTTTGCGTACATATGGTATTGAGCGATTTCGAAAAGCGATCAATCACGGCATCAAACTGGCAGAATTTGCCGAAGCCTACTTACGTTCCAGGCCTGAAACATGGGAGGTGATCACGCCTGCTCAAATTGGCGTTGTCTGCTTCTCCCTTAAAAATGGGACTCCCCGGCAGCATGCCGCCAGGGCAAAGGCCTTGTCGGACAGCGGTTACGCGTGCGTATCCTCGACCAAGCTCAAAGACCGCAGTGTGCTTCGACTCTGCACTATTAACCCGCTGACAACAGAGGAAGATGTCATGGGTACCATCGATTACCTGGAAACCGATATTGGGTGTTCGACAATATTGGGCAGAAATTGCTCATGAAATCATTCCGTTTCAGTCGTGTTGGCTCAGCAGGTGACCGTCACAGTAGCCCCTCATCCATCAAGAGAAAAGCAGGTTGCGCTAAGGGAAGGCCCTGGCCTCTGACCTGGATGTTGAACATATCGTCCTGCTTTCATGGACCCACGAGCACGGGGGTGCAGACTGGACTGTAGAGTTGAAGCGGCAGTTTGCAGAAGACCCTGAAATCTATGGCTTGTTGATGATGGTTGAAACCAGAGTAAAGGGGGCAGGGGGCCTGATGAGTGGATGCTACCCTATGAGCCAGTGCAGGCCATCTATGTTCAACGATTTATGGCGATAGTGGAGAAGTATGGGTTGACTCTAGCTGAGGAGGAATCAGTTCAGTTCCTGGCGATGTTGAAGAGCTAAGGTGAACTGCACCAGATTTGCACCACAAAACTACTAACTGATTGATTTTAAACATTTATATGGTGCCCGAGGCCGGACTCGAACCGGCATGGCCATGACAGCCGAGGGATTTTAAATCCTCTGAAAAGCACCTGGTTAATTTATAACTTCAGCATAATCAAAGAGTTACGACAGCACCTGGGCTCTTTACTGGGTCTTTTTTCATAGCAGCGTTGACACTTTGTTGACACCGTATGGTTTGAAGGGGGTTCTTCTCCAGGGCTTGTGATAGGTGGCGTGGGGCCAGTTTTGCGTAGCGCATAGTCATCGCCAGCGTCTTATGCCCAAGAATATCCTTAAGCTTTAGAATATTCCCGTCATTGATCATAAAGTGGCTGGCAAAGGTATGCCGTAGAACGTGGGTGAGCTGCCCCTCGGGGAGACATATATTTGCACGGCCTACGGCATGCTTGAATGCATCATAGCCGCTGATCCGGAATAGGCGGCCTGTGTGGGGGCGCCCCTGGCGCACCTCGGCCTCTAGCTCAGGTGCTATAGGAATCGCTCGGGCTTTCGAGTTCTTTGTTCTGATGTAATGCACCTGTCCATTGCGTAGGCGTTGCGCCTCAAGGCTTTGGGCTTCCCCCCAGCGGGCGCCGGTGGCGAGACACAGTTTGGTGATTACCAAAACATCAAGGTTTCTCGATGCAGCCAGCGCATCCAATAACCTTACGATTTCCTCTAACTCCAGATAGATGAGATCGGGCTCATCCAGTTTGATCTTTGGGATACCCCTCAATGGATTATCGCGCTTCCAGCTACGCAGCTTTATAAGAGTCCCGAACATCGCGGATAAATAGGCGTGTTCATGGTTCACGGTATTGGGGCTGACCGGTTTGCCACGTTGAGAATTTTGCTCAAGCCGCTTTTTTCTATAGCGAAGCCAGCTCTCACCAGTAATACTGGTGGCGCGAGGGTTTCCGAGCCGCTCACAGATGCTGATCAGTTTTGTCTTGCGGTTCTCTCCATCTTTTAGCGTAAACCCATAGAGATCGAACCAATCCACTACCAGATCCAACAGTCTCCGGTATTCGCGCTCAGGTGCGCGCCACTCCCCGGTATTTGCCAGAGCCTTCTGCTCAACTTTGAATTGTTCAGCCGCTCTCTTTGTTTGGAAGGTGCGCCTAACCCGCCTTCCACCTCTACCTTCGGGCTGTATATCTACCTGCCAGCCTCTGGTAACTTTTCTAATCGCCATTCCCACTCCCTTGACCTGGCATAGCGAATCACTTCAGGTTCTCTTCAAGATGAAACCCGCGTGGAATTTGCCCGGCCTCGATTTTTGCGGCGACTAAGGCGCATAACTTTTCATCGCTTGCCTTTAGGTCAGCAAGAACGATATCCCCCTCGTAGGCAAGGTACGGAATTAATTCAGGAAATCGTTGGCCCACTTTTTCAAATTCCTCTTCTGCGACCTTGGCTCTTTTCTGCTCAATATTTGAGATCCTTATCATGTCCAGGCTCAGCAAATTGGCAAACTCTTCCCTGGTTAGCCCCATCAATTCCCGAATTGCTTTTAATCGTTCCCCAGCCCTTAGTCGCATCTTTCATCACCCTTTGAACATTTCTTAACTTGCTGTATTGCACCGGCTCACCCTTTTTGGTCGATGCACGAATGTCGCTGTTTATACACGTCTGAAAGTAACTGTTACAACACAACAATCTAATAATTACATGTAAACGATACAAAAAGGTATTACGTGCTATTACACAAATAAATAATACATATTAACTTGTAAAAAGTATTGACATACAGATTAATATGTAAATAGTATTTGCTGGCTTGTACAAATTGACATTCACACGGAGCAAAGAAAATGATGCCATTAAATACGCGCAAGAACCGAAACCACATTGTTAAAGCCCCCCCAGTACTGCTGGCCAGCCCGGTAATGACCCGTGATAAATTCTCCGCTGCATCCGGCCTACGGGAAGCCCAGATACGCGGCCAGTTGGAGCGCGGCAATCTACCGATGTTTCATGTCGGCCGCCTGGCTCTGGTGAATGTAGCTCTCCTTACCTGGCGTGAACTGCATTTGGTTCCCAGCCCAATTATGACGAAAGACGCTTTTGCCAGGGCGTCGGGATTACGCGAGCAGCAAGTGCAGGCACAGCTGGACAGGGGCAACCTGCCGCACAGATATATTGGCCGCCTTGTTTTGGTCGATGTGGCTGAGCTGGTCCGACAGTGCCAGGCCCAACAGAACGGAACTTCCTGTTACTAATCCATCCGGTATCGGAGTTCCCATGGACTACACCCAGATCAACCGGGATGTGGTGGCGGCACTGGAGGGGGACGGGGCGCTTAGCCTCGTCCTCAAGGCCATGTCCAATACCTACCGGGAAGGAACCTGCCCCAAGTGTGAACGCAAGACGGTCTGGATCAACGCCGAAAAGCCGATTGTGTTGCGCTGTGATCGCGAGGACAAATGCGGGTACCAGGAGCGGGTCCGCGACCGCTACCCGGATCTCTTTGAAAATTTCTCCAAGCGTTTCCCCTCCAGTGATGAAGATCCCAAGGCCACTGCCAGGGCCTACCTGTCCATCCAGCGCGGCTTTCCCTCGGCGGATATTGAAGACTGGTTTGACCAGGGTTTTTACAAGTTGCCGGACGGTACCTGGGCCGAAACCGTGCGCTTCTATCTGTACGGGGGCAAGGAGTACTACTGGGAACGCATTATTGATAAAGCCCATGTGGAGAAAGCGGGCAAAAAAGCACACTTTAAAAAAGGTGGTAGCAATAGGGGAAAACACTGGGCGCCACCGGGGCAGGAAATCAAGCCCGAAGACAAGGTCTTTATTGTCGAAGGCATTTTCCACTGCATCGCCATGACTCTGGCTGGCTATAAGGCTGTGGCGGCTTTCAGCTGTTCCAATCTGCCGCGGGCGCTGATCGAAAACAATAAAGGCCAGAGGGTTACCTGGTGTCTGGCCTATGACGACGAGCCCGGTGCGCGCAAACATGTTGCCAAATACTACAGAGCACTCAAAGACCGGAATGAAACAGTAGAAATTCTGCAGACCGGCAGCCGCAAAGACTGGGATGACCTGTATCGGGAAAAGCGGCTCAACGATACAACCCTTGAGGAATGCCAGTGGCGGGGGCGGGTATTTATTGCACAATCTCCCAAGCGCAAAGCCTATGCGCTGTACGGCTGGAAGCCCTTTGGCAAAACCGTGATTGCCCACGGTGACAGACTCTATGCCGCCAGGTTCTCGTTGGAGGAGTTTAACAAGGCCAATGATAACGAGCCTTTCAATTGGGAATTTTCCTGGGATGCCTTCAACCAGGCCACCAAAGTCGAGCAGATTTCCAACTGTGTACCGGAATTTCAATACACCGAGATCGACCGCCTGACCGGCGAGCGGCGCTACTTTTTCCAGATACAAAAAGCCGGCAGCAAACGCAATTACCTGGGGGCCTTCTCCCCCAATGCCTTGTCCGACCCCCGCGCCTTTGGCCTCGCGCTGTTATCCCATACCGATGGCGGCAGCTTCGAGGGTGGGGCAGGGGATTTAAAAATTCTCAAGGCGCGCTGGCTGGATGGGGAGGTGGCCCGTGTGACCACTTTACCGCACATGGGGTATGACGAGGATGCCCGCACCTATATCTTTCCCGGCTTTGGCTATCGCCAGGGAAAATTTTTGCCCGCCAATGCGCACGGTTTTTTACAACTGGGCGACACTGCCATCAAAACCACCCTGGAAGATATGCCGGTGTGCTACAGCGACCAATTCAGCAGTAGTTGGTGGTCAGATTTCGTCACGGTATTTCATTTCAACGGAATTGCCGCGCTGGCTTACTTTACCGCCAGCCTGTTTGCCCGCCAGATCAAGGAACAACACCAGGCGTTTCACTTTCTCGAACTCACCGGGGAAGCGGACGCGGGTAAATCCACGTTAATCCGCTTTCTCTGGAAACTGTTGGGGCGCGACAACTACGAAGGGGTGGATCTGCTCAGCACCTCCATTTCCAGCTATGGGCGGCAGCTGGGCAAGGTCAGCAACCTGCCGGTGGTGGTGATTGAAAGCGACCGTGAATCCAACGGCGGCACCGGCGGTCGCCCAGGCAAATCCTTCGACTGGGACATCTTTAAAAAGGTGTACGACCTGGACGGGATGATCGACTCCCGCGGTGTTAAGACCAATGACAACAAAACCCACGACCGCCTGTTTCGCGGCACCCTGGTGATCAGCCAGAACGCCACAGTGCAGGCTTCCGCTGCGATGCTCTCGCGCATTGTGCATCTGCACTGCACCACCGCCCACAAGCGTCGGGAAAACCGCCCCCTGGCTGACCGCCTCAAGCGGGAACCGGTAAAACACCTGGCCGGCTACCTGCACCGCGCGCTGACCTGCGAGGGTGAATGGCTGGCCCGGTTTTTTGCCGCCTTTGACCGCCACCGGGAAACCCTCAGTGCCGACGGCGGCATTACCCAGGGCCGCGTGATCGACTGCCATGCGCAACTGATGGCTGCAGTGGACGCCCTGCAGGTCTTGCTGCCGGCCTGCAGTGGCGATCTGCTCCGTGCTGTACAAGCGCAATTACAGGAACGCGCCCGCGACCGCCAGCGCCGCCTCAATAATGATCACCCCATCGTGGAGCAGTTCTGGGACACCTACCACTTTATCAATGACCAGGTACTGCACATCGATGATCAGGACGGTGAGCGGGATCTCCCTATTGAGCGTCTGAACCACAGCATCGACCCCGCCTTAATCGCCATCAACCTCAATGAGTACCTGGAGCACTGCCGCAAACGGGGCCAGGAACTGGTGCCGGTGGCCGAACTCAAGCAGCTGCTGCCCACCAGTCAGCGCTACCCGTTTGAAAATTGCAAAAAGGTCAGATCAAGGCGGGACCAGGGTTCATTCCCCAGGTGCTGGGTATTTCGGAAGAGCGGCGGGACTGGCCAATGAATCTTCGATTTGTGTTTTTTTTGCCCGAAGTAGGTGGGTTGTTTTAGGGGGCGGGTACCCCTGAAAAACCGGGCACAAGTGGAAGAGATTTAAAAAATAGTAATAAAAACTCACTAAATCAATAAGTTACATAGAGATATCGATGGGCACAAACATGGGCACAGAGTGGGCACAGGTGGGCACAGCGAGAAGGGCACAAGTGCCCAAAATTTTCAAAAAGTGGGCACAGACTGATTTGCCCGCAAAGCTAGTAACTACGGGGGCTGCAGCGATTTCCCAAAAACCTTGTGCCCATCTGTGCCCAAACAGTGGGCACAAAGAAACATGCCTGCAGGCCGCATGGTTCCTAGATATAGAAAAGAAAAAGACGCCTTGTGCCCATTGTGCCCGGTTTTTGAGAGGGATACGCCCCCCAAGTTTGTTTACGGAGAAAACAGCCATGAGCACCCAGCTTTATGCGGTGATCCGCGAAGACTCCAGATACTTCTACCAGAACCCGCCCCGGCGGGCGCTGCCGTTTCCGGTGACAATCCTCGACACCACGGACAGTTATCGTGTCAGCGGGAATGGTGAACAGTACCGCCTTGATGACCTTTGCCTGTTTGTAAAAGCCGGCAACCGTTACCGGCCCCTGAACGGGGAGGCGGTGTGATGACGTTCTGGCGCTATGTGATTGGCCTGGCGGCGCTGATTTTCTGCGGTACCTCGCTGGTGTTTTCCGTGGGTCTGTGGATCTCTATTCCCGCTGCGGAGGCTGGAAAGCTGGTGGCGGGATTAACCGCTTGTGCGCTGGAGCTGTGCAAGTTCGCCTTCGCACCTTTTGGATTGTGGCTGCGGACCCAGGGCCGCGCGCTGGGCTATGTGCTGCTGTTGCTCTGGCCGTTGCTGGTGGTGATCAGTATTGCGGCCACGGTGGGGTTTCTGGCCGGCCATACAGCCCAGCAACAACAGTTGAACGCTCGCGGCAGTGTGGAATACCAAACCTTTAAACAGAAGCTGGCCAGTATTGAACAGCAAATCACAAGTCTAAACGGTGTCATCAAAACCGACGCAAAAAACGGTTACCGGCAGCGAGCGTTGAAAACGGTTGAACGGTTGGCTGCACTGGAGCAGCAGCGCAACCAGGTGCTGGCCCAGCTCAACACCCTGCGTGTACCGGCCACAGACAGCGCTCAGGCTGCCTTTGCCAATCTTGCAGCGCTGATCCATATCAACCCCACAGCGCTGCAGCAGGGCGGCCTGCTGGCATTGGCCATAGTGACGGATGTGGTTGGCCTGGTTGCGCTGCTTGCGTTTAACGGTTCAGGAACGTTTAGCGCCCGAATTGAACGTTTAGCTCCCAGCGTTGAACGTTCAACCCCACCCCCTAAACGTTCAGGCCAGAGCGTTGAACGTTTAGCCTCAACTTCTAAACGTTTAGCCGAGGACGTTGAACGTTCAGACCCCATTTCTAAACGTTCAGGCCAGACCGTTAAACGTTCAACACCAAGTTCTAAACGTTTAGCGCCCACCGTTGAGCCGCAACAAACGGTTGTAAATAACGCCAAACACACTTGCGGGCTGAACCCGCAGCAAACGGAACTGGCTGCCCGTATCCGCCGTGGTGAGTTTGGCCGGCGCCCGGTATTGCGCCAGATCAACCGGGCTGTGCGCGGCGGCAATCTGGTGGTGAAACCCGTGTTCGATTTTCTTATGGCCAGTGGTGATTTAATCCGCAAGGGGCGCGGCTTTGCCCTGGTGGTGCAGCAAAGGGAGGGGAAATCATGATTGCAGCGACACTTCGGCGCAGGGAAAAGGCGCTAAAATCCACAGAATACCGTAAAGGTTGACAAGTGAAACAGCAGTGGCAAATACTGTGGGCACTCTCAAAACCAACGGCGGTTTCCGCCCCAGCCTCGTTAGTGCTGGTTTTTTTGTGCCTGCAGTATCGTCCTGTGCAGTACGGTCGGGTTTTGGCCGGGTGGACAACGGGGAATAGAATACCCGAAAGGGAAATATCCGTGGCGGCTCCGTTGGGCCGAGAGTGACACCCGGCCACCAGTTCTCAGTTGGTGGTCGCGCTACCTTAAAACCAACGGAGGCAATCATGCCAAAACGTCAACTCCAATCCGCCCAGGCGGATCATGAGCTCCGGCTTTCCCCCACCCAGTACGCCCACTTTACCGAGGGCGATGGCCTGTTTATCCAAGGCCCGAAAGGGAATACCGTGGGCTTTGTCCATGAAACCAACTTCGATAACTCCCTGGAAACCCTGGCCCTGCGGGACCGTATGGAGGACGCCTGCGCGCGGCTGTATTTTCTTGCCGCTGCGGTGAGTCCCGGCAATGGCACCCTGGAGCTGAACCCCAAGGCACAACTGGGGCTCAACCAGATCATCTGCCAGATCCGCGAGCTGTTGACGACGGCTAAGCGCCATTAACGATAACCAGTGAGGGCGGCGGTGGCCGCCCTTTGCAGAAGATATTTTCTTTTATCTTGCCCTGCGAATAGAATGAATGTTATTTTTGATAATTCTGCGGATGGGCTTAGTGTAGGGTTTAATCCTTGATCCAGCCATACAGCCAGCTCTCCACAGAACCGTATTGATCACAAGAACCAGTTCCTACAGCATGTACCTTTTTACCGCTGGCGAGTGCTGAAAGACCAATACTCATTATTCCCTGCCCCCCGGGGCTATTGAGGTCGAAAGAAAGTATAGCTTTGTGACTATCACTGCTACAGCTGGCAGGGCTGCCAGCTAAATCTTCAGAGAAAGAAATATAACCAAATCCATCCTTATCCGCTCTTACCTGAGTAACATTAACGCTCTGCACAACACCAGCAGCGAATACCTCGGCAGAAGCAAAAACCAAGGTTAAAAATAATACGAAATGCTTCACAAGACATCCTCACAGTTTATGTATCAATCACTTCAATTATTATACTATCCGATTTATCTAGAGTAAAAGGATGTCTAGGATAAAATTACTCTTTAGATAAAAAAGTTAGCAGTAGAGGTATTGCAAGGTATATGGAAAAATCAGATTACAAAAAAGAAAGAGAGACACTGGAGAACCTTAAGAAGAGAGAGGGTTTACTGGGTATGCTGATTGCCACTGGCATCGGCATTGCTCCAACCGTTACATTCTTTTTTGTTGCACCGGAAATCTTCACTTCAGTTTTTGCCTGGATTATGCCTGGGGTTATACTGGGTGCATTTGTTCGTCTGGCAATCAGTGCGCATAGCCTAAAATTGCGGTTGATTCCTGCTCTATTGGTCTTCCTACTCGGGCCGTTGCTCTTTTTGGCTACTTTTAATCCCTTTACTTTGTTGATTGGTGTAACGAATCTTTTTTTAGTTTTGTTAATAACCAGGCCGAAGCTATCAAAAGAAGAAGAGCGCGCGCTTTGGCTTGAGAGGCAAGGAAAGTTGTAGCGACAGCACCAGTCCATAGAACCGTGGTATCGTTCTGTGCAGTCGGGTGGACAACGGGGAATACAAGACCCGAAAGGGAAACATCCGTGGCGGCTCCTTTAGGCCGAGAGTGACACCCGGCCACCAGTTCTCTGTTGCTGGTCGTGCTACCTCAAAATCAAAGGAGGCTCTCATGCCAAAACGTCAACCCCAATCCGCCCCGGCGGATCATGAGCTGCGGCTTTCCCCCACCCAGTACGCCCACTTTACCGAGGGCGATGGCCTGTTTATCCAAGGCCCGAAAGGGAAAACTGTCGGCTTTATCCACGAAACCAACTTCGACAACTCCCTGGAAACCCTGGCCCTGCGGGACCGTATGGAGGACGCCTGTGCGCGGCTGTGTTTTCTTGCCGCTGCGGTGAGTCCCGGCAATGGCACCCTGGAGCCGAATCCCAAGGCACAACTGGGGCTCAACCAGATCATTTGCCAGATCCGCAAGCTGTTGACGACGGCAAAGCGCCATTAACGATAACTAGTGAGGGCGGCGGTGGCCGCCCTTTGTATTTCTTTTGGCATACGTGGTTGTCTAGTTTAATTTTAGAAAATTTGGATAGGTGACACAGAATTGCTTCCGTGATAGTAATCAGGATAATAGGCGTCACGATGACCACGATATAAATGTAAGACCTCATAGTATGAAATTTACCATCATCGTCTTAATATTATCGATTGCTTCATTTAGTGCAGCAGCGAATTCTCCGCACAAAGACGTAATCGATTGTAGAACTTATCCAGATGTATATAAGTCGGACTTCTACCTAGAAGACAAAGAGCTTTCATATCGTGAGAGAATCGAAGTGGTTGTGGTAGAGCTATTGCGCCTTGACGTGAGCAGAAAAGTAGCTGCACTTAGCATTGTCCTTCCTGATGACCACCACCCTTCTGAAGGGCCTCGGTATAAAGCCCAACTTAGCTCGTACTCTGACGACAGCTTTTTTAGGCAGGCAAATTGTATCTCTAGCTTATTCAAGCAGGGGGATGTGATCCGTCTATATAAACAGGATCAGAGCAAAGGTAGTTATTTTAATGGTTATGGCCTCTTTCGTTCTGGTAAGCTCATTGCTGTAACTATGATAGAAGGCATCCAGATTTAATGTCTAAATATCTATCAGAAGCAATCACTCGGGGCGGTTTTAAGATTCTTTTCACTGGAAACCCTGGCCCTGCGGGACCGTATGGAGGACGCCTGCGCACGGCTGTATTTTCTTGCCGCTGCAATGAATCCCGGCAATGACACTCTGGAGCTGAATCTCAAGGCGCAACTGGGTCTCAACCAGATACTCTGTCGACACCTGATATATCTTATAGGCTACAGCATGGGGCCAACCAAAAAATCTGGCAAGCCAGTCAAGGATAATCCTGTGCGGCTGAACTTCCGATCAGCAGATTAGCTACTTTGCTCTGACCCATTATTGATACAGTATATTTTCAATGAAGTGAGGGAACATGTTAAAAAAGAAAAAAATTTCTGATTCACTGTTGAAGTGGAACTACTTTCCAATACAAAAGAAAAATCGTGAAGAAATCCCTCCAGTATTCAATTCATCTTCGTTCAATGAAGGGGTCGCGACCTTGCTATGTAATACCAAATCACGATTAGGTGGATACGACCAAGTGGAATATCGTGCGACTAGGTTTAATAATGTGCCCAGAAGTCTATCTATACCGCACCCTCAGCCATACGCTAAATTATGCTTAGAAATTCAGTCAAATTGGAACGTGATATCAACTATCGAAGGTAATCAGTCGAGTATTATTAGGCCGCATCCGCATAAGGATGGTCGCATAATTATCATGGATTACGAAAGTTCTCAAAGGTCTTCTCATAGGCACTTGAATAAGTCTCTAGGTATGAGGTTTTTGGTGCATACCGACATATCAAATTTCTTCAATTCTATATACACACATGCGATTCCATGGGCGCTGGTTGGTTTTGATCAGGCAAAAAAAAACAAACAAGCGCACGGAGAATGGTACAATAAGCTTGATAAATATCAACGTCAATGTAAAAGAGATGAGACTATGGGTGTACCCATAGGGCCAGCCACTTCTAATGTATTCGCCGAATTGATTCTACAAAGAATTGATGAGAAGTTAAGAAATATGAATTTCTCATTTATTCGATACATTGACGATTACACTGCTTACTGTTCATCTAATGAGCAGGCAGAAGATTTTATTTTAAAATTGTCACAAGAATTAAAGCGCTACAAACTTACTTTAAATTTGAAAAAGACTCATATCTTGCAACTTCCTGAGGCAATAAGTGTTGACTGGGTTGCAGATCTAAGTACAAGGTGTCCAAAATCAAAAAAAATAAACTGTCATGATGTAATTCGCTATCTTGACTATGCACTCTCAATTCAAAGAAAGACTCCAGATGGGAGTGTCCTAAAGTTCGCAGTGAAAACAATATCGTCAAAGGTTGATACTGCAGCGAAGTTATCCCTAGCTAAGTATGCACTCAGTCTAGCATTTCACTACCCAGTAATTATTCCTTTGCTAGATAAATTGATTATAGGTTTACATCGTACGGATGGATTTAATCTTGAAGGTAAATTACTCAAGCTTCTAACCGAGAGCATCAGAGCTTCAAGGTCAGATGGTATATCTTGGTCACTCTATCTTCTAAAAAAACACTGCACTGCGAGAGTATCAGATAGTATCGCGAATCAAATAGTTGCTACTGCAGATTGTTTCTCAATCACCATGCTGTATTTGTTGGGTGGACATGAAGAAAAAGTCATCACATTTGCCAGCCAGATAACTAGGCAAGATTTATTCGCAATAGACGCACAATGGTTGCTTCTTTACCAGCTCTTCTTTGATGGAAAAATATCCAACCCTTATTCCAACTCAGCTTTATATTCGGACCTAAGGGGAGGGAGGGAGAATGAAGTCGATGCTATGAGAAGAGAGATTCAGTGTTTTGAAATATTAAAGCGAAAAAATGTATCATTCATTAATACCTCATATTTGAGACAAGCAAGTAAAATGTCATTCAAAGCATTACTTTTAAAACTAGCTTTTACTCGTATTCGTAAAAATATTGGTATATGAATATAAAGTATGCACTGGATCAGGATCTAAATTCGCTCGCCCGCTGTTGACGACGTTCAGAATTTAGAAAAATTACATTACTTCTGTGATTCTTTAGGGCTGATCTCATGTTAGAGAAAAATATGGCCACATATGAAATATGACTGAGTTTCACTGATAAATGCTTGTTTTCACGAGGGAGTACACTAGAGAAATTGAAATGGTATTTTTGCACCCTCGTTAAATGTCAAATGGAGTTCAATATGAGCATTGAAGATAAGTTTCAAAATATTTTTAAAAATAGAGACACTAAACTCAAGTTTAAAGGATGTCCTGTTCAGCGGGAAGTTGAAGTCAACTGCTCATTTGAGTATGAAGGTTACGCTATAAAAATTACGGTTGAATCAAACGGTGATTTTATTTTCGGAAGAAGAGAGGTTGAGTTAGCACTATTTGACAGCGATAATGCTTCACATCTGAAACTTAATTGTGAGGTAAGAAGATTTGAACCATTAAAATTGACCTGCCATATCGGAGAAATTAAATATACCAATATAGCTGAAAAGATAACTTCCTTTTTGTATGAGCTGGCTGGCGCAAAAGGTAGTCCATTTATTCTTAATAACATGAATTGGTCTAGAGAAATTGAAGTAGAAGCTGAGAGGTTAAATATTCAGTTTAGCTTTATTGGGTGTAAGGTTAAAGCTACTCTTTCAAATGGTGTCCACAAGGAATCTGAAGCTTTTAAATTAATTAGTAAGTTAGTGGATGATGAAATTTTTATAATTTCGTGTGCTTATTCATTTTGTAGAAGCTCTCTGACAGAGTGGATAATGAAAACAGTTTTGTGTAATGAAAAGATAGTTGATGCACATTATATTGATTCACCGGCGCCGCATAGATTCCCAAACAAAGTAAATCCATTCCGGAATAATGGAATTCTCTGGAATTCTTTTTTGGAAGCTGTCCTTGAAAAAAAATTGTCAAAAGAAGAGTTCGTAGAGCGTGGAATATTTCAAGCCATTTCAAATTTATGCTGGGCTAAACAGCTTAATGAATGGACTCTAATTCAACATGTGGCTGCCCTAGAGGGTTTATGCAAAAATGAAATTGAGACTATTTTTACAGATTCTCAGTATAGAAGCTTAAGAAATTCTATACTCTCTTTTCTAGGCTCCTTTAACAATGATTTCGAGAAGGAGAAGATAACTTTATTTAAAAAGAATATTGAAAATAATAAACGTATTTTAAACGGATACAATGTTAAGTGGCATATAAGAAATAAGTTTGCCGAGTTAAATATAAGTGGATTTTACAGCCGTCACTATAAAGAAATAAACGACGCAATAAATATGAGAAATAAAATTGTGCATGAAGGCTGGTCCATGAAGTGGGAAAAAGACATACTGCAGCATATACAAATTCTTAGAAACAGTATTTACTTGATTCTAGCTGCATTTTTTAAATATCAAGAAAATCTATATTTCTTTGGTGAGGATTTACCAACACAACTTATTGAACACGCTTAATCAGGCAAAGACGAGTTTCTGGTTCTCCCTCCCACACCGACGTACATGCGGGTGACATATGTGCGGCTGTTTTATCTCACTAACCAAAAATTGACGCAAAAACACACCAACCCATCGAACTCCCAGCACACCTTGACCTCAAATCCTCAAGCATCACCAGCAGAACATAACAGCAGGTGATTATTTTTTGGCCGCCCTTTGCGAACTACCCGCTATTCGGACCGCGCTTCTGGCTCCAACTGCGCCACAAGCGCCAGGTGCGCCAATACCCAACGCCGCTGGAGGATACCCGGTTGGGCATCCCCTTGTGCATAACGGGCAGGTAACACTTATAAACAATCATCGCGCTCACTTGCGGGCGTGATGGCCCACAGGGAGACCTGCAGGGCGCTACACCAGTCTACTAATAACGCGGCCGGGATTACCCGGTGGCCGAGTTTTATTTTCGAGAGCACATCGTTTCGGATTTCTAAGAGGTGGGCCAATGCCTTGCCGGTGAGAACGTGTGCATACCACCTTGGCCCGAGTACATGTGAATTATGGCAAAAACGGTAAAAGAAAAGGCGAATTGTGATCATTAGGGAATCCAGCGAATATTTCGACCCTTGTTAGGGTGTATCCCCATCTCGGGTATTTACGTTGTGCATTATTTATTGCTAAATAGTTCTGTTAGTTACGCATCATGGAAATGACAGTTTCAGTAAGACAGGCAGGGTTGAGCTATGGCAATAGAAAAGGAAGTCGCCGCTAAGGAATCACTCTCCAACGTAATAGATGCCCGCGTAGAGGCACGGGCGCCCCTGGAGTTCACAATGCGCGAGGGTTTATCGGAAACCGATAAACTGCTGGCGCTGGTGCAGTATACCTTTGTGGGGGACCCCAATACGTTAAACCCGGATGCGCGGGCGGGCTGTTATGTGTTGATGGACCTGATTCGCGCCCGTGTTCAGGAAGTGGGGCAGGTAACCACTGAGTTCCAATAAAAAAGACGAGGGCATTTGGACGCCCAGGGAAAATTATGGACTGGCCGGAGTCAACAATAATAGCCAGTCTGCTTACTTTGTCTTAGGAGTGTTTAATCGATGGATAGCTTTTCACACACAAAGCAAAGGTTGCTGGATAAGCATCAGGCCGCGCTGATTGTGGACCTGAAAAAAGATAACCTGGTACGGGTGATCCTTACTCTCCTGGTAGGCATAGCCGCGGTGCTCTGTGGCCTTTTGCTGTCTCCAGCCCTGAGTGCCGATTTAATACTGGTAGGTTTGGGAATGCTGCTGGTCGGTTTATCCATTGAGAAATTAGTGAGCAGGAATCTCCGGCGTTTGATCAGAGACAAGGGGTAATGCCGGCGCACTGGGTAATGCAATCGCATTAGCCGGTTTGATGCACCTGTTTGAACAGTTCCTGCTGCTCCAGGGGTGGTAGGGAGCGCAGAAAATCCACCGTTGCCAGTCGCGCCTGGTAGCGGGAGGGGGAAATGGAGTGGCTGAAGGTGAGCTTTGCCACGAAATAGTGCCCGCACTGGGGGTTGGTGCAGGTGCAGTAGAGATCGATCACTTTCGGGTCAATCTCGTTTCTGCTGTTAATGATGGCCTTGTGCCCGCAAGCCTCACATTTCACGCGCATTGGTCGTCCTCCCAAGGCCCATAAAGAAAGTTTACCACGGGATTACCTTTTGAGAGGTAAATATTATGTGCTTGATGGGAATTCCGGTTTTGAAAACTGAATCCTGCGCCCCTGGGGCAGGTGGGCATTCAAGGCCAGAAACACGTCCTGCATCGGCACCACCTCGTTTTCGTAGTAGACGCGGCTGATCTTTTCGATATCGCCGAAGCCGCCCACGTTTTCCGGCATCACACCCGCCAGTACGGGCTGGATGCGCCACATACTGATCACATCGTTGCGGCTTAAATTCTTGACCCGCTCGAATTCGTCTTTGGTGGCAATCTCCCCCACCGGGATAATCTGCACCGACTTTTCCCTGCCGTCCGGAATATTCACAAACAGGGAGCGGAAGTTGCCCGCCCCCTTGCTCTGGCGCACCTGCTCCTTGATCAGCTTTTCGTCTTCTTCACTCAGGTTTTTATCGGCGGTATAAAAGACATAGCCCATATGGGCGCCATTGCGGTAATACTTGCGCCGGAACAGGGTACTGTCTTCGTTCAGTAACACCGCCTGCACACCGCCCAGATACTGGGGCCTGCCATAGATCTGTTGCTTGGGGTCGTACTCCTTGAGCTGGATTACCTCGCCGGGGGCGAACAGCACAGGATTCTCGCCGTTGGGCTGCAGCAGGCAGTAGCGGTCCGCTTCCTTGCGGCGGCGCATATTCAGGGCGGGCAGGTGTTGCAGGCGCAGTACCTGGCCAAAGGGGTTGAGAATTTTCTTGAAGTAGCAGTGCCCGAACACCGCGTGATCAAAGCCGGCATTGGCCAGGTCTTCGGGCGGGAGTACCTCGTTGGCAATATACCATTTGCGCAGCATATTGCGTTTAAAGTAGGGGATGGTGCCGTGGTAGGCACTGGCGCCGAGCAGTTTTATCAACCCGCTCAAAGACACCGGCGGTATATAGTAATCGCCATAGGGTTCCAGAAAGGTGCCCAGGTAATCGGTCAGATTATTGTCCAGCACCGGCTCGGGATCGCCAAAGTTGAAGACCCTGGAGCTGTTACCACTGTGTGCTGCTGGCTGTGCCGTCTTCGTCTTGCGGTGGTATCTGCGTTTGCGTTTTTTCATGGCGGGGGTCCGGTTAAGTGGCGAAGGCCCAGGTGGACTTGCGCCGGTTGCGGTTCAGGGGTTCGTTGCTGAGCGCGTGCATCACCGCCCAGGCCACATCGGCATGGCCGGTGGTGCTGGTGCGGTTTGCGGCATAGGTGATCTGGTCCTTGCCGGTGGTGGTCTGGTGGATCTGTAAAAACGCCTGGGGAATATCCGTGTGCTCGGCGTCCCACTGGATACGCTGGCTTTCCACCACGTCCTGGGTCTTGAGCACCAGGGCGGTTTTGGTTTCCAGGCCGTAGTGAATGGGGGTGGCGCGGCGAAAGAAATTCTGTACCATCTCGAACACACCGTGACCGGGGCCGGTGCAGTCGATACCGATAAACTGCACATTGTATTTTTCTGTCAGTTCCCGTATCCGGTTGGCCTGGTACTGCCAGGCGCGGTTGCGCAGGACAATTTTTTCCAATACCCGGAATTTGTCTCCCTCTTTGAGCGGCGGTGCCACCACCACAATGGCGGCGCCGTCGCCACTGCGGGAGGGGTCGTAACCAATCCAGACCGGGTGGTTGCCGTAGGGGCGTTCCTGTCGAATTTTAAAATCTGCCCAGACCTCATGGGTGTCCACTGCCGCGGCGAGCAGATCGTTGAGATTGAAAACCGATAGTCCCGCTTCCAGAAACCGACACAGATATTTATTGTTAAAGGCGGCTTCGCTGCTGGCCTCATCCCGCAACTCGTCGATATCGAACAGGTTGCAGCCCTGTTCCTCGGCATCCGTTACGGTGATGATATTACGCCATACCTTGTCCGGTCCCAGTTGCCCATACTTGAGCGCGGCATGGCTGAGGTCGAAGGCGATTTTTCCCTTGCGCTTTTTGGCGTAGCGCTCGCCGCTCCAAAATGGGTAGGCGCCATGGGTTTTCATGGACGGCACCGAGAAATAGGTCCGCCGCCACTTTTTATGGGACGCCATACCCGAAACCGCATCATCCAGTCGCTGGAAATCCGGTATCCAGAACACCTCGTCAATATACAGGTGGCCGTGATAGCCCTGGGCGGTACGGCCATTGGTGGAGACAAAGCGCAGCTCGGCACCATTGGACAGGGCGATAAAGTCCGCGCCCTTTAATTCAATCCCGAAGTATTGGTGGGCGAAGCGGAGAATATAGGCTTTGAAAATCTCCGCCTGGCTGCGGCTGGCGGACAGGAATACCTGGTTGTCGCCACTGACAATCGCGTCCTCGAACGCCTCCCAGGCAAAATAATAGGTGGCGCCGATCTGGCGGCTTTTGAGGATAAAGCGGGTGCGCTGGTTTTTGTTGGCGTGCCAGCGGTGCTGGTATTCAAAGAAGAGTTCCTTGCGGATTTCCTCCAATTGCTCCGGTGTGATCTCGCTGATATCGTTTTTGAGTTTGCGTTTTTTGTGCTTGCCACCACTTTCACCACGACTGCCTGCGGCCTGTTCCCTGGCGCTGCGCGCTTTTTTCAGGTCGATGCCAGCCAGTTTGTCGAGCAGATTGCCGAGCTTTTCAATCTCTTTGTAATCCTCAGCGGATTTGTTGGGCTTTTCCGCCAGCGCAATCAGGCGCCGCGCCGTGGCCTGCTCCACGGTTTCATGCTGCAGCAGGGCTTCCCACTGACCCTTCTCGGCCCACTGGTACACCACCCGCACATTGTTCAGGTTCAGCTGCTCGGCAATGTCTTTTGCGGACAGCCGGCGCAGCCAGAGCAACTTGGCGGCGGTCTTGATTTCTTGCGGGTAACTGGTCATGGGCGGCAGTGTACGCAATCCGCCGCCGTTGCCGAGGGGGCAAAATTTCTATCAATTGCTATTTTCGCGATTTAGGAATTTATAGAAATTAAAGGGTTTGTCTCCCCAGTTTTCGGCTCTTAGTCTCGCGCTTATTGAGTGAATGCATGCAGAAAAAATTACCGGGAAATTCCTATGGCACGAAAGCTCACAACCAACTGGGTCAAGGTGGCCACCAGCGGTCCCACCGTGGATGGCCGCGAGATCCCGGCCCAGGATATTGTGGATATGGCCGAGGGCTATGACCCCTCGGAATACACCGCGAATATCTGGTATGAGCATATCCGTATTTTCGGCAACCTGGGCAAGGTGGTGGCACTGAAGGCGAGGGCGGACGACAAGGGCCGGCAGTGCCTGTTTGCCCGATTGGCGCCCACGGATGAATTGCTGTACCTCAACAACAATGGCCAAAAACTGTTTACCAGTATTGAAATACAGCCGGAATTTGCCGGTACCGGCAAAGCCTATCTGGCCGGCCTGGCCGTGACCGATTCCCCCGCCAGCCTGGGGACCACCGAACTGCAATTCAAGCGCGCACTGAAGCCGGACAATTATTTTGCCAGGCCCCTCGCGCTGGATGCGTTGGAATTGGAAGACAGCCAGGGGCTCTTCAGCCGCCTGTTGCAGTCGTTTGGCAGGGATGCCCCCTCAGAACCCGAACCGCAAGAGACAAAATCCATGGATGAGCAACAATTCAACACCCTGAAAACCGCGCTGGAAAGTTTGCAACAACAATTTTCCCAACTGGAAAACCGTTTTGCCAGTCAGCCCGAAGCCAGTGGCGGTGATAACCGTCAAGACAGCGACAATGCTGCAGATGACAGTGCCCCGGTGAGTAAAAAAGAATTCCAGTCCCTGCTTGCGCGGGTGGAAGCCCTGGCGGAAAAGTTTGGCAAGGGCGGTGATCCCGCAGCGACAAGCCAGACCGAGCTCGCAACCCTGTCGCAACAGATTCAGGCTCTGGGCGAACAATTCAACAAGGCCCTCAACACCGAAACCCCCGGCACCAGAGTGCCCCAGGGAACGGTCGACGGCGGTCATCCGCGGGTGCTGTAAGCGGTCCTCCGTCTTTTTTTATTCGGACACACTTTTTTATTGTACGGAAACACAAGCCATGCAACCGAAAACCAAACAACTGTTCAATGCCATGCTGATCGCCATGGCCGCCACCTACGGTGTGGAGTCGGTGGCGGATTCCTTCAGTGTGGTGCCCACCATCGCCCAGGAGCTGCAGGACAAGATCGTCGAGAGTGACGGCTTCCTGCAGGCAATCAATGTGGTGCCGGTGGATGAGATCAAGGGCCAGAAGGTGATCGGCTGTGCTGCCGGCCTGGTGCCCAAGCGCACCGATACCGACAACAACGACCGCCAGACCAGCGATGTGTTGTCCCTGGGCAACAAGGACTACGAACTTTTTTCCACCGAGTTCGACACCCATATCAAGTGGAGCACCATCGACGCCTGGGCCAAGTTTCCCGATTTTCAGGAGCGCTACGGCAAATGGGTGCGCAAGGCCATTGCCCTGGCGCGCATCCGTGTGGGCTGGGTGGGCACCAGTGCCGCGGCGGTGACCAATCCCGCCGACAATGCCAACGGCGAGGATGTGAACAAGGGCTGGCTGCAGCTCCTGCGCGAGTACAACGGCGGTGCCCAGTGGTTTGACGGTTCCAGCGGCACCGCCACAGCGGGCCAAATCCGTATCGGTCACGGCGGGGATTTCGAGAATCTGGACGCTGCCGTACACGCGGTAAAACAGATGATCCATCCCCTGCACCGCGGCGCCCAGGACCTGGTGGCGATTGTGGGCGAGGAGCTGGTGGCGGAGGAAAAAGCGGCCCTGTACAAGGCCCTGGGACAAACCCCCACGGAAAAGGAGCGCATCGAAACCGCCGTGGTCACCCGGGTCTACGCCGGCCTGCCGCTGAAAACCGATATCCCCTTTTTCCCGGCGCGGGGAATTTTAATTACCAGCCTCGACAATCTCTCCATTTATTATCAGAGCGATAGCTGGCGCCGCTCGGTTGCCGACAACCACAAGCGCAACCGCGTGGAGGATTTCAACTCGGTCAACGAAGGCTATGTGATCGAGGACGAGGAAAAGGCCGCGGGGGTGGAATTCGCCAATGTGCGACTGCCCGACGGGGCCGGGGATTGGGCGTAAGCCACCCAGGTTTCCCCGGTGCCGTTTTTTTGCAGGCGCCGGCGATTTTTTTTAACAGGATCAATCAACCGGGTTTGCACCATGCCGTTTATTACTTTGCAACACCAGCAGCGTGCCCGCGCCCGCGCGGCGGCACAGGCCAGCGCCGCTGCCCCCACCGTGAGCGCGCAGAGCGACGTGGCGCACAGCCCGGACCGCAGTGTGATTGCAGCGGCCCTGGAGGCGGATCTGCAACTGTTGTCCGAGCGCGCGAACGTGCAGGAAAAAATCGCCCTCAAGCGCCAGTTGCTGCCGAAGTATCTGCCCCATGTAAAGGTCTACCGCGAAAGCGGCGCGCAGTATCCGAACCCGCTGCTGGTGTCCTGCCTTATCTGGCTTTTGGATGTGGAGGATATCGAGCAGGCTTTAGAACTGGCGGCACTGGCTATTGCTCAGCAGCAACAGTTACCGGCGCGCTTCAATCGCGATCTATCTACCTTTGTGGCGGAAACCCTGCACGATTGGGCCGAGCGCCAGTACATGGCCAACCGCAGTGCCAGCCCCTATTTCGAGCAGGTGCTGGAAAACGTGGAGCAGGGAACCTGGCCGGTCACGCAAATTATTGTGCTGGGCAAACTGTACAAACTGGCGGGGCTGATTTGCGATCAGCAGGAAGACTTTGCCAGAGCGGTGCATTGGTATGAAAAGGCAACGGCAGCGAATGATAAGGCGGGCGTGAAAACCCGCCTGGAATCTGCCAGGAAAAAATTGTAACGGTCCCCCCACCCGCGCGGGCCAGTGGGGCGTCTGTCGCCCGGTGCGATCAGGCAAACCACTTGGCACCGCGTTTTTAAACAGGTATGCGCACAGTGAGTTTTAGCGGCAAATCCGATCACTACCTGGCAACCACACTGGAGAACAACGGGTTTTTTCCGGATCTGGTGTTGGGGGATCTGCAGAAAATGTACCGGGTACCGGCGGAATACGATCAGGCAAAAGTGGAGCACCTGCTGCGCCTGGCCATGATCGATGTGAATGACAGCCTGGTGCAACAGCAGGACACCTGGCAGCGCGCTGGATTGTCCACCCTGGCCGAAGTGCCGGCCCCGATCATCGGTGGTAAAAGCGCGCTGCTGGTGCAATACCAGCGCGCCGTGTTCGCCCTGGCCACCGCCATGGCCTTTCGTCAGTTCGCGACGGTGACACGCCGGGAGGTGGGCGAGCACCAGGCCAAGGAAAGTCCGCACACCGAACAGCTGTACCGCGCGGAATCGGATCAGGCCCTGCGCCGCCTGCGCGGCATCACCACCAATATTACCGCGGAGCTGCTCTGATGGCTTTGGAAAAACTCACCGCCATTACCGCACACCTGCTGGCGGCCAATCTGGTGTCTTCGGAGCAACTGGACAGCTGGATGGAAAACGGCCAGATGGAGCCTGCCAGCAAGCACCTGGGCCAGGGCCTGCGGGTGTGCCGGCAGACTTACGACGCTGTGATCCAGATTGAGCGCTTTGCCGGTGATCCGGCGCTGCTGTTCGCTCTGGTGACCACCTGGCTAATGGAGCACGACCGCGCGCGCTTTGAGCTGAACCTGCCGGCACCGGATGTGGATGTGGACGTGATCGACGAGCGCGCTGCGGATGTGGAAATCACCATTCGCTTTTCCGAGGATGTGGATCTGGTGGCGGACGACAACGGCCCCATCGCTTACCGGGGCACCCGCTGGGCGGTGGCAGCGGTGCCGGTGGACAGTGCTGAGCAGGTGGCGGTGGGGGACAACAAAGCCCTGCCCACGGATGCCCCCTATGCGCGCGACCCTTGATCTCAGCGGACACCTGACCCTGCGCCGGCAGCTGCAACTGCTGGCGCTGAAGCCGGCCCAGCGCCGGCGGCTGGCGGCGACTCTGGGACGCAAGGTGCGGGTGTACAGCCGCAAGCGGTTGCGGGCACAGAAAGATTTAAACAACCGTGCCTGGGCGGTGCGCAGTAAACCCCGCAGCGGCAAGCGCAAGCTGTTGCGGGGCATGAGCAAGCGGATGCGCCTGCACAGCGACACCCGCGGTGCCGAGGTCGGTTACACCGCCAACGTCACCGGCAAGATCGCCTATGCCCACCAGCACGGGGTGCCCGAAACCTGGAACGCCGCCAAGGCGCACAAGCTGCGCGGCAAGCCGGATTACGAGGCGCCGGCCACGCGGCGCCAGGCACGGGCATTAAAGCGGGAGGGTTATGTGGTGCGCCGTAAAGGCGGCAAAAAGAAAAAGCCCACCATGCGCTGGATCACCGAGCACGTGACCCTGGGCCAGGCGGGTCTGGTTTTAAAACAGATGCGCGAGGGCGGGCAGTCGAAAACAAGCTGGGTGATCCCGCTGCCAGAGCGCAGTTTTCTCGGCGCCGACGGGCGCGAGATCGAGGCCCTGACCAATACGATTTTTGATGAAGCATTACAGCGGATTCAACGGGTGTAAATCCTGTGCCCACAGCGGGTTTACACATAACGAATTTACCGACAGATCGAGGACAAGGCCATGGCACTGGGAAAAGTGACCGTCAACAACCTGAATCTGGGCCAGGGCAGTTTTGATGAAATTGAACGCAAGACCCTGTTTCTGGGTGTGGGTCATGTCAGCAGCGACACGAACACCGAAGACGTTACGGACACCGAAGACGTTACGGACACGGTAATTGCGCTGAACAGCCAATCCGATCTGGACCAGCTGTTGGACAGTGGTGATTCACAATTGAAAACCCAGGTGGCCGCGGCCCAGGCCAACGGCGGTGAAAACTGGCAAGCCTGGGCGCTGCCCATGGCGGTGGACGACGATTGGCAGGATGCGCTGGACCTGGCCCTGCACAGTGTGTCTCCGGAACTGGTGGCACTGTGTACCCCGGCGGGGGCGGCGAGTGATCTGGAAACCGCGTTTGCCAAAGCCGAGTCCGTGCGCATGGACCAGGGGCGCCGCCTGGCAATCCTCAGCGCTACCCCCGGTATCGATGACACCGCGCAGACCTGGAGCGATTACCTGGCCGCCCAGGCCGCTATCGTGCAGCCCGTCAACGCCTACCGGGTGTCCGCGGTGCCGCTGTTACACGGCAATAATCTGGGCGTGCTGGCAGGGCGCTTGTGCAACCGCGCGGTGAGTATTGCCGACACGCCCATGCGCGTGGCCACAGGTCCGCTGCTGTCTTTGGGATCGGTGCCCAACGACAGTGCCGGCGTGGGCCTGGACAACGCCCTGCTGGCCAGTTTGGACGCGCTGCGGCTCTCTGTACCGCAAACCTATGCCGATTACCCCGGCACCTTCTGGGGCGACTGCAATTTGCTGGATGCCGAAGGGGGCGATTACCGCGTGATGGAAAACCTGCGCGTGGTGGACAAGGCCGCGCGGCAAATCCGCCTGCTGGCCATCAGCCGTCTCGGCGACCGCCTGTTAAACAGCACCCCGATTTCCATTGCCTCCAACAAAACCTATTTCTCCCGGCCCCTGCGCGCCATGGCCCGCAGCGTGAAAATCGGTCCCAGCGTGTTTCCCGGTGAAATCCAAGCGCCCAGAGACGGCGATATCGAAATTGTGTGGCCGACCCGGCACAAGGTGGAAATCTATTTGCGCGTGACCCCCTACAACGCCCCCAAGGAGATCGAGGCCAATATCGCGCTGGATTTGAGTAACGTCAATTTGTAGGGGCGATGACAACAAAACCGCAGGATTAACGTTAAAGGGAGCCTTTGTTATGTCCAAATTATCCGGCCGCGATATCGATGTCACCATCGGCAGTTACCGCGTCAATATCGATGAGGCCAGCCTGTCCATAGAGGATGCCACCGAGGCAACAAAAACCCGCGGGGTGCCCGACGGGTTTATCGAGGGCGAGGTGTCGGCCACGGGGGAACTCAAATTAAACAGCGGCGAGTTCGCCACGATTCTGGATGCGGCCAAAGAGGCCGGCAGCTTCCGCGATCTGCCCACCTTCGATCTGGTTTTCAATGCGGAGTCCAGCGACGAGGCCCTGAATATCGAAGCCTTCGACTGCAAGCTGCGCCTGTCGGATCTGCTCAATGCCGGCCAGAACAGTGAGCGTTTGATGCACACCGTCACCTTTGAAGTGACCGGGCGCGAGTTTGTGAAGGTCAACGGCGTGCCCTATTTGCGCCAGGGGGAAATTGAGCGGCTGAACTAGAGGTGCAGCATGGCGGATATCACGGACCGGGCTTCGCAGCTGGAAGAGCAACAGCGCAACCGCGCCCTGGCAGCGCAGCAGGCGCGCGGGCATACCAATGTGCCCGGTGCGTTGTATTGCCGGGAGTGCGCTGTGCGCATACCGCCAGCGCGCCGCGCCTTTGGCGGTATCACCCGCTGCATTGACTGTCAGTCCTTGCAGGAAATGAGGGAACGCAGATGAAACAGCCAAACTACGCGCAGCTGCAAACTGCGATCGATCGCAAAGGCTATCGATTTTTTCAACAGGGCGATTTCAATCTGAATCTGATCGGCATTCGCAGCGCGGACACCTGCGCGAATCGATTCAATGATCACCTGGCGGTGGCCTGGAGTTTTCATGGCACACCCCACTGTCTGATATTTCCGGCCACCACCGACCCAGGCGGTTACTGGCGGGAAAACCCGGTGCAGGTCAATGGCACCGCCATACTGGTGCCGGGGCAGTACGCGGGCCTGTGGCAATTGGGTTTGCACCGCGGCCAGTACCGCGCCCTGGTGCAGCGCGCACCGGCGCGGGTGTACCGGGACAACAACCGCGACCGGGTGCTGGATTTTGACGGATCGATTGAGGGCGGCCTGTTCGGAATTAATTGTCACCGCGCCAGCGCCAACCACACCAGCCAGCAGGTGGATCGCTGGAGCGCCGGCTGCCAGGTGCTGGCCAACCCGCTGGACTTTGCCCTGTTGATCGCGCTGTGCGAACGCGCGGCGCAAAACTGGGGCAGCCAGTTTACCTACACGCTACTGGAGGCGTCGGATCTATGAGTGCCACTGTACTTGCCGCAGCCGGGAAATTTGTCCTCGGTGGTTTGCTGGATTTTTTTAAACACAAGCGCGAAGTCAAAGCGGAGCAGCGCCGGGGTGAACTGGCATTAAAAAAAGCCGCCAACAATGCCCGTATCGCGCGCACCCAGAGTGGTGACGATCACGCCGCGGCCATGGATCTGGAGAGCGCCGGGCAGCGGGGCTGGAAAGACGATTATTTATTGCTGCTCACCACCTTGCCGATGGTGTTGTTATTTGCCGCACCGCTGTTGGAACTGGTGATGGCCACGCACTACCAGCGTGGCGATTTACAGCGTGCCGTGCAGGCCGGGTTTACTGCCTTAAAAGCCACACCGGAATTTTACTGGTGGGGCCTGGGCGCGGTGTATATCGACACCTTCGGTTTCCGGCGCATGTTGCGCACGGCGGTGGAAACCTGGGCGGGAAACCGCATGTTCGGCAAAAGGCCACCGTCATCATGAACCTGAACGAACAGCAGCTGGAAGCGCTGATGCGCAAAGTGGCCAGAGAATCGGCACGGGAGACGGGGCAAGACCTGCTGGAAAAGCTGGGTGTGGATACCGAGGATGTGCGCGAAACGCAGAAGGACTTCGCCCACCTCAGAGCCCAGCGCAAGGCATCGGAGCAAGTGACGGTCTGGGGCAAGCGCATTCTGCTGGGCATTTTTCTCTCCGGTGTCGGTGGGACTTTGTGGGCCGGCTTTAAAGTGGCCCTCAGTGTGAAAAGTTAAATGTTAAACAATGGATCAACCCTGTAGGAAGGAGAACACCATGGCTGCAAAAACCAACAACAACCAGAAAAACATCACCCTCAGTGCCGACGATAGCGAATTCACTTTTCAGGTGTGCCGGGAGGATTACAACAAACTGATCAACCGGCTCGGCCCCAATAACAAGACCGGCCCCATGCATAACTTTCTGGTGGCCACGGTGGAGGCGGCCCACAAGGACAAACTGCTGGAACTACTGGCGGCGCAACCCGGTGCCGAGGTAGCCCTGGGTAGTGCATTGGTGGAGGAGTACACCCCCGACCTGGATGTGTTGGTAAAAAAGTCCTAGCGCTGGCAGACGCCCTCGAACAGAACGGTTACAGCCGCCTGTGTGCCTATGCGCACAAGTGGCTGCCGGGGGCGCCTTTGCAGGAAGACACCCTGGCTACGGCGTTTTTCCTGGAGCGGGACTACTGGAACAATTTTGAAGCGACCGTTGCCAACGGGATTGGCAGGGCCTGGAGACACTGATGAGCACCAGACTGGAAAAACTGATGTTTCGTATTGGTCTGATCGACAGGGCCAGTGGACCGCTCGGCAAGCTGGATGCGCAGCTGCACAAGGTGACGCGACACGCGACCGCAGGTGGCGCTTTGCTGGCGGGTGCCGCCGTTGGCGGTTGGGCGCTGCAGCGGGCCATGTCCGGTTTGTTGGGGCCGGCGATTGAAATGGAACGGGCGCTGGCCGGGGTCAGCACCCTGGGCGTGGCAGCAAGCGCGTTGAAAGAGCTGGAACGAACTGCGCTGGCGTTCTCCGCTCGCTACGGCGAGAGTGCCACCGATTTTGTGGCAGCTTCCTACGACATCAAAAGCGCTATATCCAGTTTGCGGGACAATGAAATTCCGAAATTTACCCAAGTGGCGGCAGTGCTGGCCAGGGGGACCAAGGCCAATGTGGGCGATATCACCAGTTATATGGGCGGCATGTACAACATTTTCCAGAAAACCGCCGACCGTATCGGGCGTCACACATGGGCGGAGCAACTGGCGGGGCAGACGGCCCTGGCGGTGAAGGTATTCCGCACCGACGGACAGAAAATGGCGAGGTTTTTTGAAAGCCTGGGGGCCACCGCCACCAACAAGGGCTGGAGCATGGCGGAGCAGATGGCGGTGGCCGGTATGCTGCAGGGGCAGATGAGCGCTTCGGAAGGCGGCACTGCCGCAAAGGCGTTTATTTCCGGTTTGAGTAAAGCCCAGGAAAAGCTGGGCGTGAAATTCGAGACTGCCGAGGGACTTTTGGCACCGGACCTACTGCTGGCGAAGATCAACAAGTTGACCCAGGGCATGAGTGCTTTGGAGCGCGGTGCATTTCTGGAAAAAAACTTCGGCGGACAGGAAGCGGTGCGGTTTGTCGAAGCGATGGGTACCGGTCTTGAGAAGCTGCCCGGTTACCTGGACCAATTCGACCAGGTGCGTGGTATGGCGGTGGCGCAACGGATGGCGGCGGAAACCGTCGATGTATTCCAGCAGTGGCAGGCCAGCAGCCGCGCATTGATGACCCTGCTGGGCAAGGCCATGCTGCCGGTGATCACCCCATTGGTGGCAACGCTAAGCGCCGCCAACGAGAAAATGATGCTGTGGAGCGAGCGGTTCCCGCATCTGACCAAACTGATTGGCACCGTGAGTAGTTATATTGCGGGGCTGATGGCCAGTTTACTTGCCCTCGCTGCTGTGGGGGGCATGTTGCGGCTCACCCTTGCCGGCCTGACGGGGGTTCAATTTTTGTGGACTGCCGTCACCAAAACCGCAGCCGGCGTCCAGTGGCTCTACAACAGCGCCCTCAAGGCCGGGCGTGTGGCGGTGCTGCTCTATCACCTTGCGTTCAAACCCCAGCTGCTGGCGGCCTGGGGTTTGGCCAGCAAAGGCGCCGCCGCCAGCCTGGCGTTGCTTGGCAATGGCATGCGTATTGCCGGCAAGGCCACGCTGCTGTTTTCCGCCGCGCTCTGGGCCAATCCCATTACCTGGGTGGTGATGGGGGTAGGGGCACTGATCGCCGGCCTGGTGCTGCTGGTGCGCCACTGGGATACGGTGAAAAGTGCTGCCCTGCAGTTTATTCAGGGGGTGGTGGACCAGTGGGGCCGGCTGCGCAGTGTGATTGAGGACAACGCCTTTCTGCGCCTGCTGTTTACGCCGCTGCTGGCGGGTGTGGATATGACCTCCCTGGTGATCCGCAGCCTAATGCGGCTGCCGGCGTGGTTCGGGCAATTTTCCGCCTGGCTCGGCACACAGGATTTATTCGGCGCGCCAGGGCGGGCACTGGACTGGCTGATGGGCAAGTGGGCAACCCTGCGCAGTGCCATCGAGGACAGCGCCTTTTTGCGCCTGCTATTCGCACCACTACTGGGGAGTGTCGGTGTGGCCGGGCTGTTACTGCAGCAGCTGGAAAAAATACCGGCCTGGTTTACCGCGTTTAAATCCTGGCTGGGAACACTGAATCCCTTTTCCGCCCTCGGCAGCGGGCTGGACTGGTTGCACAACAAGCTGCGCTTTTTACCGGGCTTTGACCGCAACGGGGCGAATATCACACTCCCGCAAACGCCGGGCGGCGAGGTTGTGGATCGCAAGATGGTGGATCTGCAGCAGATTCGGGTAGAGCGCCCCGGCCCGCTGCCGGGCCTGCCACAACAGCGACCCAGCGCGGTTCCGGCGGGGGGGATTGCCCAGCATTTTCAAACGCACTCGCGCGGCGGCACCCATATCGAAAAGGTGGAGGTTTTTAATCCGGCCAGCGGGCAGTCGTTTTTGGATGAACTGGAAATGGCGGCGGGCTGATGACGCAATCCTCGCAACATAAAAAATATCAGGATCTGCTGATTATCAACAACGATATCGCCCTCGACGGTGTCGGCGTACCCCTGGGTATCAATGATCGCGCATCGATTGCCCAGGATATCAAGCACCTGATCCGCGAGAGCGGCCTGCTTGTGGCCCTGGTGGGAGAGCGCCAGCGCGATACCTGGGCCATCAACCTGTCGCGATTGGAAAACCTGGTGGAGAGTGACACCCGTATATTGCCCGGCAGTGCAGTGCTGACGCGCCTGGATAAGGAAACAATTTTAGTGCGCGCCACCACGCTGGAATACCAACACCTGGAGTTTACCCTGTGAGCGAGCAGCAGCTGTTTACCAAGTTGTTAACCGAGGGCGGGCTGCCCACCACCGAGGCGGCCGTGCGCGCGGAATTTGAAAAAGCTGTGGAGGCGGAAAATGTCGCCTTCACGAATCAACGGGAGATATCGCCCTGGTGGCGCATGGTCACGATATTAATTACCCAGCCGGTGATCTGGCTGATTCAAGCGCTGATCAACGGGGTGATGCCGCAGATGTATGTGAAAACCGCCAGTGGACCTTTCCTCGCCCTGTTGGCGGATGGGGTCAACCTGGTGCCGAAGGTAAAAACCAAAGCGCAGGGCCTGGTGCAGTTTACCCGTGCGGACAGCTCCGGTGCGCTTTCGGTAGCGGTGGATACCGCGGTGCAGAGCGCGAATATCAATGGCCGCGTCTACACCCTGCGCACCACCGCAGAGGCCACTTTCCCCGATGGACAGGCAACCGTATTGGCGCCGGTAGAGGCGGAAGCGGCGGGCAGTGCCTATAACCTGGCCGCGGGTTACTACTCGGTGTTGCCGGTGCTGCTGCCGGGCATTATCGCGGTGAGCAATTTATCCGGCTGGCTGACCCACCCGGGCACCGACGACGAAGATCCGGAGGCGTTGCGCAAGCGCATTCGCACCCAGTTTATGGCGGTCAACCAGTGGCATACGGACGCGGTCTACCGCGCATTGATTGCCGGTTTCGACGGGGTGGACGATGAGCATATTTTTTTTGACAGCGATGCCCCGCGCGGCCCCGGCACCGCCGACGCCTATGTGATGTTTGCCATCGGCAATCCGGACGCGGCATTTATTCAGCGTATCCAGCGCAAAATCACCGACGAGGGCAATCACGGTCACGGCGACGATCTGAAAATTTTCCCCATGCCGGAAACCCACCACACGGTTGCCGTGACGGTGTACACCCTCGATGGCCTGAGCGGGGATACGCGGACGGAGTTAGAGGCGGACGTGGTGCATTTTATCCGCGCCGCCTTCCGTGAAAACCGGGATTACCAGCCGACCCTGGTGCAACCCTGGAGTCGTTTTTCTTTTTCCCTGCTCGGTGGTGAGCTGCACCGACAATTTGCGTTGATCCGCGGGGTGGATTTCAACCTGGAATATATCGTCAGTGAGATGAACCTGCCGCGTCTGCAAAGCCTGTCGGTGACGCTGTCATGATCCCGTTGAAATTGCCGTTTTGGCTGTCCGGGCCGCAGCTGTCGAAACTGCGCCGCGCCTGTCAGCACTTCTGGGAACAGGTGGAAAGCTGGCTGTACTGGCCGGTGCGCCAGCTGGACCCGCTGACCTGCACCCCCGGCGCGCTGGATTTGCTGGCCTGGCAGCGCGGGGTGCAGCGCTTCGACGGCGAGTCCATGGGCCTGTACCGCCTGCGCGTGCGCTATGCGTTTGTGAATGCCCGCGACGCGGGCAGCGTGGCCGGATTAAAGCGCATCTTTGAACGCCTGCTGATTGGTTATGTGGAAATTGAAGAGCGACTGCCGGACCGGGACTGGGATGTGATCAAACTGCATCTGTCGGACCGACAAATGGCCGATAACCCGGAGCTGCTACAGATTATTTTACGCAAATACGGCCGTATCTGTCGCCGCTATGAATTTGAGGTTTTAACACCGCTGCCCATTCAACTGCGCAGCGCCCACTGCGGCCACGACAACGGGTTTTTATCGGCTTCACTGTAGGAAAGGACAATGCCTGCAATTATTAATACCGGTGCGGCTTATATCGCGGCCAAGACCGGCGCCAGTGAAGCGGTGGAGATTACCCACTTTGTACTGGCGGATATCAATGGCCTGGACCCTGACCAGGCGGTGGATCTGGCCGAGGTCTTGCCGGCGGCAAACACAATTGTGTTTGAGGCGGTGGCCTCCCAAACAGGCTACCTGACACCGGACAAAGTGGTGTATTCCCTGGCGATGGATACCAGCGTGGGGGATTTCCATTTTAACTGGCTGGGCCTGCTGGCCAGCGACGGCACCCTGGTGGCGGTGGCCTATTTGCCGCGCACCCGGAAAACCACGACGGCGAACGGGGTACAGGGCAACCATATCACGCGCAATTTCCTTCTGCAGTTTGCCGACGCGCAACAGGCGACCGGAATCCATGTGCCCGCGGAAACCTGGCAGATTGATCTGAGTGCCTGGCTCGATGCCATGGATGCGCGTGCGCGTGCGCACAACCGGGATATTTACGGGCGCGCCAGTTTCTTCGGGGATGGCTGGAAGCTGGTGGAGGATGCCGGCAGTTATCACTTATTGCCGGGTATTGGTTATGTCGAGGGCATCCGCATTGCCAATACACAGGACTTGGTTATTGCCACGCCAAACGCTATCCCTAAAGAAATTTGTCTGGACGTTTCTCTGCAAAAGCAGGTGGATCAGGTGTCCGCCGTGGTGACGGTTTACCAGGGCGCGCCTGCGGATTATGTGGACACTGCAGGCGTGCAACACACTGTGGAAGAAATCGCCACTATCCAATCCACTGGTGCGCCGGTGGACCGGCGCACGGTGTACGAGGTGGGTTCTCTCGGGCTGGTTCACTATTTATTGAGCCGCACCAATATTTACGTCCCCCAGGATCAGGTAGCCAGCCCATCCCAAAAGGGGATTGTGGAGCTGGCCACCAGTGCGGAAACCCAGTCGGCCTCCGATACGGCCCGCGCGATCACGCCCAAGGCACTCGGCGATACCGTGGTTGACGGCCTGGATTCCAGCAGCACCCGCCGCCCTTTAAGTGCGGCTAAGGGCCGCGCGCTGCAACAGAGCAAACTGGATAAAACCACCACCGCCACCACCATCCGTGCGGGCATTGCGGAGCTGGCCACCAGCGCGGAAACCCAGGCGGCCGCTGATACCGCCCGCGCAATAACCCCCAAAGGGCTCGGTGATACGGTGGTCGACAGCCTGACTTCCAGCAGTGCCCGGCGCCCCCTCAGTGCGGCTAAGGGCCGCGCGCTGCAAAACAGCAAGCTGGATAAAACCACCACCGCCACCACCACCCGCGCGGGTATTGTGGAGCGCGCGACCCAAAGCGAAGTGCTGGCAAAAACCGATGACACCCGCTATGTCTCCCCGAAACAGCTATGGGCCGCCCTGAATTATTTGTTACCGCCCAATGCGGTGATTTTCTGGCATGGCACCCTTGCCGGGATTCCCGAGGGCTGGGCGCTCTGTGATGGCCAGAACGGCAGGCCCAATGCCATTGACCGGGTGTTTGTGTGTGCGGGCGGGGAATACCAGCCCGGCGATACCGGTGGCAGCGACACCAGGACCAGCGGCAGCAGCGGCAGCCACAGCCACGGCGCCTCTACCGGCAGCGCCGGCAGTCATACCCACAGCGGGGAAACCGACAGTGCCGGCAGTCACGCCCACGGGGCCTCCACAGCCGATGCGGGCGGCCATGCGCACAACGCCTCCAGCGGCAGTGCCGGCAATCACGCGCACACGATTTCCGTTGCCAACCACACCCTGTCCACCTCCAGAATTCCGGCCCACGGGCACAGTATCAACGGTGTCAGGATGTTGCGTTTTCCCGGTTATGAATTTTCCAACTACGGACCGGACTATGACCCCAGCGATCGCGACGGATTAACCGTGACCGGCGCCAACAACGGCAGCGGCGGTGCGCACAATCACAGTGCCAGCAGCAGTAGCACCGGTGCCCACAGCCACAGTGTGAGTGTCGCCGGCGTGGGCCACCACAAGCACAGCGTGACGGTGAGTAGCGGCGGAGCCCATAGCCACGATTTTTCCACCGCGAGTGCGGGCGGGCACAGCCACAGTGTGTCCATTAATTCAAGCGGCAGTCACAGCCACTCGGTGGACGTGCGCCAGCGTTACTTTGCCGCGGCGGCAATTATTCGCGTGGCCTAGGAGAAAACCCGATGCGTGTATCCATTATCAACGGCGATGCGGGCGACGATACGGTGGTGATCGACGGCCGCGCTTTTGCCTTCGATCTGGACGGTTTGATCGACAACAAGATCTGGGCGGTGCAGTGGGGCCACGAAGACGGGCGGGCCAGCGGGGAAATCGAGTACCGCGACGGCCGCCACGAACCCATCGATACCCTGACCCCCTTTCAGCCGATAATTGAGCGCTGGCACGCGGAAAGGGACCGGGAGGCGCGGGAGGCAGCGCAGCAGCAGGCGTTTTTCCACAGCCGCCAATTCGCCATCGATGTGATTAACAACACCGCCGGCAAGGCGCGCCAGCGTGCCAGCACCATTGGTTATGGCATGACAGACGAATACAGCCGTGTGCAGGCCCAGGCGCAGCGCTACGCGGAGACGGAGTTTTCCGGCACTGTGCCCCAGGTGGTGCGCACCCACGCCGAAGTGCATGGGGTGACTGCGCAACAGGCGGCGGAGCAGATTCTGTCCGCTGCCGAACGCTGGGCACAGCGGCTGGATGCCATTCGCGATCTGCGCCTGCGCGGCAATGCCGCCGTGGCTGCCCTGGCCGAGGGCGAAAATTATATGGACACCGCCAAACCATTTATTCAGCAACTGAAAGCGCTGTAAGGCGCGGGAGGCATTTGCCATGAAAAACAAAGTCGCGGAGTTTTTGCGCTGGCATATTGAGCCGCGCCACCTGTTTACCCCGGTGGCCACCACCAATGTTTTACACACGGTGGAAATCCTCCCGGAGGGACGGGGCACCATTATACGCGGTTGCACCCATGTCTTTATTTTCGGTGTGCGCGTGGCCAGCTTCCAGCGCACTGCGCCCTGGCAACAGACCACCGGGTAAACCGGCATGCCCTGGCAACACCCGGCGATCCAATTTCCCCCCGCGGCCAAAGCCCTGCGCGACGGGATTGTCGCGGCTGCACTGGCACAGGGGCGAAGTGAAATCGACACGGCCCGGTCGCGGCTGCACAGTGTGGAAGCGGCTTTTGTCAAAAACCCCACCGCGGCAACGGCAGCGGGCAGTGCTGCGCTTGACAATACCCTGCGGGCACTGTTCGGTGCGGATCTGCACCTGCTGGTGGTGCATCCCTACCAGGAGGGCGTGGGCCAGGGCCACAGCTACAGCCGGCATTTGTCCGCCCCCAACGCGCAGCGGGCGCTGGCGGCCAAGCTGGGGGATGCCTGGGACCGCAACAAGCCGGTCGGCGCGCTGGAGGCCGTTGCGGTGCTGTTGGCAACACAGACCCTGGGCACCTTCGCCACCGGGTTACACACCCTGTGCCAGTGGTTGCCCCTGCCGGAACTGTGTCAGGCCGAAAGGCGCACGCAGCAGCTGCTGCGCCTGGAATCGGAAAAGTCCCAACTGCCCGGCGCGCCCCTGGGGGGCCATTGGCAGCCGCGCCGACTGACACAACTGCACACCGCCCGCAGCGTAGCACAGGTGATCGGTGCAGAGATCGCCAGCGCCATGGGCTATGCTCTGGAAAATACCGATCCGCTGGCAGAGCTGCACACCCTGGCCGAGAAAAAACAACAGCATTTGGACGCGGTGCGCGCAGCCACCGAAACCCTGGTGGCCGATCTCAACGGGCGCGGTATGACCCACTGCCTGTACGCCAGCGGCAGTCCCCGCCAGATCGCCGGGCAAATCCAGGCGGCGCACCCCTTCGATCACGATCATGTATTTTGCGCGGCGCTGTTGTTTGCCGCTCCGGTTGGCGCCCTCGCGCCCTTACAGGAGCTGTTCGGATTATGAGACTCAACGCCTTTACCGTGCCCGGTTCGGAACTGGTGGTGAACGGGGTACTGCGCATCGAAACGGAATCCCTCGGTGGCAACACCAGCAGCACCGACCGCGCCCAGAACGGCATCAAGGCCAAATCCCTGAGCGTTTCCTTGGTGATTCCATTTGATCAGGGGGAGGAGTTGAACGGGCTGCTGCGCCAGGCGGAATCCGTGGATGACAAGGGCAAGCTCACCGTGTTCGATATTGTGGACGATACCGCGCGGGCCATGAATATTCGTCAGGTGCAATTCAATGAAAGTTTCACTGCGCGGGAAATACCCGGCAAACACGCTTGGCGGGTGACCTTTACCCTGTCTGAATATTTATCCGTGCCGGAAAAAGTGGAGCAGCGCCAGCAGACCCAAACCGCTGCGCCCCAGAGCAGCGACGGCGAACCGGTTGCGCCAACCGGTGCAGCAATCCCAGTGGAGGGAGAAACCTATACCGGCTTTGAACAGGTGCTGAAATGGGCCGACGATGCCCTGGCGCCGGAGCCAGACAGCGGGGACCCGAGCGGTGCGACTGCATAAACACCTCACCGTCAGCGGCGAGCCCCTGGCGCTGGTGGACGACGATGTGCGCCTGGATCTGTTTACCCCCGGACGCGCGGCCTTTACCGTGCGCAGCCGCCGACCGCTGCAGGGTTTGGTGCAGCTGGACCTGGGCTACAACCCCCAGCGCCTGCAGCGGTTTTTTACCGGTTATGTGGTGCATTGCACCGGGGTGGACAACACCCGCCAGAAACTGCACTGCCGCGAGCTGAACGCCGCGCTGGCGCAACGGGTACCCCTGGCCCAGCGCAATGTCACCCTGGCCGCCGTGCTGGGGCTGGTGTCTGCGGTGACCGGGCTGCGCTTTGTGATCGGCACCGGTGCTTATACCCAGATCAAGGCCCCGGCTTTTTACAGTGCCGGCAGCGGCTACTGGCTGATGGATCAGCTGGCGCGGGTGTTTGGTATCCCGCAATTGTTATGGCAGCAGCAGGGCGACGGCCAGGTGTTTGTGGGCAGTTGGACCCACAGCCACTGGGCCGGGCGGCCGCTGCCACTGCCCGCGGGCTTCGCCACGAATTTTGGCATTGCCAACCGCGCCCGCGTGGCCTGCATCCCCTGGCTGCGCCCCGGAGTGTTGCTCAATAATGACTATGTTACCGGGGTTGCGCTGGCCGGTAATTTTATGAACCTGACCTGGAGCGCGGACCCGTGGAAGCACAAATAAAACGGCTGCTGGAGCGCGTCTACCCGGAACTGAAAAGCGGCCTGCATCTGCCGCTGCTGGCCCGCATAGTGGCCATCAGTGACCCCACGGAACAGCCGGAGCTGGCGGAAGCGTTTCGGCCGCGTTACGGGGTGGATGTGCAACTGCTGAACAGCGAAGGCAAGGCGGAAAAGCAGACCCCCATTTTTCGCAGCGTACCGCTGCCGCTGCACTTTGCCGGCAATGAGCGCGGGGCTTTTGGTTTTCCGCAGCCGGGTACCCTGGTGGAGCTGGCCTTTGCCTATGGCCGCCCGGACCAGCCGTTTATCCGCACGGTGCTGTGCCGGGGCCAGGGTGTACCGGCACTGGATCGCGAGGACTTAGTCTGGCAGCAGAGCGACACCGTGCGGCAAAAGGTGGATGCCAATGCAACCTGGCACCGGGAAACCCACGGCGAGATCCGCGAGCGCGCGCTGCAGAAAACAACCGAAGCGGCCGCACTGCATACAGACTGCGACAATGAACACCGCCAGGTGCGCCAGCATTCCATGGAAGCGGTGGCAGGGATAAAACTGATTGAAGCCCTGGGCGCGTTGCGGTTACTGTCTGGTGGCAGTGCCAATCTGTCTGCGCTGGATAATCTTAATCTCACCACCGCCAGTGATATTAATGTGACTGTGGGGCGGGATCTGAAAGAGCGCGTGGGCAATATTGCCGAGCGCATCGCCAAACTCAAACAGGTGATCAAGGTGGAACCGGGTGGCACCCTCTGGCTGGGTAACACCGCCGACAATGTGCTGCAGCTGCTGAGCGACCTGATGGGCGTGGTCAAAACCCTGGCCGACGACCTGGCTACCCATACCCACCTGGGTGTCACGCCCGGCAGTGGCAAGACCCAGGCCCCAGAAAGTGCCGGCACTTATAACTCCGCCAGTGCGGATACCGAGGCAATAAAAAACAAGCTTGATGGGATGAAGGCATAAACAAGGAGAAAAGTCATGGTGGATAAACTGATAGAGTTGCCCGTCTATGTCCAACTTGTTCTGGTGACTGGTTATATCGGTTATACGGTGGCCAATCAGGGGTTCAGGGAAGGGGAGCGCAAGGATGAATTGCTGTACGGCATACTGGTGTACGGCCTGATCGGCTGGCTGGTGTTTTACTATGTGCAGCAGGAGTTATCGAGCTTCGCCTGGGTTTTTATCATTGCGGCCCTGGCCGCAGCCAGTGTTTGCTGGGGAGCTGGGCTACTTTGGCGGAGATGGGGTCGGAAATGGTACTTTGAATTACTCTACAGGCTGAGACTCACAACCGACAATAGCCAGGGATCATTGTGGAACCGCCTGCAGCAGGATACCGGTATCTGGCCCACGCAGATGGTTGTGACGATGATGGACGGGACAAAACTGTGTTGTGATGCGGTGCAGGATTTTGACAATGCCGCGGTGCGGCTTTTTGAGACGGATCAGACCGGCAATATTGCCCTCTATGTAAACCGGAAGAAAAAACCGGACTGGGAAAACTGGAAAACGGTGGAATCTGTGCGCAGCGACAGCTGGGGAGACAACTTAACCTACATCCCCAGCCGGGAAGTCAGGTATGTAGAAGTGCGTTACCTGAAGAAAAAGCGTTAATCCTTATCGGGTGTCGGCTTGTCGGATTCCGGTGGTTTTTGCTCGTTATCAGGCTTTTGGCCCCGGTTTGAATACAAGTCCTTGTCGCCATTATCATCATCATCGATCATCAAAGTTTGAAACCGATTTTTATTTAAAGGCATAATGATGTCTCCTTGAATTGCCCGTGTTGGCACGTTGGTTGCGCGACTATGCTAACATGGGTTTTTCTTGTTTGATGAGTAGGCAATCTTTTGTGCTTGCTGGAATTATTTTGAATAAATGTGGGGGGATAAATACTCATCTGGCTATCCAGTGGGTTGTAATTCGTGGCAGCAAAAGAATACAAGAATTCTCTCGATTTTGGATATAAATGATAAGTTGATTTGACATCCTCCCCCAGCGAACTAGCTGGGGGGTGTCAAACGTCAAGAAAGTAAGTTTGGACAGAGTTTGTTAGTGCAGGTCTTATTCTTGTTCAGCTGTACAGTTAACTTGACGTGTTTTTTCGCCTGTCTGAAATGAGCTACAAATATGCCGTTTATTGTTGCATGTCGCAATCCAAGTCGTTGAGATCCAACCTCGCTTTTTTTCTGATATTGCAATTGCCTCAGGAACGCAGCCAATTTGACCCGCTGAAATGGCTTCAAAGCTAGCACATCCAGAAAACATTAAAATAACTGGTGCCAAAATTGCAATTTGTAGCCTCATTAGTCTTCTCCTCATGTAAATATTTTTATGCCCCCCCCCTAAAGGACGGGGAGGAGGTCAACAGACCTTGCCGATTGGGTCCACCTATTGGATGTTCTTCCGTGTTAATAGTGAGTTAGATTTGTACTGAATAGCAGACCGTCAAGCTTTTCAGATTCAACCACAGTTTTAAAGGCACTGGTGCAGTAAATGCTGATATAGGATTCCTTAGTCCTGAAGACAGGCACCTCTTTAAGCTTATTTTCATCAAACGCAATGCCGGAAAGTAAGTTGCCTTTTCTTTTTACAGAGCCGGGCACTACTGCGTCAAGGTCTTCAGCGATTGTTAGTGGATTGAATAGATAAAACTTGGCTCCTTGGTATGTGCAAGGAAGAAACTCCCCGAAGGATTTCAGCATATCTTCAAGAATCTTGTAGGCTGCTTCGTGAAGTACGAGGTAGTTTTGCCACTTGGAAAGTGTAGGAATCACAGGAGAAGAATCACATACCTTTATACTCAACTCCAGCGGTACCCAGTCATTAGTGTACGACTGCGGCTGTGTGAAAATGATAAAATCATCATCCCCGCGCTTATCTTCAACCTCATCAGGATCGAAGTACACGGTCATGTAGTTATCATAATCTTCAAATACTTGATAGATTTTCATAGTGTTTCTTAAGCCTAGAGTTTATCTGCAGGCAGCATCACAAAGCTGGGAAAACTAGAGAACTTCAGATCATACTCTATTCCCTTAAGAAGAGTTTCTACAGCCTGTCCGGTAAGGTTGCTTACGTCCAGAGTATCGAACTCAAGTCCAAGCCATTGGTAATAACCATTCCTGTGTATTCGGGAGTGGGGCACAGCACTTGGCATTTTGGGATGTGGAGTATCAGCCGTTCTCCTTGGGAGCCAAGTTCCATTTCTTATATCATCTATCCTGATACTGACTCGAGCCAGGATACCTCTTTGCCGAGTGGCTTTTGGGTGTGCCCCAGAAACTATTGCATGGGCATCACAATTCCCACCGGGGTGAGGCTTCCCATTTTTTTCCATGAATTTTCCGAGACGGGCAGAGTCGTGTTCTTCGCTCCTCAGCTCCTTCCTTGACATGGTGACAGCTTCTTGACGGTATTTGTCGAGGGTTTCTTCAACCTGCTCAACGACCTTTAGGGCCATATAGTCCGCCTTGGTGATATCCTGCTTTGAAGCGAACATATCAATGGCCACCTCGCGGCGGTCTTTTAGATAGTAAGGTTTTGGCTGTTCGTAATGTCCCATTGCTGTCCCTGCTCTGCTATCACTGAAAGAAAAGAATACAGGAGCCAGAAAAGGGAATAAATATACACGCTATGACAGATTGCTCATTCTTCCCGAAAACTGAAATAATTCAGCGTGCTAACACGTTAGCACATACAAGTCTGCACATTTTTTGAGCGAAGAAAAGCGCTGTCGGCCACTCCTCCCCACGCTTGCCGGTTTTGGGCTTTTGTATCTTTATTAAACTATACCGCGAAATCACGGTCCGCAATTGCTAATTGCCGGGGGTGCGTAGACAGCTTGACAAAGCGTTGATATGCATGCTTATACTGTATATGTATACAGTCTGCTGTAAGGGATAGGTATGCGACCCAAGACTATAATTATCGATGGTGAGCCGATTGTAATCAGCCGTCGGCCTTCTATTCATGACAACCAGCCAATGTATCAGATACGGCTTTTGAATTACCTGGATTATCATGGCACCTATTCTGCTGCTGTAGGCTGCAATCTGCGTGCAGCCATCACGGAGGGGTTGGAGCTTCGCCGGGCTGTTATGAAGAGTATTCGGTTGGCGAAAGAGCCCGGAAACCATGACAGTGACAGGGGAGGCGATATCGATGTGTAGTGTATTTGGCGTGGCCAATCACGCCGGCATGGAGCGCTTCCTGAAGGAGTACGGAGTACACCATCCGAAACGCATGCTGTATGGCCGCCGCAGGCGGCCCACCCAGGATGTTTCCATTGTCACTGCCCGGCATGGGGAACCGGAAGTGGAAGCCGCAATCTGGCACCTGTATCTGGAGCGCGACGGCGACAATTGGAAGCCGCACCGTAAATACTGGTCGATCAACAGCAACTGGCAGAAGCTAGGCAAGCGCCCCGAGTACCGCAAATCCCGCTGCCTGATCCCCGCCACCGCCTGGGTGGAAAGCCAGCACGGTAAGAACCCGGTGGAGTTCAGTTACGGCCAGCCTTTTTTCTTCTGTGGTCTGTACAAGATCTGGGGCAATCTACTGAGTTGCGCCATCATCACCCTCGGGGCACACCCGAAGACCAGGCAATATCACGAGAAATCCCTGCCCATGATCGCACCCGCGGACAAGACTTTTGTTGCGCAATGGTTGAACGGCGGGGAGGACACCGCCCCCTTTGAGCCCTACCTGCACCCGCATATCGAGTATGCCGGGCATCCCCTGACGGTGAGGCCGGTGGTAAGAGCGACCTCTACGGAATACTCTGGTGAACAGCAGGAGCTTTCCTGACCTGAACCTCGCAAGACAACCCTCGCTATTGTTCGGCCCACAAAGCTGCCAGATCCTGTCTCCTAATGACCATCCTGGGTTTTCAATTTTCTTCATCACATGGCAAGGCCAACAGTGCTGCCGCTTTTTGCCTTGGAAGCGACAAACTCAAGATAATTCAGGCACTTAATCAGCTGGCATGCATTGATCTGTATATTTTTTGAACGCGGAAAAGGGCCTGCGATCACTCCTCCCCACGCCTGCCGGTTTTAGGCTTTCCTTTACCCAGTGAAATTGGAAAATACCGCAAACCCCCGCCAGCCGTGGGCTGTAGCGATTTTCGAGATTTCACAAAATGAACACTTTTGAAGAGAAGTGAAGAGATTTTTCACAGGCCAAAATGGCCGAAAGCCAGTAACCACGGGGTTTTCCAGCAGGTGAGAGAAGTTTTGTATGAGATCAGACCAGAGGGTAGGGGGGGGTGAAACGTGCGTTGACACTTTGTTGACACTTTGGCGAGATTTCCCTCTCCATCACTGGGGAGGAATTACAAATTTCTCGCTAAGTACTTGATTTTATTGGTGCCCGAGGCCGGACTCGAACCGGCATGGCCATGACAGCCGAGGGATTTTAAATCCCTTGTGTATACCAATTTCACCACTCGGGCCGGATAGATATTGTTATCTGGGGTAAGAATGTACCGAAAGCCATCACAAAAAGCTGAACTTATTGATTTAGAGCGATTTATTATGGATTCTTGAATCCCTTGAGCCCACCGGTGTTGGTAACCAAGCGGATAGGTACTCTGCGAGGGGCTTTGGTCTTTCGCTCAGCACTTTATCCATAAATTTCACCTCAATGAAATGAAAATGGAGGCTAGGGTCGGAATCGAACCGGCGTACACGGAGTTGCAGTCCGCTGCATGACCACTCTGCCACCTAGCCTATTATTCCGCCAGATACGGAACCCAAACATGCCGGATTTTATCGGATAAAACTGAAAAATCCTAGCGTTTTCTTATAGTTACGTACACGTGACTATATGAGGGGGGCTATTCTAGGGGCTGTCGCCGCTTAGTCAAGCATTGTTTGTGTCTATATGAAAAAACTGAATTAAAGCCCTCTTAGTGCGTTAGGGTAATTGACATAATAACTTTTAGCGATGTTGCCAATAAACCTATTTCTATTTGTTCTAGATTTGAGGTTTTGGTTGCTGGAAATCTTTCACTGGTGTCCGATACTGTTTTTATCTGGCTAACACGTCTCCCCCCCAAAACGTGTTTAGTAACGTCAGAAGGGCGCTCCATACTGGTAATTGCCCGATGTGTAGCAAGGATGAAATCCTCCAAGTTTCACTCCTAATGGTCTTGGCCCTGACGCTCTCCCCCCCGTCGTCAGGGCTTTTTTTTGTGGGTGCTTGCTGTTTTTTAGCTGATCAGCGCCCCTTGCCGGTGAGATTCCCGATTGCCAGTGTCTTCACTGGCTGTCCAGCTACTTTTTCCGACAGCGCTCTAAAGCGATCAAGGGTCACCTCTCCCCTGGTGCGGGCCAGTTCCCGGGCCACATCGTCAATACTCGCCTTTCCGCCACTAACTGCACGAATTTCTTTATCCAGCGTCATGATTACATTCGTAGCACGGGCAGTAACTGGACCGGAGGAGCGCTTCACCAGCAGGGTTGGTGCTTTTTGCCCCCATTCCATCAGTTTGTCCATCGCTTCCTGATAGCGGATTTCACTGATTCCCCCGGAGCGGCGCAGAATTTCCAGAGAGTAAAATTCAGCCAGGCCTTCGACGATCCAATCGCTCTGGTCGTCGCCGTGGATACCTGTGGCCACATGGATCAGCTCATGGATCATGCTGCTGGTGCGGTTTGCACTGATCAATGGTCGATCTGCATGCATAAACAGAGAGCGGGGGCCGGAAAGCCCTCCACGCCACATGGGGTCACGGGCCGTTACAATCAGCAAACGGTCAGGAAATAGAGGAAAGACCTTCTTGATTTCCGGCAGGCTCCAATTGAGAAACGCGAGAGCATCCTGGCGGTGAATATTTTCTCCCAGGGGGCCGGAAACCGAGGTGGAAGTACCGGCGATCCAGTCCTGGCGGCTGCCGATTTTTCCCACGATCATCCAGCCTTTGGGGCGTACAAATCGGCGATTTAGGTCCGACAGCTGGTACAGGTGCTCGTCAACCTTCGGATAGGGCAGGGCGGCAGACCAGTGCTTGGGCAGTTGTAGCTGTAAGCGGGCATTGGCGTGGCCCTTGCCGTTTGTTGAAATGGGGGGAATCAGCCTGTCGCTACGGAGTATTGCCCAGTCCTCGGTAATCCGCGAGTCATAACTGCCGTTATTTCTTTGGTTATCGATGATAAAACTGTAGCTGAGTTTTGCCTTGGGGCCAGTGGGATGCCAGATAGCCCTATTTTCCTCAATCACCAATGGCTGTCTGCTTGACAGGTTCTTGTAGCGGCCCGACTCCAGGTTGAGGGTGAGTTTATTGGGCAGCTGTTCGCCGCTTAATTCGATACTGATATGGGCCAGTTTTGTATCGGGCTCAATCTTTGCGGTATACAGCAATTCATAGCTGTGCGTGCCTTGGGCGAGCGTAATCAGCAGCAGTGGAAGAGTGAGTAATCTGACAAGCATCATATGTTTAGCAGGAAATCTGACAAGTTATCGATTGGACAACACGGGAGCTTACAGGTGCATACGTGTTACCAGCAAACAATCAGCCTCAGCTTAGGGAGCGCCTAAGCGCTTGAAAGATGTACTCCAGCCGGGACAAAGGGTCGCGATATTAATCTAGGAAGCACATTAATATGACCTGTAAAAAATACACTTAAAAAGTCGTTACCAAATAAGCCCATAGTAAAAATTACAATAAATCCAGTAAATAAGTGGTTCAGACATACTCGGGTAGCCACGACATTGAGTATTCTGTCCATGCCCTGGTTTTTTTTGACTGCCAAAACTGCTCGTCCAAAGTTCACAGTTGAAGTATCTGGGTTCTACTCGAAGCTCCGGAATCACAATCCAAACGGTATTGGCTCTGGGACTAGCTGCGCAATTTGTCCCTCACTGCGCAGCGCCATTTACCGGAAATTCAAAGATCAATTGGATTACCGGCTCGATGAAAGGGCATCACCACCTGGCTGGTTTGCCCAGTGACTGCGGATGGGTACCGCAAGGGCAACCAGATCCAGTTGGGGATTTTTAAGGGTTATGGCTATCTTCCCGATGGGGGATTCTCCTCTGCCATTGGAAAAATATCCCGGGCATCACCAGCAGTACAAACAGCAGCGCGCTTACCGTGCCCCCGACCATGGGTGCGGCAATGCGTTTCATGACATCTGCGCCAGTACCGTCGGAGACCATGACCGGTACTAAAGAAATCAGCAGGGTAAGGCTGGTCATCAGCATCGGGCGAATGCGGCCGGCTGCGGCTTGGGCTACATATCTGGTGGAGTCGTCAGGATCGGGCACGGAATCAGTCGAAGCGCTTTCCGCAACAGACAGGTAGTGCAGCATCAACAGTCCCATTTCTGCCGCGAGCCCCGCCATGGCAATCATACCAACCCACACAGCAACGCTCAGTTTGTATTCCAGCAGGTACAACAGCCAGAAGGCGCCGATCAGGGCCATGGGCATGGCTGTAAGTACAAAGAGTGTGTCAGCCAGGCGTCCGCGATGCAGATAAAGCAGGAAGCAAACGGCTAGTAGCGTCAGTGGTACCAGCCATTGCAAGCGGGATTTGGCGCGTTCCAGATACTGGTATTGGCCGGCCCAGGCAATGCGCTGGCCGGGTACAAGGGTGACCTGATCCGCAACCACTTGCCGGGCGCGGCTCACATAGTCAGCAACAGCGACTCCACTTTTCAGGTCGACAAATACCAGCCCCACCAGTTGTCCATCTTCGTTACGAATCATCGGTGGGCCCGTGCGGTAATTGAGGTTTGCCAACTGGTTCAATGGTATCTGGGCACCGTCAGATGCCGGCACCAATATTTGTTCCAGTTGCTCCGGGGTATCGCGGTAATCGCGGGCGTAGCGTACCAGGACATCGTAGCGTTCGCGTCCTTCAATAGTTTGGGTGGCGGCGAGACCGCCGGCGGCAGCGGAAATCACATCCTCGATGTCCTGGATGTTGAGGCCGTGGCGGGAAGCCCTTGTGCGATCAATATCAAAGTCCAGAAAGTAACCACCGGTAAGCCGTTCGGCAAAGACGCTGCGCGTTTCCACTGCCGTGCGCTCATCGCTGCGCAAGGCGGCCTCAATCGCCAGGGCAGTTTGTTCGATTCCCTCCAGGCTATCCCCGAATACCTTGATGCCGAGCTTACTGCGAATGCCGGTAGCCAACATTTCCGTGCGTGTTTGGATCGGCATCCACCAGATATTGGGCATGCCGGGGAAACGCAGCTTTTCATCCATTTCCGCCAGCAGATCATCCCAGCTAAGGCCCGGCCGCCATTCGCTTTTTGGTTTTAGGGTGATCACGGTTTCGACCATGGAGAGTGGCGCCGGATCGGTTGCGCTGTTGGAACGCCCGATCTTGCCGAATACCCGTTCCACCTCTGGGAACCGCTTCAGTTCGGTATCCATCTGCTGTAGCACCTTGCCCGCCTCGGTCACGGACATGCCGGGCAGGGCTGTGGGCATATAGAGAATGCTGCCTTCATTCAACGGCGGCATAAATTCACTCTCAAGCCTGCTGATGGGGTAGGCCACCGAGACTAGCGCCAACAGTGACAAAGCGGCAACCACTTTGCGCTGCCGGATACAATAGTGGATCGCGGGCTGCAGGGTTTTCACCAGCACGCGCGTAATCGGGTTCTCGTTGCTGCGGATTTTACCGCGCATCAACAATACTGCCAGGGCCGGAATCAGGGTGATGGCGAGCAGCGCGGCGAAGGCCATGCTGTAGGTTTTGGTAAACGCGAGGGGTTTGAATAGGCGGCCCTCGGTGGCTTCCAATGCGAATACCGGCAGGAAGGAAACCGTGATAATCACCAGGGAGAAGAAAATACTCGGGCCTACCTCTTGCATGGCGCCGACGATCAATTGTCTGCGTTCCCCTGCAGAGAGTGGTTTACCAGCGTTTGATGCGAGCTGTTTGTGGATGTTATCCACCATCACCACAGCCGCATCCACCATCGCACCGATAGCCACGGCGATGCCGCCGAGGGACATAATATTGGCAGTCAACCCCTGGATGGAGAGGGGGATAAAAGCCAGCAGCACGGCGATGGGCAGGGTGATGACCGCTACCAGTGCGGAGCGGGCATGTAGCAGGAACAGCGCAATCACCGCTGCGACCACCAGCATTTCCTCCAGCAGGGTGTTTTTGAGGTTGTCGATGGCGCTGTTGATCAGGTTGGAGCGATCATAGGTCACGACCAGTTCCACGCTCTCGGGCAGGCCGGCCCTGATTTCCTCGATACGCTGCTTGACCCGTTCGATCACTTTGAGGGCATTTTCCCCGTAGCGCATGATGACAATACCGCCCACGGTCTGCCCTTCGCCATCAAGTTCGGCAATACCGCGCTGCATGGCCGGTCCCAGGCTGATATCGGCAACCTGGTTGAGAGTCACGGGAATATTTGCCGCGTTGACACCGATGACGACTTGCTCAAGATCCTCGACGCCTTGGATATAACCGCGGCCGCGCACCATGTGTTCGTGACCGGCGATTTCCAATACACGCCCGCCGGTATCGTTATTGCTACGGCGGATGGCTTCGACCACTTTGCCCAGGGGGATATTGAACATCCCCAGGCGGTAGGGGTCGATTTGAACCTGATACTCCTTCTCGAAGCCGCCAATGGAGGCCACCTCGGCAACACCGGCTACCGAAGTGAGCCAGTAACGCAGCTTGAAGTCCTGCAGGGCGCGCAGTTCCTGCAGGTCGTGCCTGCCGCTGCGATCCACCAGAGCGTATTGGAATACCCATCCCACACCGGTGGCATCCGGGCCCAGGGTGGGTTGTACATCCTCTGGTAGCTGGTCTGCCACCTGGTTCAGATACTCCAGAACCCGCGATCGGGCCCAGTAGATATCGGTGCCATCTTCAAAAATGGCATAGACAAAGCTGAGCCCGAGGAAACTCTGGCCCCGTACAAATTTGACTTTGGGAAGGCCCAGCAGCGCGGTGGAGAGAGGGTAGGTAATCTGGTCCTCCACTAGGTCAGGGCTGCGACCGGGCCACTCTGTCATCACGATAACCTGGGCATCGGATAAATCCGGGATGGCATCCAGGGGGATGTTTATCAGTGTGCGGTAGCCTGCCAGTGCGGCTATGGCCACAAGGACCAGGGTAATGCCAGGTTTGCCGGCACAGAGGCCGATAATGCGTGCAATCAGACCCTTCGATTCGGGAGTTACCATTGCTGCGCCCCCGACTTCAAACGACTTTCCGCAGCGATCAGAAAAACGCCGGAAGTGATTATCCTGTCCCCGGCCAGAAGGCCGGAGCGGATCACAATCTGGTCGCTGTCACCGTAGCCTGTGCGGACCTGAACCGGCTCCAGGCGGCCCTGCCCCAGATCGCGAAATACAATGCGTTTGTTGCCGGATATCAGCACGGCATCCCGCGGCACTACCAGTTGATTACCCAGCTCGGCACTGAGCAGGATGTTCGCGAACAAACCGGGGCGCAGTTCACCATTGGCATTGGGTAGCGAGACACGCAGGCGTGCGCTGCGGTTGCTGTGGTTGAGGAAGGGGTCTATCTGGGTAAGCGTGGCCGGTATCTCCCGGTGGTGCACATTGGTTAGACGCACCTTGGCAGGCATACCGATTTGCAGAAGGGGCAGCTGATCTTCGTAGGCGTGGGCTTCAATCCATATCCGGCTTAAATCGGCTATCCGCAGCAGGTTCTTGCCTTTTTCAAAGGAGGAGCCGGCGACGATATGTTTCTCGATAATCACCCCGCTGGCCGGGGCAAAGATCGGTACATAGTCCTGTGCTTTCTGCTGCTCTGCCAGCCAGTCAATTTGTGCTTCGGAAAGCCCCCACAGCAGCAAACGCCTGCGCGCTGCCTGTTCGAGGGCATCGCCCCGGCGATGGGCTTTCAGGTATTCGTCCTGCACTGCCAGCAGCTCGGGGCTGTACACGGTAAACAGTACTTCGCCACGGTTGACCTGTTTGCCCTCGAAGTCCGCATCCAGATCGCCGATCCAGCCATCGAAGCGGAGGCTGATATCGCGCAGGCGGGTTTCATCATAAGTCACCTGGCCGTGCAGGTGCACAGGCAGTGAGAAGGGCTTGCGTTCCACCATGCCGGTTCTGATACCGATGGCCTGGCGCCTGGCACTTTCCACTACAAGGCTGTTGCTGTTTAACTCCCCGTGACGCACCGGCTGTAAATCCATACCGCAAATGGGGCAGGTTCCAGGCTCAGCGGATTTGACCGAAGGGTGCATGGCACAGGTGTAATAGGCCGCATCGGAAGCCTGGGGTGCCGACTTCAGGCGCAGCCCCTTGCGGTTGGTACTCATGTCGAAGGAGAGATCCACGTGTTGATCGTGGCCGGTAGCCACATCCACCACCATTGGCCAGGCACCCACCATAGCCAGTTCCATTTCGCCCTGAAAAACGCCGGGGGCTGTCTCACTGAATGCCGCTTGGGTCCGCATCGCCGGCATGGCGCCCATGGCGGGCATTTCCGCCACAGCGCGCACCTGGGCACCGGCTACCGGATTGCCCTGTGAATCCCGAACTTCGATACGTATCTGGTTTCTGCCTGCACGGGGTTTGAGTGGGTCGATGGATACTGCAACCTGGAAGGGGCCGGTCTGGATAAATTCCGCCGCTGTATTTACCGTCAGTGGGAAGCGGTCTTTCCAGTAAAAGGCCCCTGCCGCCGCAGCAAGCATAAGGCCCAAGGCCAGGTAGCCAATGCTTTTAGGGCGGTTCATACTTTCCCTCCCTGGCTGGAGAGGGTTCTTTTGCCGGTGCGCCAGGTGATTGTGGTCTTTTGTCTGCTGAGGGCAGCAGCGGGGTTGTTGGCAGTCAAGGTTCGCTCCTCGGACAATGATTCTGAAACCCCGCGCACTCAAATGGTGGTGGGGACATTGGGTGTCAGAGAAAGGGAGCGATCAAATACGCAGGCGCAGGGTATCCAGCCAGGTGCCGTTGCCGGGATGGGGGAGGTGAGAAATGGGGCCGGTGACACCGGGTGGCACGGGCGGGGCCAGTATCTGCGGCCATTGGTAACTTGGCGGCGGTGCAAACTGCGGCAGTTCGAGCGTCAGGGGAGCTGTGGTGAGGGCTGCCTGGTGATCATCCAAGGGTGTTTTGAGGGAAACCTGGGCTTCAAACTCGCAGCAGTCCATCGGGGTTTCGGAGTCTGCGGCCGTATGGTCACAGCAGCAGACTGCCGCCGGTGCCGGGCGATCCATCATTTCACAGGCCAACACGGCCTGGACCTGGAATATTAGCAGGAGCAGGGTCGCCAGCGCGGCCAGTCTGGTTCGAAATCTGGATGGAGCGTGTTTCATTGACAGTAAATCATACAGCAAGGGATACCATTGGACAAAGTACCGGGGTCCGGGTTTCCCGGCAGCCGCCACTTATAGGGTTACCTTAGTTGCTTCTCAAGACACTGTCATGGTGCTCTGCAAACGGCGAGGTGCGTGGCAGCAAGGTAAGCGATCAAGTCTGAACTAATACAGATCAAGTAACGCCACCCCTTGATTCACTCTACAGGTCTACTTCCGTCGCGCTCTGAAGATTCCAGGACAACAGGGCTTCAATTTCCCCGACGGTCTGCGCTCGCGGTAAGTCGGTGTAAACTCGGCGCAGGTAATGGTAGGGCTCAAGCCCATTGGCTTTAGCTGTTTCGATTAGCCCATATAGTGCAGCGCTGGGCTTGGCTCCTCTGGGGTATCACTGAACAGCCAGTTCTTGCGACCGATCACAAACGGACGGATGGCATTTTCTGCGATATTGTTGTCGATATTGAGCCTTCCATCTTCGGTGTAAACCAAGAGCTTTTTCCAATTCTTGTGTAGATATCCGAGCGCTTTTCCAAGGGCGGTTTTTGGCAGTGCTTTTGGTAGTGTTTTTTCAAGCCAGTTATGTATTTTGGCCAGCACCGGCAGGCTTTCTTTCTGACGAAGCCGGTATCTTTCATCCGCGGTGAGGCGCTGCCCTTTGCGTTCTATGCCGTATAGGTGGCCAATGTAGTTGAGGGCGATGTCGACTTTGCTCAGCTGCTTTTTACCTTTTGGCTTGCTGGTTTTACCACCGGCAACCTTTTGCGCTTCGACAAATTTGCGCCGTGCATGTGCCCAGCAGCCGAGGTGGGTAATACCCTGTTCTGTGCCCACGGCATGATAGCCAACGTAATCGTCGGTTTGCAGGTATGGATGCTGCTGTCAAGGCGCTGCGTGAGGGCAAAGACCTCAGCGGCAAAGATGGCATCCTGACGCCTCTGATCAAACAGCTTACCGAAGCAGCTATGAGCGCGGAGCTGGAGGAGCACCTCGCCGGCGAGGACAAGCCCAACCGCAAAAATGGCCATACACCCAAGACCATGCAAAGCCCGACGGGCAGCTTCGAGCTGCAGACACCACGGGACCGCGCCGGCACCTTCGAACCACAGATCGTCAAGAAGCATCAAACCCAGCTTACCGACGAGCTGGAGCGCAAGATTATTGCCCTGCTCGCCCTGGGCAACAGCTATCCAATGAGCTACGTAAGCGCGGTGTCTTTGTGTCGTCTAGCGGGGTTCGCAGTATCTGGTTACGGCATGACCTGGCTAACTTCAGACTCCGCCTGAAAGCCCTGGAAGCCAAAGTGGCAAAGGAAGGTCTGATTCTCACTGAATCACAGGTTCAGGCTCTGGAACGCAAACGCCATGATGACGAAGCCTGCGGCGAAATTGAGACTCAACATCCTGGTTACCTGGGCTCCCAGGACACCTTCTACGTTGGGACATTCAAAGGCGTTGGACGTGTATACCAGCAGACCTACGTTGACACCTACGCAAAAGTGGCGCACTGCAAGCTGTATACAACAAAGACGCCAATCACTGCAGCAGACCTTCTGAATGACCGTGTGCTGCCATTCTACGCTTCGCATGAGCTACCTGTGCTGCGTATCCTGACTGATCGCGGCACCGAGTACTGTGGCAAACTGGAGCAGCATGATTATCAGCTGTATTTGAGCGTGAATGAGATTGAGCATACGAGGACAAAAGCCCGGCACCCACAAACGAATGGTATCTGTGAGCGATTTCACAAGACTATTCTGCAGGAGTTTTATCAGCCGTCACTACGACGCAAGATTTATGGCTCGGTGGAGGAGCTACAGATGGATCTAGACGAATGGCTCAATTATTACAATAATGAACGAACCCACCAAGGCAAGAAGTGCTGTGGCCGTACGCCTGTACAAACGCTTGAAGATGGCAAAAAGATCTGGATGGAAAAGTTCGTGAACTGAACCTGACCTGACAGACCACCGTCAGAAAAACCGGTAACTATCAGATCAAGTCTGAACTACTAGTGCGCCACGAAGCGCTAATTTACCTGCAGCTGAAAGTGCTGCCTGAGAAAGTGGTGACCCGCCATACTCTGTATCGAGTCTTGAGCGTCGGAAGGTAACGACCGGGGTTAAGCGTAGACAGAAATGATGCAGGCCGTAAGCGAAAGCTGAAGTGATTGAGTCCCGTTAACCGACCTTTGTGAGAAGGCCGATAGTGTTAGTAGTCTAGAAGGCAATATTGCTAAACCCAATATAGGGCAGGTTTTAGCAGCTTCTTCGGGATCGGTGAATATGGCATGTAGCAAAGGTAAATAAGTGAACGTGGGAGATCCAATAGCTCTTCCAGGATGGAAGTATCGATCAACAAGTGTAGCAGCGAGGAGATCGAGATGGCTATTTGGAAGTCAGATCGGCCATAGTACTGTTGAAGCGGGGTAACGCCTGCGGAGGGAAGGGCCGTGGGTAAAATCCACCCCGGAGAGGAAACGCTGTGGGGTCACCAGAATTCCAACATACAGCGACAACGAAATTGACGAGGATAACGCAGCTATCTCAAAGTGATGTCAATAAGCCGTTTCACTGCTTAATGCACCACTTTAATGTGGAATCACTGAGAGTCTGCTTTCAAGAGCTGAAAGGAAAGAAGGCAATTGGAAGTGATGGCGTAAGTAAAGATATGTACGGAACGAACCTCGATGAGAATCTACCCCGGATCGTCCAGCAGCTGAAAACCATGTCATATCGGCCAAGTCCGGTCAGGCAAGTTTTAATCCCCAAGGAAGGGCAAGCAGGTGCAGTGCGACCGTTGGGTATCAGTAACTTCGAGGATAAACTTATCCAGAAGATGACCCAGAAATTACTAGAGAGCATCTACGAGCCACTTTTCCTGGACTGCTCCTTTGGGTTCAGGCCAAAGAAAAGTTGCCACGATGCCATCCAAGCCTTGGGTACCCATCTTCTTCACCATGAAGTTGACACTGTCATTGACATTGACTTATCCAACTTTTTCGGAACTATTGATCACCAGATGCTCAAGGATATGTTGTGTGAGAAGATCAAAGATAAACGTTTTATCCGGTACATCAGCCGTATGTTCAAGGCCGGCGTGTTAACGGATGGCGAGTTGTCGATCAGCGATGAAGGTGTCCCCCAAGGGAGCATTTGCAGTCCGGTTCTTGCTAACATTTACGCGCATTATGTGATTGATACTTGATTCCAAACGGTTGCTAAAAGACACTGTCGAAGGCGGGTTGAATTGTTTCGTTACGCTGACGATGCCGTCATCTGTTGTCGGGAACACAAGGATGCGGAGCGCATCAGAGTGGCGTTGATCAAGCGCCTAGCAAAATTCAATCTCAAAATGAATGAGGAAAAGACCAAATTGGTCTCGTTCTCGAAAGCGGAGTGTCGAAAAGGTAATAATCAAGGTGTATTCGATTTTCTCGGATTTACTTTCCACCTGGGACGGTCTCGCAAAGGCCGTGCAATACCGAAAGTTTAAACGAGCGGTAAACGTGTTCGCTCTAAGCTGACGAAGGTAAATCAATGGACTCGCCAAGTCAGGAATAGAGCACCGTTGGCTGTTATATGGAAAATCTTCCGTGCTAAGCTTGCTGGTCATATCCGCTATTTCGGTATGAGCTTCAATGCAAGGCGTGTTGGCCAATTCCTCTACCAGTCTACGCGGATTCTATTCAAGTGGCTCAATCGGCGCAGCCAGCGGAAATCGTTCAACTGGGAAAAGTTTGGACGCTTTTTGCGTCTGTTTCCGTTACCTAGAGTGAGGATCTACCACACACTCTACAGCCAATAACTGCGTGAAGGGTTTTGTCTTGAGCCTAGCAGGCTGTTGAAATAGGCTCATGTATTTACTGGCTTTGGTACAATGCTTGGGCCGATACCCCACAATGAGATAGTGTATGCGCGGTGCAGATATTACGCAGGAAGCTTTGTTCACCACTGTTAACCTGGAAGGATTTGTCCCCAAATTCCACCCACTGAGAAAGATTCGTCAGGAATTTAATTTGGCATTGCAGCGTATCGACTGGCTGCTCGACTGCGCTTATGCACCGAACGGCAAGGAGTCCATCCCCTCGGAGCGGTTACTGCGAGCCCTACTTCTACAGGTTTTATTCAGCGTGCGTAGTGAACGCCAGCTGATGGAACAGATACGCTACAACCTATTATTCCGCTGGTTCGTTGGCCTCAGTATCGATGATAAGGTGTGGAATCATTCCACTTTCAGCAAGAATCGTGACCGTCTGCTTGCCCACGATATTATTCCCACCCTGTTCGAAGAAGTGGTGCAGATAGCTAGGCAGAAGCAACTGTTGTCGGAAGAGCATTTCAGCGTTGATGGCACCTTGATTCAGGCGTGGGCCTCGCAGAAAAGTTTTCGTCGCAAGCAGGACAGCGACGACGATGAGGGCAGTGGCAGCAACAGCGAGCGGGACTTCCACAAGGAAAAGCGCAGCAATGAAACGCACGAATCGCGCACCGATCCAGAGGCTCGACTGTACAAAAAATCCAAAGGTGCTGAAGCCAAGCTGGCCTATTTGGGTCACACCACCATGGAAAACCGTAATGGCCTGATCGTACAGGCGGCGGTAACGCAAGCCAATGGCTGCGCTGAGCGGGAAGCAGCCGAGCAGATGCTGACGGAGCTGCCGGGCTCACGACGCAAAACCGTTGGCGCAGACAAAGGTTACGACACTCGGGGATTCGTAGCCGCCTGTCGTGGTGCCAATGTAACTCCGCATGTGGCCCAAAATACCAAGCGCCGCGGTGGCTCCGCTATTGACGGACGCACCACTCGGCACAGCGGATATCAAGCGAGCATGAAGGTACGCAAGCGAATTGAGGAGGGTTTCGGTTGGGGCAAAACCATTGGTCTGATTCGCCAAGTAAAAGTCCGTGGGTTAGCGCGGGTCAAGGAGGTATTTACCCTCACCTTTATCGGCTGGAATCTAACCCGAATAAGCAATTTACAAAGGGGATCCGCTTAATGGACGGAGAAGCAGCAAAAGTAGCGTTAAGGGGGCGTGTATTCAGCCAAAAGCTGATTAAAAATCCATCAAAATAGAACAAAGCAGCTCTTCCTCGTGTTTTTTGGCTTGCTAGAAACTTTTTCTAAATAATACTTCCGGATTTCAACAGCCTGCTAGTGCGTAAATAGCGCACGCTGGGTTCTAACTGGGGGGGCGACTGGGTGACCGTCGCCTCTACCACCTCACTTGATCGCTTACATAAAAAGGGCATCACCTTATAAATGATGCCCTTTTTCTGTCTCAGATAAAACTTACTGATTTAGGTAAGTTTTAACTATTGTGCTTTGTGCATAGTCTCTGTAACTTCAACTCGACTTTCAACCGTCAAGCCAGACTGTCTTATCGCATTGAAAGCTTCCAACAAGTCATTGCCTTCTCTAACTTTCAAGATGGCAATGTCAGTGCCGGGAAATACCGACACTACTTCCATGCCAGCGGCTGCTGCTACTTCTGATGCGCTAACATTTTCACCTAATAAAATTGTGATATTACCAGTTAAAGTTGTTAATTCATCGGTCAGTGTATTTCGTACTATTGTACCTTTAGCAACAACATCTCTTGCTGCATCAGCATCGATACTCACGATGGCCATTTCCCCTTTAACTGCAACAACCTGTTCTGGTGCAGCAATCGATGATGGGACACTTGCCATTGATCGTTCAACCTTAAACATACCAAACTCAGCAGAGTTCGCTCTTGCCTCGGATATCGTTCTTAGCTGCTTGACCTTTATATCTTTCTTTTCCACGCTATCAACAGCACTGGCCTGCGCCATACCTGATAAACACAGTGCGGCAGTTAAGATCATTAATGTATTAAGTTTCATTGTATTACCCTTCTTATTGAACTGCACGCCCGAACGCTCTTAGTGATACACCTTCTAGAACACTCTCTACAGGGTTATTTATCATACCTGTCGCCTCCCACTGGTTTCTCGTGTTTGAGAACTCAATGTTAGTCTCACCGGTATCAAATGCTCTGATTGTCCAAGTTCCCTTAGCATTTTCACCATAAAATGCATTAGAAAGGATTACGGCACCATCCAAGATGTAGCCAACGCTAAGAGTCCCGTCGGCGAAGCTAAATGAAGCATCTAATAATGCTTGCTTAGAAGAAAGTAAAACACTTCTAGTACCTGAGGGGGAAACCACTTCAAGCGCTAAGTCGTTACCAGCCGAGGTTAATAGACTCTCATTTAAAAGAGGGCCGCCCATATCTTCATTGCGGACATCAAACTCGAACTGCATGGCTTCAATAATAATATCTTCCGCCACTTCAATTTGTTGGCTTACGCCAGTCGCACTATTGTCTGGAATAATCGCTTCCATGGCGTCTTCACCAGCGGTGGATCCCACACCTTGCCATTCAGTGATAATTTGCTCACCAAGACTCTCTGAGTAATTTAAAGCCATAGCAACAGATGCACCTGCATCAACTCGGCCAAAGCCATAGAGGTTGTTAAAGCGATAACCAGCTGCGTTTTCAACCCAGCCATCGTGAGCAACAAAAGATCCTTCTCCAATTTGCAGTTCAACTTTTTCGTTTTCAGGGTCAACTATAGTGCTGGTTGAAGCTAAAATATGCCGAACATCCCGCCAGGTCAACTCTGGGTTTGCTGATAAGATTAGAGACACAACGCCTGATGCATTCGGCGCAGCAGAAGATGTACCATTGAAGGTTGAAGTATAGTTACAAGTTGCGTTCTCTGGGTGGCCTGGATAATTGAATGGGAATTGGCTGATTGCAAAGGCTTCACCAAAAGCTCCGGTAAACGAACTTATGCCGCTACCATTAAAGCCAGAATAACCATTAATACAGGTCATTTGGTCTGTTGTTACCATAGCGGGCCGATAACGTCCAAATTCGCCGGCAGGAGCGGATACCATTATGCTTGCGCCAGCTGTTGAGTAACTTGTATGTTTACCATCAGCGTTCACCGCTGCAACATTCAAGTAATATGGGTGAGAGTGACTGGGCTGGAACGCTGAGTTGTAGCAGGTTAGGCCTAAATCATTAGCGCCATTATCAGCACAGAAAGAACCATCAAGAGTGCTGCTTCCAGAGTCAAAGGCATTACCACTGGACTTCATGTTCAAAGTGCCTTTGCCACCTCGAAGCATAAGATTCGGGTAAGACTCAATAGCTACATCTAAAGCAGAGGGTGCGATAGCACTAGGGTAGGTAATGCCGTAGCTACGATTAAATGCTGAAATTTCTTCATCTGCAGAAATACCACTTCCCGGAAACCCATGAGCCAATAGGTCCGTTTGCTCTATTTTATCACCGCCTAAAAAGTTCATACCGATTAGCCCTGTATCTGGGGCTACACCACGGCTACCTATGTTGTTCCAGCCTTTGGCTGCAATTAAGCCAGCTACACTAGTACCATGATCACCGTCATTGGAGGTGCTCGTTGGGTCTGTTCTGTCAGCTGCTGATGCGTTTAAGTTGATAGAGCGATTTGGTAATACATTATCTATCAAGTCTTCATGGCGAATTTCTACGCCTGAATCTACAACAACCGCTGTCACACCGGAACCAGTGACACCTTGAGCATAAGCGGCTGCAACATTCATGTCTTCGCCAGCAATAAGCTCTTCGGCTTCAAGTCTTTCAAATAGGGCATCAGCTTCCTCAACTGTATAAACCTCATCATCGATAAGGCCTTGCTTCATTTGATCACTTAATGCGTAAGCTTTTTGGCCTGTATTGTGTAGGTGCCATTGTTGATACGCCAGAGGGTCATTTGCAACATTCATGATCTCAATGGTCGCAGAGGCTGAAGCACCATTTGCTGTTACAGTATAAGCAATAGAAGCGGCTTGTCCTGAGATTGAAGTATATTCAAATTGATCGCCATTTAATGAAAGCTGACCATGACTAAAAGTATAAACGCCATCAACTGGATTAATAGCCTCACCATTTTCTGAAAAACCATAGGTTAAAGCATCACCATCTGAATCGCTGCCCAATTGTTCTCCAGATACAGGAATCCATTGCTTTGCCCCATCTATAGTTACATTACTCGCAGTTGGCGGAGTATCCGGAGTAGGTTCGGGTTCGGGTTCGGGTTCGGGTTCGGGTTCGGGTTCGGGTTCGGGTTCGGGTTCGGGTTCGGGTTCGGGTTCGGGTTCGGGTTCGGGTTCGGGTTCGGGTTGGGCAACGGGAGCAGGAGCAGGAGCAGGATCAGGAGCAGACGAATCATTATCGCTCCCACAACCTGATAATGTTAATAAAAGTGCTACTTGAATTGCAGAAAGTTGAAACATTTTTCTAGTCATTTATAGTTCCCATTATAGTAAATTATCGGGTATAGAAATTATAAACCACCTCAACGGTGTCTGGCCATAAATCATGGATATTTCATCAACTTCAGCACACAGACCGGGGAAGCCAATACTTTGCGCAATCTTACCGTGATTTACAGCAGGAATTTGGTGTGGTGTTTTCAATGTCGCGTAAGGAGAATTGTTCCGACAATGCGCCACGCAAGAGTTTATTGGGGACTCTGAAAAGTGAGTTTGTGTACCATCGTGCACCTTGTCATTCGGGCGGAGGAGCAGGCGGCTATCAGGGAGTACATCGAGATTTTTTATAACCGCCTGCGCAGCCATTCACGGCTTGGCAGCCTGGCTCCGACTGATTTTACCAAATGGGTTTTGGATTCAGTCAAAGTCGCTTAAAGCGGGTAGTCCTATATTATCAGTAAATAATAAAATGACAGGATAGTTACTACATAGGTGGATTATTTTTCTGTGATGGAAAATGAGACGGTCTCGGTTGGGAATTTTTACCAGGAGGATGATCAAGTGCTACCTAACAGCCTATTGAAATCCGGAAGTATTATTTAGAAAAATTTTCTAGCAAGCCAAAAAATTCGAGGAAGAGCTGCTTTGTTCTATTTTGATGAATTTTTAATCGGCTTTTGGCTGAATACACGCCCCCTTAACGCTACTTTCGCTGCTTCTCCGTCCATTAAGCGGATCCCCTTTGTAAATTGCTTATTCGGGTTAGATTCCAGCCGATAAAGGTGAGGGTAAATACCTCCTTGACCCGCGCTAACCCGCGGACTTTTACTTGGCGAATCAGACCAATGGTTTTGCCCCAACCGAAACCCTCCTCAATTCGCTTGCGTACCTTCATGCTCGCTTGATATCCGCTGTGCCGAGTGGTGCGTCCGTCAATAGCGGAGCCACCGCGGCGCTTGGTATTTTGGGCCACATGCGGAGTTACATTGGCACCACGACAGGCGGCTACGAATCCCCGAGTGTCGTAACCTTTGTCTGCGCCAACGGTTTTGCGTCGTGAGCCCGGCAGCTCCGTCAGCATCTGCTCGGCTGCTTCCCGCTCAGCGCAGCCATTGGCTTGCGTTACCGCCGCCTGTATGATCAGGCCATTACGGTTTTCCATGGTGGTGTGACCCAAATAGGCCAGCTTGGCTTCAGCACCTTTGGATTTTTTGTACAGCCGAGCCTCTGGATCGGTGCGCGATTCGTGCGTTTCATTGCTGCGCTTTTGCTTGTGGAAGTCCCGCTCGCTGTTGCTGCCACTGCCCTCATCGTCGTCGCTGTCCTGCTTGCGACGAAAAATTTTCTACGAGGCCCACGCCTGAATCAAGGTGCCATCAACGCTGAAATGCTCTTCCGACAACAGTTGCTTCTGCCTAGGGGCTGTTCCCGTTTCACATGGGTAGCCATAGGAAGGCACAAGCCATAGCTACTGTGCTTTGATAGCACCTCTTGAGTTTGTCGAAACGTGAGGCAATCGCGCGGTAGTGTTTCAATCGTGCAAAAGCATTTTCTACCAGATGCCGATTTTTGTAGAGCCCCCTATCCAAATCCGCGTTGCCTTTCACAGAATTGCGCCTTCTAGGGATCACTGCCTTGGCACCCTGTTCTGCAATCTGCTTCCGTAGATCCTCGCTATCATAACCTTTGTCCGCGACAATTGTTTCCGCACCCTCAATCTTGGCGATCAAGCTTGGAGCTTGCGTGCAATCATTTACCTGACCACCCGTGACCTCAAATGCAACCGGAAGCCCGTAAGCGTCAACCGCTAAATGGATTTTGCTTGTGTTCCCCGCCCGACTTTTCCCTATCGCCTCATCCTGATCACTGGCAGCACCGCTGCTGTGTTGGTGTGCTTTAGCGTAACTTCCATCAATGAAAGCCCATTCCATGTCCGGATCTACTACCAGCGCTTGAAATACTTTTGTAGTGGCATAGTAAATTTGGCCACCTGACTTTGGGTGATAACATCACTCACAACGAAGATCAGGTGAATAAATGACCAGCACAAAAAGAAAATTTAGCCCAGAGTTCAAACTGGAGGCGGCTCAGCTAGTTGTTGACCAGGGGT
>NZ_JBLBUB010000031.1:0-58695 GCF_047289955.1 Microbulbifer jejuensis
CTGTCTCATGTCGACCTGCAAACTCAACAACGGTATTCTTGTTCATAGCGGCGTACTCTCGGTTGGTTTCATTGTTTGGCGACAACAAATCAACCAGATACGCTGCTTTCTTTCAAACCCTCAAACACCAGATTCGGTTATAACTCCAAAATTTTCCAATAGAGTAACACCGGAAACTGGCTTCGTTTTCTTAACGTACTCATCAATGGCCCTATAGGGATTGAGCTTGATAGGCTTAGGCAGATAATCAGGTTCAGCCAACATTTTGTCAATTTCGTAGCCCAACCATAATATCCCTTTTGATTCCGTATTCGCTAAAAAGATAACAAATACCCCTTCTTCCGGACGCCAAATTATAGATGATCTATACACTCCATTATTACCATTATGGGAAATCACACGATCGGAATAATTGCTGGAGCCTATTTTCCACCCATACCCATAAAAAGTTGAGCTTTGAAAAGCATCGACTTGCGTAGGTGTTTCAACATGCTTTTTAGTTAATAGCTGAGTTGACTTTTCGCTCAAGACCCTATGTTCATCAAGTGCAACTACCCACTTACGTAAATCGGATACAGTGGATTGTATACCTCCATTTCCGACAAGAATTGGTGATACAGAATTTTTTCTATACCTTTCAATAGATGTCCCTCTATCGTAGAAGTCTTCATAATATCCATGAGCAAGAGTTACGTTATTCCAATCAGGTAATACATAGCCAGTATGTGTCATATTTAATGTCTTAAAAAATTCCTGGCTTAAGAATGTTTCATACCCTGTTTTGGTAACTTGCTCAATTATGGCTGAAAGAACGCTATACCCTACATTTGAATATTCATAACGTGACCCAGGCTCGAATCTTAACTTGCTGGAAAAAACTGTTTCAAAGTAGGAGGCTTTAGAAACAAGGTCAAAATCGCCCCCTGGATATTCTTGGAAACCAGCCGTATGAGTTAATAATTGATGTATTGTTATCTGTTTTTTATCACTCGATATGTTTTTGAAATATACATCCAAAGAGTCTGTCAATCTGAGTTTTTGTTGTTCGGCCAACTTAAGTATTGCGGCCGCTGTAAACTGTTTTGTCAGTGAACCAATATCAAAAACTGTTGATGGTGAGTTAGCTAATTTCTCCTCCCTATCAGCTAGACCGTAGCCCTTGTTGATCAAATCAATATTGTCTTGTACAACCAAGATAGAACCTGAAACCCCATTGCGAACATTGTCTGATAAATATTTATCAATTCTATCTGCCTTGAGAGACACTAATGCATTAATGTCCATCGCAAAGCAAACAAAAAACAATACTATTGCACAGCGAAACAAATAAACTTTGTTTGTATGATTCAATTAAATCACTCCCTCATAAATTCATAACTCTTTCAGCAACGGCGCGCGTTGGCGTGTCCGCCCCGCAAGCGACATTGCCTTAATTTGTTATATTTCTTAGCTAATTATAGGCACATCTTCATGGATGTTCGACCAAGACGATTTTTCCGATGTATATACCTGAATCTGTGGCGCCAATACATCCGTATAATTTTCAATCAACCCTAGTGGCAATACCACCTCATCAGGAAAGTGCTTGCCATTCATAAGATGCGTTGGTGACTCACAGGAAGAAAAAAAATTTTTATGGGATACCTTTGTTGCTTGATAACACGCAATGGCTTCATTCCCTTTAGTTAATAAAAACTGCTCTTTTGGAACAATTACATAAGCACTGTGATCTGAACCTTGTAATTTTCGACACATAGCGCAATGGCATTTCACCACTGTCATAATTGGAAGATCAAATTCCCAAGATACTGAACCACAATAACAACCTCCTTTTACTCTGTTCATCTAATTATTTCCGTGTAATAGAACGCTTTGCTAAACGGCAGCCGAAACGCAGAGTAGGCTGTCCGGTGGAGACCACGCTTTTTTATGGACAGAAAGAATTTCAGCAACTTGTTAGCTTTTTACTCGCTCAAGTAAGTTATTCATTTCAGAGTGCCACTTTTCGCTTTTCCCATCTTCATCCCACAGCTCTTGAAGTTCTGAATCTGACCCCAGTATTCGAACAATAGCTTTTTCAGCAGCAGCAACCAGTTCTTTACTTGGTTCTACATTCGTTGATTCCACCCACTTATCAATTTCTTCTGAGTACACACTTTTTTCTCCCCAATTTCCTTTCAATCTGGCAACTATTTCACAGGCAACCAGACCTTCGCATGCCTCATCAGAGTCAAGGTAGTCAGCCGTCGCTATAACAGAGTTTATTGCTTCCTTAACAACCTCTAAACTGGGATTTTCCGAAAAGTCGCCTGCCCAATCACATGCAGTATCATTACCAAAAGCATCTTCTGCCCATGCTCCCATCTTGCTTCTCCGATTTAGAATTACTTAAAGCTCACATTTATATACTGATCACCATGACCAGTATTTCCTAGATCAGTATTTCTGGATTCTTTTCACGCCAAACTATTAAAAAATTACTGTGAATCAATCTGATACGACAATTTAGTACTATCGAACCACCTGGAATAATGATCACTACGACCAGTATCCCAAAAATCACCAATGAATGTACCCCATTGGATTTATTCACATTTTAGGAGAAGCTACCCGATTCTAAAAAATAACGGTCACGGTGACCGAAATTCTGGCTCGCATCTGGTCATATTGCCTGTAAAACGGTACCACTATCCAGATAGGCGTATCATCAGGGCCTCCTCCCTCTCGCCCGTTGACACACCTTCCCGGTACAGCGATGGCAGCGCCGCGTTCGGCGATCGAGCCTTGCGCACCTACAGCGGCACCAGAGCGGAACGGAAGCTCACAGGCTTGCGCTTACCTCCCCACAGTGACAGCACAGGAAGGTAATCATTTGCGGTGCTGTTCCGGGCTGCACAGGCTTTCGAGGAGCCCGCTCAGCGCTACGTCTTTTTATTGGGGCAGTGCTTGAATGGCCTGAGGATGGCTGGGGGCTGATCGGTTGGGTCCTCCTCCAGCGCCCAGGCTTCTTCCAACAGTTGCAGTAAACGCACAGCCCGCATCACCCGGTTACCCTTGCCGGGCACAATGTGCAGATCCACAACCTTATCTTTGATCGCGACCGGGGTGATAATAAAATACCCACCCAGGTGCAGCGGCTGAAATAATCGACAGGGTAATATAGGCATCTTTTATAGGCTCCTTGAGTCACCTGTGACGGAAAGGTGCAGGAAAAGCGTATCGCTTTACGCGGTTTCTCTCGTCGCAGGCGCGGTCCTTGTGGGGAAAAGAAAAGGGAAACTTGCAGAAAGGATGTGCAGCCAGAGAGGCGGTGCGCGGCTGAAGTAAAAGATCACACCAATCATCACGCAACGCCACAGCACACTCCGTCGCCGGGGGCGGAAGTGACTCGAAAAGCTCGCCTTCAGTGAGACGTTGATTGAAGACGAACGAGTGTATGACGTATCATTCAAGACAGCCTCGCTAGATAGTAATGTTATCTATTGGGGTTAGCCATCTCTCGGTGTTGATCGCGCCGGGAGGTGGCGTTTTTCTCTCATTTACGCGGTCATGATGCGGTCCTTCTTTGTTTGGGTGTTTTGTTGATCGATTACCCGCGAGCGCTGCGGTTACAGGGCGCTCGTGGGATAAAAAATGATCGTTGCGGTATGGTTTATCTGTTTATTATTCTTTGTCTGCGCCGGTGAAGCAGCTGGGCGCCAGACCTACGGTATGCGCTTTTTGCAAAGACTGCAATCAATCTGCAGTTTTAGACGACACCAAGTGAATGTCCCACCAACTGCGTAGCCATTTGCGGCATACCCGGGCATCAGCAAGCCGTTTCGCGGGCATTCAAGGCTTGTTTTGGAGGGGATAACTGAATGACACTTCACCACCCGAAGGGCGTGTTTTAATCCACCGCCGTGAGTGGACCCGCAAGTACGGTGGTAAAAGGAAGGCGGACTGATATCCCACCTTTGCCCGACTATCACTTGTTGCTGGTGTATCCATCGCCAACTTTTGCACTTAGCTTATCAATAGACTTTTGAATATCCATCAATACCGGGTTGGATTTAGAATGGTTTCTAATCTCTTCTTCCCTAAACCCAAATTTTGAATCCAAATATCCCAGCACCAGTGAAAAAAACACAAAAACAATCAGTATTATTGGCACTGAGAAGATAGGATTTTTAAAAACAAAATGACTCAACGGGTTGTCACCCAATGATTTGATAAACACAAATATAATCATTAAGAATTGCACATATCCAATGTACATCTTAGAACGGTCAATATAGACCTTCCATCTGATAAAAGCTTTCTTATTAAACTTGCTGTTCAAAATCACCCCACAAATTATAACGCCTGTATTGACAACTGGCTGGAAACGCAGCGTCGGGCATCCAGCCCAGCCAATGGCTGTGATTGCGCCATCCACTGTTATGTGCCTACCCATACGCATTCATTATTTATTCTACACTTCGGCCTCATAATTCTCGATATGTTGCTTTCCTGAGTCACCAATTTCCTCCCACGAAGCTTTTGAATGCACATACAAGTGATGGGCAACCCGCAGATTCTCACAACCCGAAGTCAATGTTCCAACGGGTAAATACATACTTTCTGCATCGTTTTCTCCTGGAACAGCAGTGCCACAAACTTGACAAAAATACGTGTGCCATTCGTGCCCCGGCTTTGACCAGTAGCTTATTTGGTCTTGTCCTTTGATCCAGGCGAAGGTTTTATTCGCTACCACTGCCACCGCTATACCACCGCTACCTGTAGAGCGTCTGCAAATAGAACAGTGGCAGACAAAAACGTCAGAGATCCCGGCATCAACTGTAAAGCTTACCGCTCCGCAGTTGCATTCACCTTGTACCATATTGTTGTCTCCATGATGTGATGCTCTAACACTTATTAGGAGTTTGTGTCCCTGAAACCGCGAGCCAAATCCCCATCGACCCGCTTAAATAAACCGCCAGAATTACTTGTCATTACATTTCTGAATAGAGCTAAAAAAGTGGTCAGCTGCCCCTAGGCTTCGCACTTTTTTGATAAACACTGCCAGGACAAAAATTACGGCTTCAAACCCTATCCCATTAATTACGATGCGAGAGTCATGAGCGCAAGAGGCCCCATCAGGGAGGCGATGATCCAGCAGCTCGGCAAGTTGGAATCGACCTCTCCGTAGTGGTCTAGGGGGTTTAACCTGTTTTTCCAACCTACCATTCAAAAGACCCTTTTATTACTGCTTGCGATAGTTCGCCATATAATCCAGGGTCAGCAGGGTCAGCGCTTCGGTGCCCTGGCGCAGTGCGCTTTCCTCCACATAAAACAAGGGTGAATGATTGCTGGGGGCCTTGCTCGGGTCCTCGCCCTGCGGGGTTATGCCGAGAAAATAGAAAAAGCCGGGCACTGCATTGGCAAAGTAGGAAAAATCCTCCGCACCGGTAATTTTGGGGACCTCGATCACCTTTTTTTCACCAGCCACGGACCTGAGCACCGGCAGGGCCATTTGCGTGAGTTCTGCATTGTTTATTGTCACCGGATACCCTTCAAGGATGTCCACTTTGGCTGCAGCTCCGGAACTCTCCGCAATCAGTTCAGCGGTGGTTTTCAGGCGCTTGAAAATTTCCGCGCGGTTATCCATGTCGAAATTACGGATGGTGCCGTTTAAGTACACGCTGTCGGGAATAATATTGTTGCGCACGCCACCGTCGATGCGGCCGTAGGAAATCACCGCCGGTTCCTTGGTGATGTCGATCTGGCGGCTGACAATTGCCTGGGTACCCATCACCACCTGCGCGGCGGCAACAATGGGGTCAACCCCGCCCCAGGGGCGAGAACCGTGGGTCTGACGGCCGGTAATGGTGATGCGGAACTCGTCAGCGGCGGCCATCAGCGGACCCGAACGGTAGCCAAAAACACCCGCGGGCAAAGAAGAGGTCACGTGCTGGCCGAAAGCCACATCCGGCTTGTATTTTTTGAACAGGCCCTCTTTCAGCATCAACTCGGCCCCGCCTTCCTCACCATCCGGCGCCCCCTCTTCGGCGGGCTGGAAAATAAACAATACATTGCCGGCCAGCTGGTCGCGGAGATTGGCCAGGACCTCGGCGGCACCCATCAGCATCGCCACATGGGTGTCGTGACCACAGGCGTGCATAACGCCCACGTCCCTGCCCTGATAGGTGCTACGCACCTTGGAAGCGAAGGGAACATCCGTTCTCTCGGTGACCGGCAGCGCATCCATATCCGCGCGCAGCGCCACGGTAGGGCCGGGCTTGCCCCCCTTTAACAGGCCGATAACGCCAGTGTGGGCCACCCCGCTTTCTATTTCTATGCCTAGGGATTGGAGGTGCTTTTCGATGTATTTTGCCGTTTTAAACTCGCGGTTGCCCAACTCCGGATTCCGGTGCAGGTGACGGCGCCATTCGATCACCCTGGGCTCGGTAGCTCGCAATAGCTGTTGGGGATCGCTGCCTGAGGCGATCGCATGGGCGGCCAGTAGCGAAGCGCCCATGGCCAGGGGCAGAAACAGTTTTTTCACGGCATCTTTCCTTTATTCTCGTTAGCGTTATCGCCGCTCATTCTACCCCCCCTGCGCCCAAAGCCTCCATCTCTATTCACCGGGCCGGCCAATGGGTTGTTCGGTTTATAGCAGCCTTTTCACAGCGTTCTGCGCTGATTTATCGTAGAATTTCTCTTAAGGGTAAGCTCTTCAAATATCCTGGCTGGTTATTATTTAACCGCACCTCATCGTGACCTTTGGTCATTGTTGGGGCTGTCCAAGTGAAGGACACCATGCTGGTGATTTTTCACTCCCATGAACGGATTGAGAACTGCTACAACCCGCCGATGTGCTGGCGCGACATTGTTCCACGTTCCCGGCTATGAGATATTCGTACTGGGAACTCTACAAGCTCCACCATTTAAGTCATAACGAGGATATTCATCAGCATGAGCGATATGTATAAAGCCCCCCAAGCGGAGCTGACCACGGGGGAAGAACGCGGCGATTTCGGCTCTATTGAAAAAGGAATTGCCGGGGATTATTCATTTTCCATCGGTGAGGCCATCAGTGAGAGCTGGCGTCTTTCAAAGGGCAAAAAACGTACAGTATGGCTTGCCGTACTGTTGTACATTATTGCTTTAGGTGTTATCAGTTATGTCGCTGGCTTGATTACTGGTTATCCCCCCTTTGATCCCATGGAGGCTCGAAATGCCTCTATTTCCTCGGCAATTCTTTACCAGATTTTGACGATTATCGCTGGAGTGCCGCTGGCAGCAGGCATGCTGATGGTGGGTATTAAAATCGCACGCGGCGAAGAGACGTCGGGGACTGAGGTATTTGCTCATTTCGATAAAATAGTACCCTTGGTGTTGGCGACAGCCATTATGTATATCCTCGTTGGCATCGGCCTTGTATTGTTGGTGATTCCCGGCCTCTATTTAATTGTGGCCTATATAATGGCGGTGCCGCTTATCGTCGACCAGAACCTGGGTCCCTGGCGGGCGTTGGAAACCTCCCGAAAGGCGATCAGCAAAAACTGGTTTACCTTCTTCGGCTTCTTGATCGTAATGGTGCTTTTGTATATCGCCGGCGCTATCCCACTGCTAATCGGTTTGATTTGGGTGGTTCCACTACTGAGCATTGCCTATGGGGTGGCCTACCGCAATATGTTTGGCGGCCCCAGCAGAGCCTAACCGGGCAGGAGCGCAGGCTTGCTGGATACCACCTATAACGTCGAAACCCCCGAGGGAATCGATCTGCATGCGCGGGCTGCGGGGCCTGTTCCGCGCATCCTCGCCTACGCGGTGGATGTGCTGTATCGCACCCTGATACTCGCAGCGCTCGGCATTGGCCTGGCTTTTGCCGATACCGCCGGCATCGGCATCTGGCTGGTCTGCTCCTTCCTGCTGGAGTGGTTCTACCCGGTGTTCTTTGAAGTGCTGCGCGGCGGCCAGACACCGGGGAAAAAAGCCTTCGGCCTGATGGTGGTGAATGACAACCTGACTCCCATTGCCTGGGGGGCCTCCCTAGTGCGCAACCTACTGCGCTTTGCCGACTTTCTGCCCTTCGCCTATGCCACCGGCGTGATCGCCATGACCCTCGGGCGGCACTTCCAGCGCCTCGGCGACCTGGCCGCAGGCACCCTGGTGGTCTACCGGGAGGCAAACAAGGCCCCCATCGCCCTGCCGGACAGTGCACCACTGCCGCCGCCGCGCAACCTGAAACAACAGGACCAGCAGGCCCTGATCAGCCTGTTTGAGCGCCACAACGACCTCAGTGAAGCGCGCCAACAGGAACTGTCCAATTTACTCGAGCCCATTACCCAAAAGAGAGACAGCGCCGCGCTGGGTTATCTGCGCTCGGTGGCCAGTTGGCTATTGGGTGGCCGAGACTAACGATTTATGCGACAGAGAGATTTCGAAAACCGCTATCGCGATAGCTGGGCACAGTTAGATGCCTGGCTAAAGGGGACTGGAAAAAACGTGGACGCGGCCACACTGGACCTGCCCGCAGCCTATCGCAACCTGTGCCAACAACTGGCGGTGGCCAAGGAGCGGCAATACACCAGCCGCCTGATCGACCACCTCAACCAACTGGTGATGGCGGCCCACCACCGGGTCTACCGCCAGCAGACCCTGCGGCGCAGGGGCTGGCTGCACTACCTGCTGGCAGGCTTTCCCCAGGCGGTGCGGGCCAACGGCCGCACTGTGGCACTGGCCAGCGCCCTGTTCCTGCTGCCGGCTCTGGTGATGGGGATCGGCACCTACAATAACGACGCACTGGTTTATGCCGTGATGTCGCCGGAGGACGTGCTCTCACTGGAGTCCATGTACGACCCCGGCAACCGCGTCCTGGGCCGCGAGCGCGGCTCGGACACCGACCTAGCCATGTTTGGTTTCTATATCAAGAACAATATCGGTATCGCTTTCCGCACTTTTGCCGGTGGCATCCTGTTTGGCCTTGGCTCGATTTTTTTCCTGGTTTTCAATGGCGTCTATCTCGGCGCGGTTTTTGGCCATATTACGCGGGTAGGTTTTGTTTCCACGTTATATCCGTTTGTGATTGGCCACGGCGCCTTTGAGCTAACCGCCATCGTTTTAGCCGGTGCTGCCGGCCTGTTACTTGGGCGCTCGCTGGTGGACCCGGGGCAACACCGCCGTTCGGTAGCCCTGCGCCTGGCCAGTATCGAGGCGATGAAAATCCTGTATGGCACTTTCCTGATGCTGGTGATTGCCGCCTTCCTCGAGGCCTTCTGGTCATCCAGCGCTGCTACTCCGATCAGTATCAAACTCGGTGTCGGCGGCCTGCTGTGGTTACTGGTTTTCGCTTACTTCTCCCTGGCCGGGCGCGGGGAGGTAACCGGTGAAAATTGAAAACCTGACCGTGCGTGCGCGTCTGCGCTCGCCCTGGGAATCCATCGACCTGGGCACGGCCCTGGCACGACAATACTGGCTGCCACTGTTTTTGGTGTGGCTGCTGCCGGCTGCCCTGGTGCTGGCCCCCCTCGCCTGGCTGCTGCCCGAACATCCCGGTTGGTCACTGTTTGCCGTCTGGTGGTTCAAACCGGTGTTTGACCGACTGCCACTGTTTATGATCAGCCGCGTCCTGTTCGGGATGCCAGTATCCGCCCCCACGGCGCTCAAGCAGTTTTTCAAACAAAACCGCCGCGACTGGCTGGCCTGGATTACCCTGCGCCGCCTGAACCCCACCCGTTCTTTTGATATGCCGGTCACCGTGCTGGAGCAATCCAGTGGCGCCGCGCGCAGCGCCCGTATCGGCCTACTGCACCGCAAGCATGCCAGCGCCGCCACCTGGCTGACCCTGACCGGGATTCACCTGGAGGGATTCTTCCTGATCGCTGCATTTATCCTGATCTACCTGTTTATTCCCGAGCAGGTGACCGCCAATATCGATTGGCTGCCGATCCTCAGGGGCGATACCCTGGCGCTGGAGTGGGTCTCCAACGTGCTCTACCTGTTTATCATGGCAGCAGTGGCCCCGTTTTATATCGTCTGCGGTTTCTGTTTGTATATCGGCCGGCGCATCGAGTTGGAGGGCTGGGATATTGAAATCCAGTTCCGCGACCTGGCCGAACGCCACCAGCGCAAGCAGCAACCGCGCCAGCACGGCATCGCCGGTGGCTCAGGCACAGTTTCAATACTCCTGTTTTTTGCCCTCGCCTTCGGCTCCCTCACCCCGGCACCGGAAGTCAAGGCGGATTCGCTGGAAACACCACAACAGGCACAGCAGCACATCGATGAAATTCTCGCAGGCGAGGACTTTCACCGGATGGAGCAGATCAACGGCTGGCGCCTGAAGGAGTGGGAAAGCAAAGAACAGAAAATTCCCGAATGGCTGATCAAATTTATCGAGTGGCTGTTTAACCGCTCCTTGGACACCGATGATGCTTCCGATTCCAACTGGGGAGCCGCCATTGCCCGGTTAATCGAGATCCTGTTATGGGTTGGGGTTATCGCAGGGCTGATCTACCTGGGCTGGCGTCACCACGACAAAATCCTCAAACGTCTGCGCTGGCGGTATAAACCCAAGCCGAAAACTGCCGCCCCGGAAACCCTGTTCGGACTCGATATCCGCCAGTCGAGCCTGCCCGACGACGTGTGCGCAGAGGTACAGCGCCTGTGGCAGGCCGGCGAAAAGCGCGCCAGCCTCGGCCTGCTGTACCGCGCCACCCTGTCCCATTTGATTGAGGACTTCCAGTTTCACTTCGGCGATCACCTGACCGAAAGTGAGTGTGCCCGGTTGGTGCAAAGGCGCCAGCGGGAACCCAGGGAGGGTTTGCCCCCGGTCACGGCCCCGTTAAGCCGGTTTGTGCAGCAGCTCACCGCCGATTGGCAGCAACTGGCCTACGCCCACCGCAATCCGGTCGACGCGCGGATGAACGCACTGTGCCAGGAGTGGCAGGAGGTATTCCGCAATGACCGTTAAACGCCTGCTAATTGGCGGCTCACTGCTGTTCTGTGCACTGATGGTGTGGGGTTTTCTTACCTTTTTCGAGCGCTACACCGAAGAGCGGGATCACGGCTGGGGCCCGGAGGCGCGACGCAATCTGTTCCTGGCGGCGGAACAATACCTGGCTGCTGTGGGGCTGGAACCTCGCCAGGCAGAAAATATTTCTGTACTAAACGGGCTCTCCCCAGACACCACCCTGTATATCGCCAGTTCCTCCCTGGTCTACAACTCACAGCGGGTGGAGGAACTGCTGGACTGGGTGCAGAGTGGCGGCCATGCCATTGTGGTGGCACACACTGAGCGCTTTGACGTTGAGGAGCAGCGCAGCGAGGCGCGCGACTGGCTGCTGGAAACACTGGATGTCTCCATTATGGAGGGGCACGAGGAGTACCTCTTCGAGCACCCCCTGCAGCAACTGCTCGGTGAAGATGCCGTGATGACCCCGCAACAGAGCCCCGGCGAAGCTTTGCGCGAGTACAACCGCAGAATTGATAAAGGCATCTCCACAGAAGAGGAAGGGGAAACTGCTCACGAGAAACCCCGCAACCCGGATGTAGACCCGGAGGACCTGGTCGGCCTTCCCACGGACAGCGGTGTAGAGGTCCAGTTGCATTTCGATGCCAGCCACCTGCTCTACCACCCTGGACTCGATGACGATACTGTCGACGATGCACCGGTATTCTGGGCCAGGGTATGGCGCGACGACGAAGCTGTGCCCTTTATGCAGTTTGAACGTGGCAGTGGCGTCATTACCCTGCTGACCGATAGCGAGATCTGGCAATCACATCGCATCGGTCACTTCGATCACGCCTACTTCCTGCAACTGCTGGCCGGTAACGGCGACTTTGTTTTCCTGACCCGCCCGCGTTTCGAATCACTCAGCTACCTGGTGCGCAAATATGCCGCGGAGTGCTTGCTCGCCGGCGCCCTGGCTTTGCTCGGCTGGTTGTTGTTGCGCGCACGTCGATTCGGACCGCTGCAACCGGCACCGGAAGCCGCGCGCCGATCCCTGCTGGAACATATCTCCGCCTGTGGTCACTACTACTGGCGCGATGACCAGTGCGAGCAGCTATTGCGCGGTCACCGCACTGAGCTGTTGCGTCGCCTGCGCGCCACTGACGCCGACGCCACAGCCCGGCAAAAGCTGGCAGAGAGACTCAGTGCCGCAACGGATCTCAGAGAACACGACATCATCGCCAGCCTGTGGGGAACACCGGCGGCCAGCGAAGAAACCTTTACTGAACACATGCGCAATCTGCAGCGAATCGAGGCAGTCTTATGAGCGATACCATCCTTCAACCAGAACAGCAAACCCACCGCGACACGCCGGACTGGCAGGCCGCCTCCGCCCAATTGCAGTTGTTGCGCAACAATATCAACCGCCTGCTGATTGGCCAGGAGCCAGTCGTTGACCAGGTTCTGGTGGCCCTGCTGGCCTCGGGCCATGTACTCTTAGAGGGTGTGCCCGGCCTCGGCAAAACCCTGTTGGTGCGCACCCTGGCCAATTGTTTCGGCGGCAGCTTCCGCCGCATCCAGTTTACCCCGGACCTGATGCCGGCGGACGTTACCGGTCACGCCATGTACAACATGGGCGAGAGCCGTTTCGAGGTACGCCGCGGCCCGGTCTTCACCAACCTGCTGCTGGCGGACGAGATCAACCGTGCCCCGGCCAAAACCCAGGCGGCCCTGCTGGAAGTGATGCAGGAAAAGCAGGTCACTATCGACGGCAATCCACTCTCGGTCCCCAGTCCCTTCATGGTACTTGCCACCCAGAACCCCATCGAGCAGGAGGGCACCTACCCGCTACCAGAGGCAGAACTCGACCGCTTCCTGCTCAAGGTCCTGATCGACTACCCCAGCCTGGAGGCGGAGCTGCAACTGGCTGCCGCCGCCAGCAGCGGTCGCATCGAAAAGCACCTGCAGGAAAAATCAGCCGGTGAAATAAGCATCGAGCAACTGCAACAGTTGCAGGACCTGGTACCCCGGGTAGCCCTGGACCAGCAGGTGTTGGACTACGCCGTGCGGCTGGTGCGTGCCACCCGTGAAGCCACCCAGCTGCGCAGTCCTGCGGGCCCGCGCGCCAGTATCGGCCTGCTGCAGGCGGCCCGTGCCAGCGCCCTGTTACAGGGCCGCGAGTTCGTTCTGCCCGACGATATCAAGGCCATGGCCATTCCGGTAATGCGCCACCGCGTGAGCCTGTCCCCGGATATGGAGATCGACGGTGAAACCGCAGACAGCGCCCTGGCACAGATTCTCGACGGTGTCGAGGCGCCGCGACTGTGAGCCAAAGTGCTGCGGCCACTGAGGCGCAAACCACTCCAATCCAAAACGGCCGCCCTGGCCCCAGTCGACGCCTGGTGAAACTCCTCGGCTACTGGTGCCTGGCGGCCCTGGCAATCAGTAGCGCGCGCATCTGGCTGCCCGCAGCCGCGGCACTTATCGAGACCGCCTGGTGGACCGGCGGGGCTTTGCTGATCGGCGCTGCACTGTTGGATTTCCTGACCGGTCGCCGGATTGCGGGCCTTGAGGGCGCACGCCGGCTGCCGGGCAACCTGGCGCTTGGTGTGCGCAACAGTGCCCGCCTGAAACTCCGCAACAGTGGTCCGCGTATACTGCAACTCTCGGTCTGTGACAGTGTGCCGCAGCAACTGGCCAGCACGGGATTGCCCCGCCGGGCACAGTTACAGCCGGAACAGGAAGTGTCTATTGAATACACCCTGGTGCCACACCGCCGCGGCAGTGCCAGTTTCGGTCGAATCGAGATCCTCGCCGACTCCCCCTGGGGCCTGTGGCAAACCCGCGTATGGCTGGGGCAGGCGCAATCGGTAAAGGTCTACCCCAATTTTCTCGGTATCTCTTCCCTGCAGGCGCTCTCCACCGAGCAGACCCTGCGCATGCTGGGCTTGCACCAGCAGCAGCGTCGCGGAGAGGGCATGGACTTTCGCCAGCTGCGCGAGTACCGCCAGGGTGACAGCCAACGCCAGGTGGACTGGCGTGCCAGTTCACGTCTGCGCAAATTAATCAGCCGTGAATACCAGGACGAACGCGACCAGGACATTATCTATATGCTCGACTGCGGTCGACGCATGCGCGCCAAGGACGGGGAACTGAGCCATTTCGACCACGCCCTCAACGGTTTGTTATTGTCCGCCTATGTGGCGATTAAACAGGGAGATGCGGTCGGCCTGCATGCCTTTGCTGCCGGTCAGGACAGCTCTGGAGGGCAGCTGCCGCCAGTCAAAGGTGAAAGCGCCATCAACCTGCTGTTGAATAATGTCTACGACCTGCACTCCGGAACCGGCAGCGCGGACTACAGCGGTGCGGCCCAGCAATTGCTGGGCCAACACAAGCGCCGCAGCCTGGTGATCCTGATTACCAATCTGCGCGACGAGGACAGCGTGGAACTGCTCGCAGCGGTCCGCCTGCTTACCCGCAGCCACCTGGTGATGGTGGCGAGCCTGCGGGAAACCGCCGTGGACCGCTTGGTACAGCAACGCATCGGCGATTTTGCCAGTGCGGTGGATTACGCCGCGGCAAGGGATTTTTTGCACAGACGCGCGCGCCTGCTCCAGCAACTGCAGGCACACAACGTCCTGGTGGTCGACTCCCGCCCGGAAAGCCTGCACCAGGCCCTGGTCGAGGCCTACTGGCGCTTAAAACGCAGCGGTAGGCTCTAATGGGGCGGCTCTCGTCGGAAGGTGACACAAATTAATGCAATCTGTACCATCTCGGAGATAATAGAGACGGTATAAAAGAAGTGTCCCACAGTACAGGAAGAGTCACCCGACCATGTCCCAACTCGCTATTGACCGGCTAAATGCTGCCGAGGTGAAAGCCGCCCCATTCCCGCACTTTTATCTGGCACAGTCACTGCCCCCGGACGAAGCCTCCGCCCTGATCCGAAGTTTTCCAGCACTGCACAAGGGCGGCAGCTTCAATATCGAAGATGTAAAGATCAGCGCGCGACTGCGCCGCTTTGTCGAGCAGTTCGACAGCGCGGAGGTGCGACGAATTCTCGGGGAGAAATTTGAACTGGACCTCACCGACAAACCGATGATGGCCACCCTGCGCGGTTATTCCCGGGCCAAGGATGGGCGCATCCACACCGACTCCAAAAGCAAACTGATCACGGTGCTGGTCTATCTCAATGAGACGTGGCCGTCACCCACAGGGCGGCTGCGTATCCTGCGCAACGGTGATGACATGGAAGACTATGCCGATGAATTACTGCCCGGCCCCGGCGCACTGGTCGCCTTTAAGGTGACCGATAATTGCTGGCACGGCTACCGCAGTTTCACGGGCAAGCGGCAATCGATCCAGATCAACTTTCTCACAGGTGACCGGGCGAAAAGCAAACACCAGTTTTTCCACGGTATCAGTGCCCGCATAAAATCGCTTTTCCAGTAAATTTTTCGGCTACACTATTTCCGCAGCGCATGGTGCGATTCACCCCAAAGCCAAACAGGCGCAGGGCAATGAATGAGACAACAATGCCTGCACGGGCAGGGATAAAACCCGGCGGTGACAGTGGCACTGTTCCTCCGCCGGCCAGCACCCTGTGGCCACTTTGGGTTGAGGAATAAAAATAGACACCCGCCAAACAGCTGCGTAATTTATGCGTCCCAGACACACCATTCAAAGCGGTGCGCACCTTCCCCGGTGGCAGGCACTGCTGCTTTTATGGGTCTTTCTCAGCGTTCGCGGTCTGGTACCCACGGGATTTATGCCTGCGGCCCTTGCCGCGGGGACACCTTACGGCCTCTGTCACGGTGACAGCCGCAGTGCCCTGCTACTCAATACGTTGGCAAACCCTGCGCGCGAACACCACCACAGCGGACATGATCACGATGCGCTGACCGCCCACTCCTTTGCCGACAATCACTGTATTTATTCCGCCGTTGCCGGGGTTGCCAGCGCCCCGGCCACAGTGTTGGATGTCGTACCCAGCGGGGTCTCAACCCCTCCCACAGTCCCCAATGTCAAGGTTGTGCTGTCCAACCTGTTTGACCGCCCCCTTATCCGCGCCCCACCCCACTGAGCCTTTTCTTTTCCACAATGCGCTGCACCCGTACTGTTGTAGTGATTCCCCGAGCCGCCGAGCGCTGTACCGCTGCATATCCCGGCAGCAGGTACTTTGTACCCATGCGCCAGCGCCTCCCAGGCACAAGCCCCGGCTGGCTCTTTAGCCCGACCGGGAACCTCGGCGCGCCATTGATTGACTGGCGACGCGCGTATGGCTGCGCCCGAAAGCGCCGCCCCAAAACGGATAAGTCAACATGCCAAGATCGACTAAAGACATCACCCAAAAAGTAACTGCCAATACACTGAACGGTAAAACCCGCCTGCAGATTCCCCTCAGCCTCATCCTCCTTGCCGGCTGGTCCTGCCCCGCCAGCCTCCTCGCCAACGCGGATGAAATGGAGGAGATGGTAGTCACAGGTGTAAGGACCGAACTGCCCCTCAACCTGATCACCGATCCCAAACTGCCGCGCCAGCCGCTGCCCGCCAACGATGGCGCTGACTATTTGAAAACCATCCCCGGATTTTCAGTGGTGCGCAAAGGCGGCACCAGCGGCGATCCGCTGTTGCGCGGTATGGGCGGTTCGCGCCTGGGGCTGTTGCTGGACGGCGAGTCCATCGTGGGCAGCGGTTCCGGCCGTATGGACCCGCCCACGGCCTATCTATTTCCCGAGAGCCTGGATGAGATCGAGGTGATCAAGGGTCCCCAGACCGTACTGCACGGACCGGGCAATTCCACGGGTGTGGTGTTGTTCAAACAACTACAGGAACGCCCCGCCGAGAGTGCCTGGGATATGCACGCGAGCCTGCTCGGTGGCAGCGCCGAACGCAGTGACGGCCTGTTCGATATCGCTTATAAATCGCCCGTATTTTCCCTGCGCAGCTCGGCAGCCACTGCTTCAGCAAACGATTATGAAGACGGCGATGGCAATCGTGTCCACTCCCATTACACGCGCTGGAACGGTAAGGTCAGCCTGGCCTGGACACCGGATAACGATACCCGCCTGGAATTGGGCGGTACTTTCAGCGATGGCGAGACCGCTTTTGCCGATCGCGGGCTCGACGGTACTCAATTTGCACGGGAGAGCTACAGGGCAAACTATGTCCGCAGCGGTATCGGCGATTTGCTCAATACCATCGAGGTGCAGGGCTACTTCACTTACATCGACCACCTTATGGACAACTACAGCCTGCGTGTACTTTCCGCTATGCCCGGTAGGCCAATCGCCATGAACCTGGACAATGAATCCACCGGCGCAAAACTGAGCCTGCTGTTCACGCCCCTGAACACGGTGGAACTGACGGCCGGCCTGGACACCCGCCAAAACCGACACACCAGCCGCATGAGCATGGATCAGAATAAGGTGGACTACCGCCAGTTGCACAGGGAAGCCGATGCGGAGTTCTCACAAGTGGGGGTTTTTTCTGAAGCCAGCTGGCAATTGTCCCCCGACCAACGCTGGATCGCCGGCGCCAGGCTGGACGATTGGAAAGTGCGCGACCTGCGCAAGGCGATTTCGCTGTCCATGATGTCCTCGGTAAGCAATCCCACCGCGGGTGTCACCCGCACGGAACTGCTGCACAGTGGCTTCCTGCGCTACGAGCGCGCGCTGCAAAGCGCTCCCGCAACATCGGCCACCGTGTTTGCAGGATTGGGCTACAGCGAGCGCTCGCCGGATTACTGGGAGATCTTCACGCATGAAGCCGAAGATTCCTTCAGTGCCCTGGATATAGACACGGAAAAAACCACCCAGTTGGATTTCGGCTTTCTCTATCGCGGCGAAAAATCCTCTGCCAGTCTCTCCTTTTTTGCCAACGATATCCGCGACTACCTGATGACCCAGACCGGTTACCAAAAGCCCGCGGTCACGGTCGATAGGGACCCCATGCCATCCATGCACGGGCCAGCTCCTGTGGGGGCACCCATGGACACCCGCAGCACCCTGGTGGTGCGCAATATCCAGGCGCGCTCCTGGGGATTGGAGCTGGATGCCGGCTATCAACTGGCGAACAGCTGGCGCACCACATTCACCCTCACATCGGTGCGCGGGGCCAACGACACCGACGACACCGCCCTGGCTCAACTGCCTCCCCTGGAGGCGCGCCTGGGTCTCTACTACGAGCTACCCCAATGGTCCGCAGGTTTTCTGTGGCGGGCCGTCACTAGCCAGGATCGCGTGGATATCGGCAAAGGCAGTATTATCGGCCAGGATTTTGGACCAACCGATTCTGCCCATGTGATGTCGATAAACGCCGGGTGGCGACCCAGCACCAATCTGCTGATTACCACTGGCATCGACAACCTGCTGAATGAAACCTACGCTGAGCATGTCAGTCGCGCCGGCGCGAGAATTCCAAACTTTCCACAGTTGACCCGGGTCAATGAACCCGGCCGCACGCTCTGGCTCAAAGGCATTTACCGCCTTTAGGCCCCGTAAACCCGCGTGCCTGTCAGTGCAATCACTGGCAGGCACCTTTGCAAACGCACCTAGAACCGGTAGGAAAAGTTGACCGTGAGTGTACGCAGGTGGCCCAAATCCACCCGGTGAACGGAGCCGATATCGTTATAGTTGTATTCAATAGAGGTATCGAAATCCCGCGTCCACATAAAGCGGTAACCGATGCCCAAATTCCAGAAATTGTCACTGCCACTGGTATTGACCAGATGGATATAGTGGCCATCGTAATACCAGTTATCCACGGGGAAATGCCAGTCCTTCTTCCTGTGGTACCAGTAGCCGTGCTTGCGGACATCGTTGAGGTCGATATCGGCATAGTTCCAGCCCACCATCCAGTAGAGGCACTGTACATAGCAATTCAAGGTAAAATCCACCTTGAAATTCAGCCCTACCTGGTTGACCCTTACGTGGTTGTCATCAAAGCGCGAACCGCGCAACTCCACCTGCCAGACACCCACTGCCGGGGTAATACCCACACTGGCGTAAGCAAAAAAATCCCGATTTTTATTGATCTGTTGTTCCCCACTGCCCAGACCGAGGGTAGCAATAACCCGGTACTCACCGTTGCGTATTCCCTCGAAAGGACTATTCCACTCCAGGGCGTTGACAGTGGCGGGCAGCACCAGAACCAGGGCACATAAAGTTATCTTCATCACAATTGCCCACTGACCCACAAGCCCTAGGCACTCGCCACATCGATAATGGCCCAGATACCACCGGCAAATGCCGGGTTTTCCCGCAGGGCATCTACCGCCTGTGGTTTGGGCATTGGCTCCCCGGCCAGGCGCAGGTCCTCCAGGCGCTGAAACATGGTTTCCGCCATTTTTTGCAGGGTGTCATCCAGCGTTTCAGCATGGCAGTGACAATGCGGCAGGTCCGGTGCTATGGCACCAAAGCCGGCTTGTTTAATATTGTGGAGCACGACCGCATAGCGCATTGGAAAATACCCTTGTGTATTCACTTTCCAAAGCGTAGACGGCTTTCAATTGCGGGAACAAAATCTGGTAAGAAAATCAACAGGTTCGCCGCAGCAATCGCACTTCCATCGAGTGCTTTCAAGTATCCGGCGACACTCACCGGTTAATTGGCAGCACAGATCCCCGATAGAAAATGTCCGCGCGCACAGTGCCTACCAATACACAAAAAAACCTCCGGCGGTAATCACCACCGCATGCTCCCGGCAGAGCAAGGTGCAGCAATCCCACACACCTACCTTGTAGTTGCATTTTCTTCATCTTGCGTCTCGGATCACCGGCGCACGCGCGTGGGTACCGCCCTGCTCCAGCGATCAGGGCAGGTCAGGGGTTTCACGGGTTTTGGCATCGCCAGGGTTTGCAAAAAAAGCAGACAATTTTTTCGGTTCCTGCAGGCGCGAATGGGTTCAGCGGTGTGCACCCCGCCACCAACGGACGGGGCTGGACAAACTTAATTCACCGGGGGTTTGGTTACGAGTAAATCCCGCCAATCGAAAGAGGTATCGCCGATCACAAAGAAAAACGGGTTGAGCAGAGAGTCCTTGCGGTTGTAGCGCAGTAGTCGAAACTGGTCGTCGACCACAACGCCACCGGCGGCCTCGACCACCGCCTGGGCCGCGGCGGTATCCCACTCGCAGGTGGGCGCCAAACGCGGGTAGAGGTCCGCGGCACCTTCCGCCACCAGGCACAGTTTCAGTGAGCTGCCCATATTCTTACACTCGACAGTGCCCAGCCTGGACTCGATACGCTCCACCAGCTGACCCACAATACCGGCGCCATGACTGCGGCTGGCCACCAGCGCCACGGCCTCGCCGGCCTCCAGGCGAGGCTTGAGTGGGCGCACATGAATTGCCACATCACCGGACGCCGCGCGCTTAAAGGCGCCAATGTTCCTGCAACCGGCATAGGTGATGCCCAGAACCGGCACATGGACCACGCCCAGTACCGGCTTGCCATTTTCAATGAGCGCCACATTCACGGTAAATTCTCCGGTGCGGCGAATAAACTCCTTGGTACCGTCGAGGGGGTCGACGATCCAATAGCGATGCCACTGGCTGCGCTCTGCAAATGGGGGGATTGCCTGTTCCTCCGACAGTACCGGCACACCTTCGATGATCTGGGCCAGGGCCGGGGCCAGGATCTTGTGTGCGGCCAGGTCTGCCGCCGTTACCGGTGAATCATCCGGCTTGATGTCCACTTGCAGCTCGGCACTGCTGTGGTAGATATCCAGGATTGCCGCACCCGCGTCTGTGCATATAGCAATCACCTGTTCCAATACTGTCTTGTCCATTCAAGCTCCTTACTCTGAGTGCGCGCTATTATAGGTCTCAGGCAGAGAAAAGATCTTTAACGGACAGGTAGCGCTCGCCGCTATCGTAACTGAACACCAGTACGCGGCTGCCGGGGGCAAACGCCCCTTCGCGCTGTTTCAGCGCGGCCAGGCTGGCGCCGGAGGATATACCCACGAAAATGCCCTCCTTGGTTGCACACTGGCGCGTGAGTTCGAAGCTGTCCTCTTCACTCACCAGAATGGTACCGTCGAGGACTTCGGTGTTGAGTACTTCCGGAATAAAGCCGGCACCAATCCCCTGCAAGCGATGCAGCCCTTTTTCACCCCCACTGATCACCGGGGATTTTTCCGGCTCCACCGCATAAACCTGCAGCTTGGGAAAGGCCATCTTCAGCACTTCGCCACAACCGGTAATATGCCCACCGGTGCCGACACCGGTGATCAGATAGTCGAGCCCTTCGGGAAAATCCGCCAGAATTTCCTTGGCGGTGGTTTCCCGGTGCACCTGGGCATTGGCGCGGTTACAAAACTGCTGGGGCATCCAGCTGTTGTCGTACTGCGCTTTAAGTGCTTCGGCCTGCTCAATGGCGCCACCCATGCCCCGCTCCTTGGGTGTGAGCACCAGCTCCGCACCCATCGCCTTCATCACTTGGCGACGCTCCTGGGACATGGACTCCGGCATGGTGAGAATCAGGCGGTAGCCCTTTACCGCCGCCACCATCGCCAGGCCGATGCCGGTGTTGCCGGAGGTCGGCTCAATAATAATGCCTCCGGGGCGTAGAGCACCGCGACGCTCCGCATCCTCGATCATGGCGAGGGCAATCCGGTCCTTGATACTACTGCCCGGATTAAAACGCTCCACTTTCATCCACACCTCGATATCGGGGCGGAACAGATGGTTGATTCTTACATGCGGGGTATTGCCGATGGTTTCGAGAATATTGGCTGCCTTCATCGATAAAGTGCTCCGTCAATCGTGTTGCAGCAGACAAGCGGCCTGCCTGGACAATGGATTCCTGTTGGTGAATAGTAACCCAGGTGGGTAATTTACCCGAGCACGCGGGCCAGAATTCAAACCTGACTGCACTGCGGGCCAAGGTACCGAGCAACAGCACAAATGCGAAATAACAATCACAACCAGGGTATCGCCATGCCATCCAAAGTTCTCCCTGCCAATCCTGCGGCGCAACTGCAGCACTTTTTGCCCGTCGCTTTCATCTGCGCTGCCGCACTGTTTATGTTGCTGGAGGGCCTTGGTATCAAGGGACTGTGGATGGCCTCACTCAAAGCCCTACCCATTGCCATTCTGGGCGCCATCGCCCTGCGCCAACTGCGGGGGCTTACCCGCGCCCTGACCCTGGCGGCACTGGCGTTCTCGGCACTCGGTGATGTACTGCTGGAGATGGATTTTCCCAACCAGTTTATTGCTGGGCTCGGTGCCTTTTTGCTCGCCCAGCTGATTTACGCTGGCAATTTCCTACGCCGCGCCGACTTTCGCAACCGGCGCAGTCTGCTGCGCGCAGCCCCTGTATTGATCGCCGCACTGCTGTTGGCACGCTTAATCCTACCCGCAAGTGCGGAATTGGCACCGGCAGTGCTGTTTTATCTATTGGCCATCGTAGTCATGGCGCTGGCGGCCGCCGCAAACCGCGGGGACTCCGCCTTGCTTTTTGGCGGAGCCGTGACCTTTATGGTGTCCGATGCCCTGATCGCCCTGAACAAGTTTATTGCCCCCATTCCCTTTGCCGATACGGCGATTATGCTCACCTATTACAGCGCGCAATTTTTCATCCTGTACGGCATCCGCCGCACCCAGGCATAATGTACCCCTTTACAGGAGCGGGCCCGGGAGGACAACGACACTTTGGCTTCCCATACCCACCACTGATCAATAGATAGGTTCCATGCTCGACTGGCGAAGTATCGATACCGTATTGCTGGATATGGACGGCACCCTGCTGGACCTGCACTACGACAACCACTTCTGGTTCGACCACCTGCCCAAACGCTATGCGCAGGTGCACGGCCTGGATCTACAGCATGCCAGGGGCCAACTGCAGCGGGAAATCGACGCGCGCCGCGGCACCCTGGAGTGGTACTGCCTGGATTTTTGGGCCAAGACCCTGGAGCTGGACATTCTGGCCATTCTGCGCGAGATTGAGGAGCGCATCGCTCTGCGCCCCCATACGGAAGCTTTTCTGCAATGCCTGCGGCAATTGCACAAGCCCACCTTCCTGGTCACCAACGCGCACCGCCAGGGTCTCAGTCACAAGCTCGAAATCACCGGCATTGGCGGCTGGTTTGACGGTATCATCTCCTCCCATGATTACGGATATGCCAAGGAGAGCAGCCACTTCTGGCGCACACTGCACGGGACTTTGGACTTCGACCCGCTGCGTACCCTGCTTGTGGATGATAACCAGAGTGTGCTGGCTGCCGCACAGGCTTACGGCATCACCCACCTGTTGTGTATCCGCCAGCCAGACAGCCGCAGACCCAGTCGGGAAATCACTGATTTTGAAGCCATTCACCACTTTGACGAGATTATGACGGTGAGGCACAGCGCACAGCCCCGGCAGCCAAAGCCCACCGGATACTGAATATTCAACAATATAATGCGATGGAAAAAGTTCGTATCGACAAGTGGCTATGGGCCGCGCGCTTTTTCAAGACCCGCAGCCTGGCCAAACAGGCCATTGAAGGCGGTAAGATCCATGTTGGTGGCCAGCGGGTCAAGGCCAGCAAGGAAATCACCGTCGGCGCCAGCCTGAGTATTCGCCAGGGTTGGGACCTGGTGGAAATCGCCGTGATTGCCCTCTCTGACCGGCGTCGCGACGCCGAATTTGCCCGCACCCTGTACCGGGAAACCGAGCACAGCGCCGCTCGGCGCGAGCGGGAGCGCGCCGAACGCCAGGTTGCCAACGCGGGTATCCAGCGCCAGCGTCCCAATAAAAAACAGCGTCGCCAGATCCACCGTTTCCTGCGCGAGCAGGACTAGGTCCGGACAACCAAATTGGTGAAAATTCCGCCAACACTCCCGATTGTTGCTACACTCGCCCCACTCAACCCGTTAGAAAACAGCCATGATGAAACAACTGATCGCCATTTCTCTGCTGATTCTGTCCGGCATGCAGCCTGCGGCAGCCGACAGCCGCGAACACGAGCAGCTCAAACGCTCAATCATCAAAATCTACACCACGGCCGCCGCACCGGATTACTTCAACCCCTGGGCCCTGCTCAACCCCAAGCAACTGTCCGGGTCCGGTGCAGTGATCCGCAACCAGCAGATCCTTACCAATGCCCACGTCGTAGCCAACGGCAGCTTTATACAAGTACAGCGCCATGGTGACGCGAAGAAATACCGCGCCCGCGTGAAATTTGTCTCCCACGATGCGGACCTGGCCCTGCTCACCGTGGACGATGACGATTTCTTTGGAGATACCCGCCCCTTGGCCCTGGGCAGACTCCCCGACCTGCAGGAGGAAGTGACCGTCTATGGCTACCCCATCGGCGGCAAATCCCTGTCCATCACCCGCGGTGTCCTGTCCCGGGTGGAGCACCAGTACTACGCCCATGCAGAGAGCTACCTGATGGCCGGGCAAATTGACGCCGCGATCAATCCCGGTAACAGTGGTGGCCCGGTGATTTCCAGCGGACGCATCGTCGGTGTGGCCATGCAAACCAACCAGAGTGCGGAAAACCTCGGCTACTTCGTACCGCCCAGTGTGATCACCCATGTCCTCGAAGATGCCGAAGACGGCGTACACCAGGGTTTCCCTGAACTGGGCGCGGTGACACAGAGCCTGGAAAGCCCTTCCATGAAAAAGGCCGCCGGCCTCAGTGAGGCCCAGGATGGCGCCATGATTGTAAAGGTTTTCAGCGACTCCCCCGCGGCCAGGGTTTTCCAGCCCGGCGACGTATTGCTGGAAGTGGACGGCTTCAAGGTAGCCGCGGATCGCACCGTGGAGTGGCGTGAAAACCAACGCACTAACTACCATTACGCCGTGGACCGCCACCATGTGGGGGACAAGTTGCCGGTGCGTTTCTCCCGCGACGGTGAGGAGAAAACCGCTCAAGTCACCCTGGCCGCAGTGCCACCCTCACGGGCACTGGTGCTGGGGGAACAGTTTGACCAGCAGCCGCGCTATTACATCTACGGTGGCGTGGTATTCGTGCCGCTCAACATGAACCTGATCAAGCGCTGGGGCAACAACTGGCACTCCAAGGCCCCCATAGACTACCTGTATGCACGCAACCAATGGAGTGAGGAGGGCCGCCGCGAATTGGTCGTGGCCCTGAAAGTGCTGCCGGCCAACGTCAACCTCGGCTATCACGACTGGAAGAACTGGATTATCGATTCGGTGAATGGCCACAGCGTCGCGGACTTCGATGGATTCGCCCAACTGATGGAGACCAACAAAAGCGATTTTATAGAGCTGCGCGACCGCTCAGGCTACCGAATGGTGCTGGATGCCGCCGAAGCCCGCGAGCAGGAGCCCCTGATACTGCAGACCTACCATATCCCCCAGCGCCACTCGCGGGGGTTGTTCAGCCAGTTGGCCAACAAGGTTAAATAAGGCTCCAGGCCTGTGAATCCGAAAAGCACCATGAACACTGCGAAATGGGCAATCGCCTTCGCCGGCCTGCTCCTGGCCATCGGTGTCGATGCCGGTGAACTGTATCGTTGGGTCGACAAAGATGGCCGTGTGCATTTTAGCGACCGACCACCAGCAAAGACCCAGGCTCAGGATATCTCCGACAAACTGGAGCCCATCAACTCTATTGATGGCACCAGAACTCAGAGACCTGGCGAGAGCCGCCAACCCCGTGATACTGAGCGCGAGTACGCACAGCGTCGACAGCAGCAACAGCAAGCGCGCCAGCGTGAGGTAGAACGTATCTGCCAGCAGACACGCCAGCGCCTCAATGCCCTCAACGGGCGTGTGGCCTTTATCGATGCAAACGGCAGGGAGGTGCGCTACAGCGAGCGCGAACGCCAGCAAATGGCAGAAAAACTCAGAAATGCGATCGCGCGACGCTGCGGTTAGAGCCCAGGAGGTATAGCTCCCGCCGGCACGCCAACGGGGCAGTTCCCCCCAGCCCTTACCGAGGTCTACCATTCAAGCAGGCCCGCCGCTAAAATCCCCCGGTTTGATACCGAGGCCTCGATCTATGTCCGACCAACTGGAGCGCTTTATCTTCTCCCAACACGATATTCGCGGGCAGGTGGTGACCCTTTCTGACGCCTATCGATCGGTGCTGGAAAACAACCCCTTGCCGGCGCCGGTAGCGCGTCTGTTGGGGGAGTTTCTCGCGGCCGCCTGCCTGCTCTCCACTACCCTGAAATTTGACGGCTTACTGAGCCTGCAGGCCCGCGGCAAAGGGCATGTTCCACTGATGATGGCGGAGTGCACCCATCACAGCGATCTGCGCGGCATAGCGCGCATCGCTGAGGGTGCACAGACCGGCGCCCACACCGGCCTGCAGGAACTGATAGGTACGCACAGTGCCCTGACCATCACTCTGGAACCCAAGCGCGGCGAGCGCTACCAGGGCGTGGTGCCCATGGAGAAGGGGAGTCTGGCCGGATGCCTGGAAGACTACTTCACTCGATCGGAGCAACTGGACACACGCTTCTGGCTGGAATGTGACGGAAACCAAGCGGGGGGCATTATGCTACAGGTGCTGCCAGGCAATAATGCCGCCTCTGCCGGGGAGAACCATGACGCTTGGGAGACCGCCCTACATCTGGCCGATTCCGTGACTGCCCGTGAACTGTACACGCTCTCTCACCGCGAACTGATCCACCGCCTGTTCCACCAACTAAGGCCAGCGAGTCTGGGCACGGACTCGATCCGCTTCAAATGCAGCTGCTCGCGGGAACGCAGCGCTCGGGCACTGGTCTCTCTGGGCGCCGGGGACCTGTATAAGCTGCTGGATGAGCAGAATGGCGAAATTGTCACCGATTGCCAGTTTTGCAATGCCCGCTACCACTTTGACCGGAACCAAATCGAAGTGCTGCTCAATGCGCCACCCCACACCCTGCACTGAGCGGGCGGACCGGTGTAGGGAAGTCACCCACCCGTGGGTGACCATTCCCTGCTGGAGTGCCGGTAAAATTCAAGAGACAAATACTAGGCAACAAAAGCATAAATCATGAGAATTAAAGCTGTTGGTTTTTCAAACAACAGCGCCGTTAATCTGCAGAAAATAACGGCATTTGCTACCCGCCTATTTTGAATTTTGCCATAATGCGCCCCCCAAATTTTGCCTGGCTGTCCAAACTCCTGGCGGCCCTTGTATTTTAGTCTCCAACTTTCATGGGTAATCGACGCATGGCACAGATCGACGACACCGCGCTGGTTTTCAAGAACCTATCACCAGCACAATTGGTAGAGCAGGCTCTGACGCGCGGCGAGGGCAAGCTATCCGACACAGGCGCACTGGTCACCGAAACCGGCGCCCGCACCGGCCGCTCCCCGGCCGACCGCTTTGTTGTGGAAGAGCCCTCCACTGCGGACAGTATCGACTGGGGCAATATCAACCGCCCCTTCCCGCAGGACAAGTTCGACGCCCTCTGGGACCGCGTAGAGGCATTTGTCGCCGGCGGTAACAATTTCATACAGCAGCTGCACGTGGGCCAGGACGAAGACCACTATCTGCCGGTTGTCGTAACCACCCAGACCGCCTGGCACAACCTGTTCGGTCGCAATATGTTTATCCGTGCCGAAAAGTACAATCCCAAAGGTAAGGAAGAATGGCTCATCCTGCACGCCCCCCATTTTTCCTGCGATCCCGAGCGCGATGGTACCCACTCAGAGGGCTGCGTCATCATCAACTTCGGCCAGCGCAAAGTGCTGCTGGCAGGCATGCGTTACGCTGGTGAAATGAAGAAGGCCATGTTTTCCGTACAGAACTTCCTATTGCCGGAAAAAGACGTCATGCCCATGCACTGTGCCGCCAATGTGGGTAAAGACGGCGATACCTGCCTGTTCTTCGGTCTGTCCGGCACCGGCAAAACCACACTCTCTGCCGATCCGGAGCGCTACCTGATCGGCGACGATGAACACGGCTGGACCAGGGGCGCCGTATTCAATATGGAGGGTGGTTGCTACGCCAAGACCATCGACCTGAGCCGCAAAAACGAGCCGGTAATCTGGAATGCCATCCGCTTCGGCGCCATTGTTGAGAACGTGGTCACCAATGTGTCCGGCACCGCTAACTACAGCGACACCAGCCTCACCGAAAACGGCCGCTGTTCCTATCCATTGGAGCATGTGGAAATGCGCCAACTGGAAAACCGCGCCGGTGAACCAGAGAATGTGATCTTCCTCACTTGTGATGTATCCGGCGTGCTGCCCCCTGTCGCCATTCTGTCCAAAGAGGCGGCGGCCTACCACTTCCTGTCCGGTTACACCGCTCGCGTCGGCTCCACCGAACTCGGTGCGGAAGCCGGCATCCACCCGACATTCTCCACCTGCTTCGGCGCCCCTTTTATGCCACGCGCGCCACGTGAATATGCCGACCTGCTGATGAAGCGTATCGAGGACTTCAGCTCCAGGGTATACCTGGTGAACACCGGCTGGACCGGCGGTTCCGGTGACAACGGCAAACGCTTCCCGATCCCGGTGACACGTGCCGTCGTGGCCGCCATCCAGAGCGGTGCGCTGGAAGACGCCGCCACTGAGCACCTGGATATCCTGAACCTGGATATTCCGCTGGAAGTGCCCGGTGTGGACAAATCCTACCTGAACCCACGCAACGCCTGGGACGATAGAGCCGCCTATGACGACCAGGCCGGTAAACTGGCTCGGCTGTTCGCCGAAAACATTGAAAAATTCAGTGTGAGTGAGGAAGTTAAAAACGCCGGCCCCAAAGCCTGACACCTTCTTGCCTGAAAGTGCCCCTCGGTGCCCCTCCAGCCCACCGAGAGCGCAACATAGCCCCTGCGCCGCAAGGTCCGGGGCTTTTTTGTCCCTGCCGCCATACCCCATTTTGTTGAATTTTACGGCTATAGTGAGTAAAGAGACGCCGAAGAAGCAGGCGCCTGTGCCACTGACTCTGCCCCCTGGCACCGGAGCAGACACCAGCCCCATGTCTCCAGATAATTCCGTGACCCGTTTAAGGACAACCTATCCTCACCAGTCGCCGGGAAGGCGGGTACACCCCACGGTAGTGGGCTGCCTGGGCATGGTATTGACCTCGATTCTGCTGGCCCTGTGGCTGTTTTTATATTTGAAATCCCACGAAAAACCCTATGAACAGTTGAAGGGTTACCGCATCGCCACCTTGGAAAGCTTCAACAACTTTCTGCGCAGCGGCAATAACCGGGAACGGGTGAATGCCCTGGCGCATTTCCTCGCGGGCCGGGGCGTTGGCGATGTCACCCCGGTACACAACCTGTTGCGCCAGGGCAGCGGCTGGCTCGAACTCAAGGAGCCGCCCTATGCCATACCCCCGCGGGAGCAATGGCACAAGATAGTGGGCACCCTGACACTGCTGCGAGACCAGGTGGAACCCCTGATCGGTCCTGTGGGCGTGGTCTCCGCCTTTCGCACCGATGATTACAATCGCAAGCTGGAACACAGCGACAAAGCTCGACACCGGGACTTTTGCGGCCTCGACCTGATACCGAACTCCCATATCAGCCAGCGGGAGCTTGCGGAGGAGTTGCGTACCCTGCACGCGCGTCTTGGGCCAGAAAGCCATTTTGGTCTCGGCCTCGGCCTCGGTGAAGGTATGCGCTTTCATATCGACACCTGTGGCTATCGTATCTGGTAACTGGCGGACGCTCTGCATGAATTTTCAGGAAAATAAAGACCGCGCCCCTGTTGCACGCCAGAGCTGGCGGCGCCGGATCATCCTCGCCGGCGCCATTCTGCTCGTCACCATCGTTATCCTGTTGTTTGCCACTTTTGACCGGGTGCGCGAACTGGGAGACCGGGTGATCAACCCCATAGACCTGCTTCCGCCACTTGAAATCCCAGTTGTATACGATATTCAGGGCTATCCTGCAGCCTCGGAAAGGGCTTTCATCCATTTCCTCAAACAGGCCAACAACCGGAACCTGTTTTCCAGGCTGAAAGCTTTCCTGCGAGCAAATCAGGTACACATGGTAGTGTCACCGTTTGAACTGCTGCGCCAGGGCAGTGACTGGCGGGATCTGAACGAACCCCCTTTCGCCATTCCCCCGGAGGAATACTGGAAAGCTGTAGTGGATACCCTGAAAGTAATCCGACAGGAAATAGTACCGCGTATCGGCCCGGTGACTGTCCTCTCCGGGTGGCGCACCACCAGCTACAACCGCAAGGCAGGCGGTTCAAAAGGCAGTAAACACCTGCTCTTCTGCGGCCTGGATATAGTCCCACAGAAAAATTTCTCGCGGGAGCAGCTGATACCGGTACTCAGGGATATCCACCGGCGCAATGGCCGACAGTGGAAGATGGGCCTTGGCATCTACAAGAGCATCCGTTTTCACGTGGATACCTGTGGTTACAGACGCTGGTAAATCCCTCCCGCTTTTGATTATATAGAATACAATTCAAGGCCCGTAACCACAGGGCAATCACGCAGGCTGAGGAAGTTCCGGTGCAGGAAAAGCTCGAAAAACGTTCATTTATCTTGTCTTTGCTCTTGGTGACAGTGGCCTTTCTGCTGCTCGTGAAGCCCTTTTTCACAGCGATTTTCTGGGCATGCGCCATTGCCCTGATTTTTTATCCGGTGTACCGCTACCTGATGAGGCGTTTTCCCAATTCCCCCAATGCCATGGCATTGGTGACACTGCTGATGTGTGTTGTCCTGCTGGTAATACCGGTGCTTGTGGTGGCCACCTCATTTATCAACGAGGCGGTAACCCTGTACCAAAAGGTACAGGACGGGCAGATTGATATCTCCAAATCCCTAGAGGAAATCCGCAGCGCCTTCCCGAGACTGAATACCACACTCGAAAGCATCGGTGTAGATATCGAGGTGGCCAAACAGCGTTTGCTTGGCGGCATTATGAATGCCGGCAGCATCGTCGCCAAAAATGCGATTGAAGTGGGACAAAACACCGTTAATTTTTTTGTCATGCTGGGCTTAATGCTCTACTTGACCTTCTTCTTAATCCGCGATGGTGAAAGACTGGTCAACCTGATTATCCACGCGCTGCCTCTGGGCGATGCACGCGAACATCTGCTGCTGGCCAAGTTCGCCGAAGTCACCCGCGCTACGATCAAAGGGAATCTGGTCGTTGCCGTAACCCAGGGCACACTGGGCGGCATTATTTTCTGGGTACTCGGCCTCCCTGCACCCTTGTTGTGGGGGGTACTGATGACCCTGTTGTCACTATTGCCGGCAATTGGCGCTGCCCTTATCTGGTTTCCGGCGGCCATCTATCTTTATGCCATTGGCGAGCCGATAAAAGCCACCATATTGCTAATCTATGGGCTCACCGTCATCAGCCTGGTGGACAATCTCTTGCGCCCCATTCTTGTGGGGCGGGATACCAAGCTCCCGGACTATCTGGTACTGTTCTCCACAGTGGGTGGTCTGTTCATGTTTGGTATCAGTGGGTTTGCCATAGGCCCGCTACTCGCGGCACTGTTTCTCGCCTTCTGGGAAATCTTTATGCGGGAGTTTGTCCACCCGGAAGAGTTGTTGGAACAGCCAAAGGCAAAAGCCGATTAGGGTTTCTCGGGGCGAACCACCTTTACCTTTGCAAAACGGCCTCTCTCCTTGCGGATAAAAACCTGGGCTTGGGCAGGAAACCCCGTGTACATCGATTGTCTATCTCACGCGGAGGGTTTGCGGACATGCGCCGCAAACCCAGGTTGAAAAAGGCCATGGAAGGCCTTTTTCAACAGCCGATTAAGGCACAGCATCAATTGCCGCATTGGCATCAATAATGCCCGCACCACAGCCACCGGAACAAGCACCGGGCAGAGGGCGGGCCGTGAGCGTCAGGATATTCTCGATCTGCACAGGTGTGAGGCCAGCATTCTTGGCGTACATAAGCGCAGCGGTACCAGATACATGCGGTGCCGCCATAGAGGTACCCTGATAGTACACATAGTTCTCATTACCTGGACTTGTCTGGCCGTCGTTCAGAGTTGAAGCGACTCCGTGAGTAGGGTTGAAGACCACATCTCCTCCTGGTGCACTGACATCTACGGTGGCACCAAAGTTAGAGTAATAAGCCCGGGCCCCAAAGCGCTCGGTTGCTGCAACGGCTATCACATTGAAACAGTTTGCCGGTCGAAAACCGGATGCATCCGCATTGCTGTTCCCTGCACTGACTACCACGGTTGTGCCGTTGGCAACGGCCGTATTGATGGCACTTTGATAGGTGGAACCACAGGCGCCGACACCACCAAGACTCATGTTGATCACCTGGGCGGGGTTGGCATTGGCCGGCACACCACTCACAGTACCACCGGATGCCCAGACAATACCGTCGGCAATATCAGAGAGAAAACCACCGCACTTGCCCAGCACCCGCACCGGAACCACTTCTGCATCGAAGGCTACGCCAGCCACACCCTGGTTGTTGTTGGTCACAGCAGCGATGGTGCCGGAAACATGGGTGCCGTGCCAGCTACTGGGCCGGAATTGCGGTGGATTAAAAGGACCGCACTCGTTGGCATTCACCCAATCCCCCGGGTCGCTGGCATCTGAGTCGCGCCCGTTGCCATCATTGGCCACAGAAACATCACTGATAAAATCGTAGCCGGGGAGTATATTGGCGTGGAGATCTGAGTGGAATACATAACCGGTATCCAGCACAGCCACGGTGACGCCGGCTCCCGTCTGTTTATCCCACGCCAGGGGAAGGTTGATACCGCCGACAGCCTCAAAGTAATGCCACTGCACATTGTAAAAAGTGTCATTCGGTATAAATTGTGGCTGCATCAATACATCCTCTTCAACAGCGACGACATTTGGATCGGCCTCCAGCATCAGTGCCAGCTTTTTCAACTGACCCGGCGCCATGCGCTTATTCAGCCGGTATACCTGGCGATCTGCCAGTGCCAAACTGCGCACGTAAGTCATTCCATGGCCGCCCCGCTGTGCGAGCGCAGCCGCTTGGTCGGCCCAATCGCGGGCCTTGGCGTCTTTATATTGCACAATGATACGCTGCGGCACATTGGAAAAATCGGTGCCTTCATCGCGTTCAACCGCATAGGCACTATAAGAGAGAAAGCCGGTTACCACCGCAGCCATCGTTAAACCAGCCCTGAGAAACGCCTTTGAGAGAATATGCATTATTTTTCTTCTCCATTAACCTAATTTTACATGAAAAGGTATATGTTGAAACGAGCTCACCTGCAATGAACGCGATCAACCTATTGAGGATATTTGCACTAACTTAAATATCTTATGCAATATGACAATTTGACATTTGTGCAAAAAAGGCAAAATAATGCATTAAACTTTTTGCCCGAAAAAAGTTTAATGCATTCCAAGGGGTAATTGATTAGAGGTGGTTCTCGTTTAATGAATGAATTTACGGCCGTTACTTCTGCATAAAATGAATGGTTAATATCTTAAAATTCAAATACAGGCCGCATCTTTGAGCATCATGTTAATAACCGGTCAGGCCTGACCAATTATCAATTCCTGGATCTTCAAAAATATCAAGCACTCAACCTATCACTAACAGATCGAAGCAAAGAATACTCTCCTCTCGGGACACACTGTGAATACTTCCCGCTACGCTCGTAATCGGCATCCATGCCTCATACGATCCTGCGAGAGGAGTATTCTTCCCTCCTGCTTTACTAGCAATATCACAAAGTGTTATCAGCAGAAGAAAATCCCATACCCAGATTAACCATAATAAAAGACCCGATCTCAGCCGCCCTTTTTCGAGGTAATCGAATATACCTAACTGTTTAATCTGCCGTATTAGCTTTTACCAGAGGTACTAGTATCAGCAAGAGACTTGGGACGAAGTAAAATGCCTGCCTATTTCAGTTGGAATAGTTGCTGAATGCTGGAGAAATCCAGTTCCCCGCTCCCTGCCAGGTTATGTATCCCATACAGGTTGCGAGCCAGTGAACCCAGTGGAGTATAGCTTTTACTATCGGTTGCAGCATGCTGCGCCAGGCCCAGGTCCTTGCACATCAACTTGACCATAAACCCTCCGGCATACTGATTACTGGCGGGCACATTCTCCATAACTCCCGGATAGGGATTATAGGTTTGCAGAGACCAATTGGCCCCGGAGCTTTTTGATATAATCTCTGTAAGCACTTTGGGGTCCAGTCCGTTATCCACACCCAGCTGCAGGGCCTCGGCTGTACCAATCATATGGATGGCCAGGAGCATGTTGTTGCAGATCTTGGCCGTCTGGCCAGACCCGGCGGGTCCCGCGTGGAAAATATTGATTCCCATATGCCGAAGAATTTCCCGTGCCCGTTCCACATCATTGCCGTCCCCACCACACATAAAACTCAATGTACCGGCCACGGCCCCGGCTACGCCACCGGATACGGGCGCCTCTATGGCGTGGATCCCCTTGTCTCTGGCTGTGGCCAGAAGGCGCTTGGCGCTGGTGGCAGAAATGGTGGAACAATCGACCACCAGGGTATTTGGCGCAACCAGGTCCAGTAATTTTTCCTCATCGATATACAGGGACTCCACCGCGGCACTGTGAGGCAGCATACTGACAATAAAGTCTGCACCCACCACAGCCTGGTGTGGGGTAGCACATGCCTCGACGCCCCGGCTGCCTGCGCTGTCGAGCAATGCCCCGACCGGATCGTATCCCTTGACCTGAAATCCTGCTTTCACCAGGTTGTAAGACATGGGGGCTCCCATGTGCCCAAGTCCAAAGAAGGCGACTGTCTTTGTCATTGCACTCTCCGAATGTCAGCACCCGGTTGGCTTCCCGGCAAGTGACTATTTGAGGTTTATTGTCATGTTCGCGTGCTGTGCATGTTCGATATCCGAATCAAACCAGCGTGCCGTTATTGTCTTGGTTTCTGTGTAAAAGCGCACTGCCTGCTTGCCGTAGGCATGCAGGTCCCCATAAAAGGAACCGCGCCAGCCAGTGAAGCTGAAAAATGGCAAGGGTACCGGAATAGGTACATTAATCCCCACCTGGCCCACCAAAGTTTCATGCTGGTATTTGCGCGCGGCGGCGCCACTGGCGGTAAATATCGATGTGCCATTGCCATAGGGACATTGATTCACGAGGTGAATCGCATCCTCCAAAGTATCCGCGTTGACAAGACAGAGGACGGGACCGAAGATCTCGTCGGTGTAAATGGACATCTCCGGGGTGACATTGGCGAACAGGGTCGGCCCCACCCAGTTGCCATCGGGATATCCATCAACAGATACAGCGGAGCCGTCCAACATACAGTCGGCGCCCTCCGCCCTGCCCCTGGCGATATACTCCAGTACCCGCTCCCGCGCCACTGCGGAAATCATTGGCCCGTAGTCAGATTCCGGCCTCCTCCAGTGGCCGGGCTTCACCTTGGCCATACTATCGCGGATTTCGCTCTTCCACTGCTGCGCTTCACCAACCAAAACGGCTACGGATATCGCCATACAACGCTGCCCCGCGGCTCCAACCGAAGAGCCGATTAGATGATGAATTGCAGCGCTTTTGTTGGCATCGGGCATAACCACCATATGGTTCTTGGCGCCGGCAAATGCCTGTACCCGCTTTAGATGCGAGGTACCGGTCTGGTAAATATACCGGGCTACAGGGACCGACCCCACAAAAGAGATTGCCTTGATATCCGGTGCCTTGAGCAGAAAATCCACCTGTTCCCGGCCACCATGCACCACCTGCAATAGCCCTTTGGGCGCCCCCGCCTCTTCGAAAAGTTCCGCAAGCTTGCAGGGGGTGATTGGGTCCTGTTCCGATGGTTTGAGGACAAAACTATTACCACAGGCAATCGCCATGGGAAACATCCATAACGGAATCATTGCGGGAAAGTTAAATGGTGTGATACCGACACATACACCCAGTGGTTGCAGGAAGGAGTAACAGTCGACGGCATTGGCGACGTTTTCTACCGTTTCCCCCATCATCAAACTGGCAACGTTCGCCGCATGCTCTACAACCTCAATACCCCGCCAGATATCACCTCTGGCATCCTCAATAGTCTTGCCGGTTTCCTCACAGAGAATTTCCGCCAGGCTTTGCTGATGCTCTTTGAGCAAGACCTGGTATCTGAGCATGACGCGCGCGCGCGTAGATATTGGTGTATCCCGCCATTCTGGAAATGCATCGCGGGCGGAGGCGACTGCAGATCGCAGGTCTTCGAGGGAGGCACAGGGAACCTGGGTCAGGACTTCCCCGGTGGCGGGATTGGTTACATCCAGCCAATCGTCGCTGTCGGATTGTATCCATTCACCGTTAATATAGAGAGGAAGCCTGGGAGGAATGGACGTTTTCATAGTCATTGTTGTGCTTGTTCTGGCTGAAACTCCCCAATCGTTCAGGTTACTTCTTCGGCAACCCAGCCGATGCTTCAGGACTCATTGGATGGTCGCCCAGAAAATACTAGCACAATTGCACAGGGTAGCTTTATCACAGCGAACTAATGACAACAGCTCCCCGGTCGGCAAAAGTTTTGTTGCTTGCCGAAGGCATGTCATTTGCGGAAAATGTGGGCAGAAAAACAGGGATCAGCGGGCTCTCAACACTCCGCTATCCCTATCAGGTTTTCAGCGGGCTCACAAAGTGCTATAGCCTTTCGGATTCCGGGACTGCCAACGCCAGGTATCCTCGACCATTCTCTCCAAGTCATACTCGGCTTTCCAACCCAAATCCCTCTCGGCCAGCGTCGGATCAGCATAGCACTGTGCGATATCACCGGGCCTGCGAGGTACAATGTTATAGGGAACCTCCCTGCCACTTGCGATTTCAAATGCACGTACAACTTCCAGCACAGAACACCCCCGGCCTGTCCCAAGATTATGGGTATAGCAGCTGGCATTACCCGTATTCTGCAGCAACAGTTCCAGTGCGGCCAGATGGCCGCGGGCCAAATCGACCACATGGATATAGTCTCTCACGCCAGTACCATCAGCCGTATCGTAATCGTTGCCAAATACCCGCAGATAGGGACGGCGACCGACTGCCACCTGCGAGACATAAGGCAATAAATTGTTGGGAATACCCCGCGGGTCTTCACCAATCATGCCACTTTTATGGGCCCCAATCGGATTAAAGTAGCGTAGCAGGCTCACCTGCCAGCGACTTTCCGGAGCTGCGCAGATATCCCTAAGCATATCCTCTACCATCAGCTTGCTGGCTCCATAGGGATTGGTTGCCCCGGTAGGAAAGTCCTCCCGGATCGGCACAGTCTTCGGATCACCGTACACGGTAGCCGAGGAGCTGAAGACCAGGCGGTTTACGCCAAATTCTTCCATCAACTCAATCAGGACCAGAGTGCCGGCCAGGTTGGTTTGATAGTAACGCAAGGGCCTGGTTACTGATTCACCGACAGCTTTAAGCCCGGCGAAATGCATTACCGCGGCAATCTCATGCTCGCAAAAGACCCGATGCAATCCTTGCCGATCGCCGATATCAAGGGGGTAAAATGGCACCGTCCTGCCAGTGATAGACGCCACTCTGCGCAGGGCCTCTTCGCTGCTGTTGGACAAATTGTCCACCACAACCGGCTGAAAACCTGCATTCAGCAATTCAATACAGGTATGGCTACCAATATAACCCGCACCGCCAGTCACCAGAATTGCCATAATGACACCCTCGAGTTTGTTTATCCTGACAAAAGGCCGCAAGTAAAGGGCAAAATGCCGTTATATTCAACCTATAAAGGTACCATTCCAGTATCGCGATAAGACGGAAAGCTATGCTGGAAAAGCAGGGGTTGTTTAACATTCTGTACCCAGGAGGAAGTCTGTTTACCCCAAGTCAATGATCACAGCGTAGATAGCGCGGCGCGGGAGATGCTGCGGGCCGACGCCGGCCCTTGTTGAACAGGTAATACATAGTCGTTGCGAAGGGCGGTAATAGTCCCCGTGCTTCACGACAAATACACCTCCGTCTAGGCAAAAAGTGTGCTACAGCCACCTATACGGATCACCCCGGATGGGCAGATCCGCTGCCACGGAGTAACCGGTGCACTGATTCCGAATGATAAGACGGATACGGTGTTCCCCGGGACACTACAGGGAGGTAAATATCATGACAATTTTCAACCACTATCTGGAGAGATACGAGTCTATCCAGAATGAAGAGCTCAGTATCCAGGAATACCTGGAGCTGTGTAAAACGGATCGTGGCGCCTATGCTTCCCCCGCCGAGAGAATCCTCCTGGCGATCGGCGAGGCAGAACTGATCGACACCTCCCATGACCCCCGCCTGTCCAGAATTTTCTGTAACAAGGTCATCAAGCGCTATAAAGCCTTTAGCGGTTTCTACGGTATGGAAGAGGCGATTGAACAAATTGTCGCCTTCTTTCGACATGCTGCCCAGGGATTGGAGGAGAAAAAGCAAATCCTGTACCTGCTGGGCCCGGTGGGTGGCGGCAAATCCTCCCTTGCCGAACGTCTCAAGGCGCTAATGGAACAGGTGCCGATTTACGCAATTAAGGGATCGCCTGTTTTCGAATCACCGCTGAGCCTCTTCTCCCCAGGGGAGGATGGACGCATTCTGGAGGAGGACTATGGCATCGCCAGTCGCTATGTCAATACCATCATGTCGCCCTGGGCTGTCAAGCGGCTGCACGAGTTCAATGGAGACATCAGTAAGTTCCGTGTAGTGAAGGTACATCCCTCTATCCTCGATCAAATAGCGATATCCAAGACAGAACCCGGCGACGAAAACAATCAGGATATTTCCTCCTTGGTTGGCAAGATAGATATTCGAAAACTGGAAGAATTTCCGCAAAACGATCCCGATGCCTACAGTTTTTCCGGCAGCCTGTGTCGTGCCAATCAGGGTTTGATGGAATTTGTGGAAATGTTTAAAGCACCTATCAAGGTGCTGCATCCATTACTGACTGCCACTCAGGAGGGCAATTACAACAGTACAGAGGGACTTGGCTCAATACCGTTTAACGGCACGGTATTGGCACACTCCAACGAATCGGAATGGCAGTCTTTCCGCAACAACCGTAACAACGAAGCATTCCTCGACCGAATTTATATCGTCAAGGTCCCCTATTGTGTACGTGTTCAGGAGGAAATCAGGATCTATCAAAAATTACTGGAAAACAGTTCCCTCTCCGAGGCACCCTGTGCACCGGACACTCTGCGCATGTTGGCGCAGTTCTCCGTATTATCAAGGATCAAGGGTCCGGAAAATTCCAACCTCTATTCAAAAATGCGCATTTATGATGGGGAAAATCTCAAAGATACCGACCCCAAGGCGAAGACAATACAGGAATACCGGGACAATGCCGGCGTCGATGAAGGGATGACCGGCCTGTCTACACGCTTTGCATTTAAGATACTCTCCAAGGTTTTCAATTTTGATGCAACTGAAGTGGCAGCCAACCCGGTGCATCTATTATATGTACTGGAACAACAAATAGAGCAAGAGCAGTTTCAACCGGAAAAACAGGAAACCTACCTGGGCTTTATCAAAGAATATCTGGCTCCGAGATACGTGGAGTTTATCGGCAAGGAGATCCAAACCGCTTATCTGGAATCCTACGCAGAATACGGCCAGAATCTCTTCGACCGCTATGTCACTTATGCCGACTTCTGGATTCAGGACCAGGAGTATCGCGATCCAGAAACCGGTGAGATACTGGATCGGGGCGCGCTCAATGAAGAACTGGAAAAAACCGAAAAACCTGCCGGAATTTCCAATCCAAAAGATTTTCGCAATGAGATTGTAAACTTCGTGCTGCGAGCCAGAGCCAATAACCAGGGTAAAAATCCGGACTGGAGGTCCTACGAAAAACTTCGCGCCGTTATTGAAAAGAAGATGTTTTCAAATACCGAGGATCTTCTGCCGGTTATTTCCTTCAATACCAAGGCATCCACGGACGATAAGCGTAAGCATGCAGACTTTGTGGCACGTATGGTAGAGCGTGGTTACACCGAGAAACAGGTTCGTCTGCTGTCTGAATGGTATCTCCGTGTACGCAAATCGCAGTAATTTTTCCACTTGCAGGGAAGGATCAGTCTATGGGTTAACGAAATGTGGAGATAGATTTTCTTCGGCCACCCACCGGCACAAGTCCTTTAAATGCAAACAGCGCCTCTCTGATTGGGCAGTTTTTCACGATCAATCAGTCAGTTCAGTTCAAACCTGCCTGATTAGCGGTTTAATAGCTAGGGGGTTTGCATTCTCCCCTTCCCTTCCGGTAATACGTGCTTGTATGACCGGTAGTACCGATTGATTTTGTTCAGGGCCAGGACAGCAATATGAGCTATATCATCGACCGCCGACTGAATGGGAAAAAAAAGAGTACGGTAAACCGCCAGCGTTTTCTCAGACGTTACAAGGCTCATATTAAAAAAGCGGTTGGTGATGCCATGAACAACCGTTCAATCATGGATATGGACAAGGGTGAACGAATCAGCATCCCCACCCGGGATATCAATGAACCCCTGCTCTCCCATGGTACCGGTGGGCATATCGAGCACATTTTGCCGGGTAATAGGGAATTCACGACCGGTGATAGGATTCCACGCCAGGGCCAGAGCGGGGGAGACAATGGCAGCGGTGCCAGCGACAGCGGCGAGGGCGTCGACGAGTTTGTCTTTCAGATCTCTCAGGAAGAGTTTCTCAATTTTATGTTCGAGGGGCTGCAACTGCCCAACATGGTCAAGCAGCAACTGGCCGGCAATGCAGCTTTTCGGGTGATTCGCGCCGGTATCAGTAACGAGGGTACCCCCGGCCGCCTCAATGTGATCCGCTCCCTCAGAGCGGCCCACGCACGCCGAATCGCCCTGACCAGCAGCAAGCGGCGCAAGCTGCGCGTACTGGAAACAGCCCTTGCACAGGAAGAAAAAAAAGACCTCGCACTGCGCGACCAACGGCAAATTGAAGCGTTAAAAAGTGACATTTCAGAGCTGCGCAAACGTATCGGTCGCGTGCCCTTCCTGGATGATTTTGATCTGAAATACAATTTGCTGATTCGCCAGCCAAAACCCCGCTCCCGCGCTGTAATGTTCTGTTTGATGGATGTTTCCGGCTCCATGAATCAGGCCACCAAGGATATGGCCAAGCGCTTCTTCCTGTTGCTCTACCTGTTTCTCCAGCGCAGCTATGAATACACCGAAGTCGTATTTATCCGCCATCACACCAGCGCCAAGGAGGTAGATGAAGAAGAGTTTTTCTACTCCCGTGAAACCGGGGGCACTATCGTCTCCAGCGCACTCAAATTGATGCGTCGGATTATGCATGAGCGCTACCCGGACAGTGAGTGGAATATCTATGGTGCCCAGGCATCAGACGGCGACAATTGGAATGATGATTCCAGTACCTGCCACAAAATCCTGATCGACGACATCATGCCCCACGTGCAGTACTACTCCTATGTAGAAATCACCCCGCGCGATCACCAGGCCCTGTGGGAGGAATACGAAAGTGTACGCACGTTGTTTCCAAGCCACTTTGCCATGGAACAGATTGTGGGTGTCCAGGATATCTACCCGGTGTTCCGTCAACTGTTTAGCCAGAAGGGAACAGCCCGATGCTAGACACCTATGCCAACAGCAGCGACTCACCAAAATCCGATTCGCAAGGCCCAATCTCCACCACCTCCGAATGGACTTTCGAACTGATCCAGCAATATGATCGCGTTATTGGCGAACTGGCGGGAGAGTTTGGACTGGACACCTACCCCAACCAGATTGAGGTGATCAGCTCCGAGCAGATGATGGACGCCTACTCCTCAGTTGGGATGCCGGTGGGGTATCACCACTGGTCCTATGGCAAGCAGTTCATCAGCGTCGAAAACAGCTACCAGCGCGGCATGATGGGACTGGCCTATGAAATAGTGATCAATGCCAACCCCTGTATCGCCTATCTCATGGAAGAAAACACCATGACGATGCAAGCGTTGGTCATCGCCCATGCCGCCTATGGGCATAATTCTTTCTTCAAGGGCAACTACCTTTTTCGCGCCTGGACCGATGCCAGCAGTATTATCGACTATCTGATTTTCGCTAAGAACTACATCTCCCGCTGTGAGGAGCGCTATGGCCTGGATAAGGTAGAAGGAATCCTGGATTCGTGCCATGCGCTGATGAACTATGGGGTCGATCGCTACAAAAGACCCTATCCCATCTCGGCTGTTGAAGAAGAGCGCCAGCAGCAGGAGCGGGAGGAATACCGCCAGCGGCAACTCAATGATTTGTGGCGAACCATTCCCAAGCTGGGCGAAGGTACAGAGAGCACCAAGAAGAAACGTTTTCCCGAAGAGCCCCAGGAAAATATCCTCTATTTTATTGAAAAGAACGCCCCACTACTGGAAAACTGGCAGCGGGAACTGGTGCGTATCGTGCGCAAACTCGCGCAGTATTTCTATCCCCAGCGCCAGACCCAGGTCATGAACGAAGGCTGGGCCACTTTCTGGCACTACACCCTGCTGACCGAACTCTACCGCCGTGGACGGGTCACCGAAGGCTTTATGATGGAATTTCTGCAAAGCCACACCAATGTGATCTACCAGCCAGGCTTTGACAACCCCCACTACAGCGGCATTAACCCCTACACGTTAGGTTTCAGTATTTTTAGTGATTTAAGGCGCATCTGTGAGAATCCAACAAAAGAAGACCAACGCTGGTTTCCGGATATCGCTGGGAGCAGTTGGCGGGAAACACTACAGTTTGCCATGCGCGACTTCAAAGACGAGAGTTTTATCTTGCAGTTCCTCTCGCCAAAAGTGATGCGCGATATGAAACTCTTCTGTATCAGCGACAACGACAAAGAGAAGGACATTATTGTCAGCGCCATTCACGACGAGTGCGGTTACCGGCAGCTGAGAGAAAACCTGGCAGGCCAATACAACCTCGGCAACCGGGAGCCCAATATTCAGGTGTATGCGGTGGATACCCGAGGGGATCGCTCCCTCACCCTGCATCACACCCAGTACCAGCGCCGCCCTCTGGGCAAAGACACTGCGGAGGTGCTGAGGCATCTACACCGGCTCTGGGGTTTTGAGGTACATCTCAACAGTCACAATGGCAAAGAAATCACGGCCAGCTACCACTGCCCTGAACAGGGCCGCGACCGCCAGGAGAGTGAAGAGGAGCCCATGTTAATCCCTAAGCCCATCTGAATTTCAAAGCGCAAACCACTGCGAGCCTTGACCGACGGGGGGAGGTATCACCTGTGGATAGCTCCCCAATATATACCGTCGGATTAACCGTTGGCCTCAAGCAATAATTTGGCTTTTGCCGCCAGTTCACCACGCTCCTCGCGCTGGCTCAACAAAGCATCCGCACCGGCATCGAGCCAGCGGGTTGTGTCACGGTCGTCTCCCGAGGGGGCAACGAGAATGCGCAGGTTGGCGTACTCACTGCGGGATCTCAGGTAATCAAGCATCTGAAAACCACCGTCACCCACCAGATTTGCATCGATCACCAACAGAACAGGCTTGAAATGAGCCAGCAAAATACCCGCAGAGAAGCTGTCGCCAGCCACTTCTGTTTCACAGCCGATGTTTTCCAATGTCTGGCATCCCACCGAAGTCAGCTCTGAATCCGTTGTCAGCAGCAACACCTTGCGGCTGGGTACAGCCAGAGTATTCGGTACCGGCATAGCGTTATCGCGCAAAAAACCCACAAAATCCTCTACACAAATGCGGTGGTCACCACGACCAGGTAACTTGTAAGCCTTGAGCTGTCCCCGCTCTATCCAGCGAATGACGGTTCGGAAATTGACACCGCAGTACCTGGCAGCTTCCCCGGTGGTAAGTACATGTATTTCGCTCATATTTTTAGTCTCCCCAACAACTGCGATCACTGACGGCCAGGTCAACTCCCCGCAACAAAACCCCACCTCCAGGGTCTAGCGCGAAATTATCCTGCCCAATGAAATCACCCCTATAAATTATGCTGTTCATTGCTGTAAAACCAGCCCGAAATTCGGTCCATGCAACCTATTAACGAACAACACAACAACCCCCTCAAAAAATACTATAAGGTACAGTTGACAGGTAAGACAGCTTTGTTAAGATGGCCACAAATTGGTGTTGGCCAACCCCTGCACTGGATCGTCGACACACCCACCGGCAGTAGAAAAAATTGCCAAACGCATACCCTAAGACCCTGGGCCCCCTTGTTTTTTCGGGGCCATTTTTTTATCTTGCCAACATCCCAGGCTTTCCTCCGCTGTAACCCTAGCCCCCATTCTGGAGATTGGACGGCGTCGGAACCAATGACTTTATGGTAGTGCAACTCCCTGCCGGGCAACCGGTATCCCCAGCTTTGGAGCTATCCCATTGAGGATCTATCTCGTTGGCGGCGCAGTGCGCGACAAACTGCTGCATCGCCCTGTATATGAGCGCGACTGGGTGGTTGTAGGTGCCGATGAGAAGCAGATGCTAACGCACGGTTTCAAGCCTGTTGGGCGAGATTTTCCCGTGTTTCTGCACCCCGACACCGGCGACGAGTATGCCCTTGCTCGCACAGAGCGCAAAAGCGGACATGGGTATGGCGGATTTTCTGTCAATGCCGCCTCCAATATCACCCTTGAAGAAGACCTGCTGCGCCGTGACCTGACGATCAATGCGATTGCCGAGTCCAGCGACGGTAAGCTTATCGACCCTTACGGGGGCCAGAAAGACTTGCAGGCGCGTGTCTTGCGCCACGTATCCCCAGCTTTTGCCGAAGACCCCCTGCGCATCCTGCGCGTAGCCCGCTTCGCGGCACGCTACCACCACTTGGACTTTACCATTGCACCAGAGACTGTGGAGCTGATGCGCCAGATGGTCGAAGCCGGTGAAATTGAATATCTGGTAGCAGAAAGAATCTGGAAGGAAGTCAGCCGCGCTCTCACTGAGCCGGACCCCGATATCTTTATCCGAGTGTTGCGGGAGTGTGGCGCTCTGCCGGTGTTTCTGCCTGAATTGGAGCAACTGTTCGGGGTACCTCAGCCCCCCATCCACCACCCCGAGGTAGATACTGGTGAGCATGTACTAATGGCACTGCGCGCCGCCCCCCCGGAGCTGCCTGTACGTTTCGCAGTATTGCTGCACGACCTGGGCAAGGGCTTAACCCCGGAAAAGATATTGCCCAGTCATCACGGTCACGAGTCCGCTGGAATACCCCTGGTGCGCGCAGTCTGCGAACGCTGGCGTACACCCAAGGCATTGACCACACTGGCTATTGGCGTCTGCGAATACCATTTGCACTGCCATAGGGCATTCGAGCTGCGCCCGCAGACCGTTATGAAAATGATGCGCAGTCTGGATGCTTTGCGACGCCCCGAGCGGTTCGAGAACTTCCTGCGCGCCTGTGAGGCAGACGCCCGCGGACGCCAGGGGCTCGAGCATCGAGACTATCCCCAAGTGAACTTCCTGCGCGCCGCCCGCGAAGCGGCAGCCGCTGTGACTGCCGACGCGCTGATTGCACAGGGTTGCGAGGGCGCGAAGCTGGGCCAGGCACTGGATCGGGCGCGGATTAGGGCTATTGCCAAGGTTAAGGAAGCCTATCGTGCGTAATGTGTTGATCACCGGTGCCGCCGCTCGCCTCGGTCGCGCCATCACCGAAGAACTGCACGGGGATCACCGTATTGTCATCCACTATCGCAGCTCGGCCAATGCGGCACATGCCCTCGCAAAAGCACTCAACAAAGTCTGCCGGGGTTCCGCCATAGCACTGCAGAGTGCGCTGGATAGCGCCGATGCCTGCGCCGACCTCGCCCGGCGCGCAGAAGAGGTATGGGGCGGCATTGACGTTCTGGTCAACAACGCCTCGGCTTTCTACCCAACGCCAGTCGGCAAAGCCACCGAGGAGGACTGGGACCAACTGGTAGGCAGCAATCTCAAGGCACCATTTTTCATCAGTCAAGCGCTGGCCAAAACCCTCGCCCGCAATGGAGGCTGCATTGTCAATATGGCGGATATCCATGCCGAGCACCCAATGCGCAAACACACACTTTACTGTGCCGCCAAGGCCGGGCTGGTAATGCTGACTAAAAGTCTTGCCCTGGAGCTATCCCCCCAGGTGCGCGTCAATGCAGTCGCTCCCGGCGCCATCCTGTGGCCCGAGCAGGAGGCCACTAGCGAGGCCAAGAAAATGCACATTGTCCGACGCATTCCCCTCGCCCGTACCGGCTGCACGGATGATATCGCCAAGACCGTGCGCTTCCTCGCTTGCGACGCGCCTTATATCAGCGGCCAGGTCATCGCAGTCGACGGCGGTCGCAGCCTCACTATCTGAGCTATTCGCCCTCCTCCATACTGCCCCAAAGCCAACCAGCGGTGAGGCTTCACTTCTATTTCACGCCCATCCTGTCAGACTGTTTTTGTGACTTTCTTTGCCACACGAGACACTCCCATGCACCCACTGAAAATACTGCTGATAGAAGACAACCCTGTCATTGCCCGACAGGTTGCCGAGTTTTTACAAGCTGAAGGCTGGCGAATGGATTTTTCCCACTGCGGCCGCCAGGGGATGCAGCTGGCGCTAGAGCAGATCTTCGACCTGGTTCTTCTCGATCTGGGCCTGCCCGATATGGATGGCCTGGAGGTGTGTAAGAAGATTAAAGCGGAGGCGCCGGTGAATATACCGGTATTGATGCTCACCGCTCGCGACGCCATCTCTGATAAAGAGCATGGCTTTGGTGTGGGCGCTGACGACTACCTGTGCAAGCCCTTCGACCCACGGGAATTAATCCTGCGCTGCCGCGCCCTGGCCCGCAGGCACCAGTTGCATACCAATGATAAAATTCAGATCGGCGACCTGCAAATATGCCATCGCCAACAGACCGCGTGTAGAGACAAGAAACCATTGGTGCTGACCTCTATCGGATTCCGTATTCTCACCCTGCTCGCCCAGGCTTCACCGGCCCCCGTGAGCCGCTCGGCACTCATTCACCATATCTGGGGCGACGACCCACCGGAAACTGACGCACTAAAATCCCATATCTACAGCCTGCGTCAGGCATTGGACAAACCATTTAAGACGCCCATGCTGAAAACCATTACCAACCTGGGATACCAATTGGAAACCTCAAGTGCACAGAATCAGTAAACTGCAAAAAAGAGTCTTTGCAATTTTTGGCAGTTTTACCCTACTGCTCTGCGTGGTATTTTTTGCACTCTGCCTGTTGGCAGCCTATGTGATTGAAGACCATATTCTCGACAATTTACTTGAAGGTGAGGTCCGCTATATTAAACGACAGACGCAAATCACCGGTTTTCCACCGAAACCACGCCTACCCTATCTCAAGCTGTACACCGAAGGCCAGGCAATCCCCACTGAATTACTCAGCGCACTGCCAAACAACGCCGAGAAAGCCGAGTGGTTCAGTGATTCAGACCATCACTTTCACCTGCGTAGGGTACATTTGCCTGATAACAGCTCCGCAATTCTCGCCGCCGAAGTCAGTGAACTGATCGCTGTCACGCGACAATCGACCCGGTTACTCTGGCTCTTTGGCAGCGCATGCGCCTTGACATTACTATTCGCACTTCACTGTGCCTACCGTATTTCCCGCAAAACCATCGCCCCGGTTATTGCCCTGGCGGAAGTGGTTAAACAGCAAAGAAGCCGCGATACGCAGATATCCCTGCCCCACAGTGATGACAAGGATGAAATCGGCTATCTGGCATTTATCCTGGAAAGCACCATCAATCAGCTCAAACAGGCACTACAGAGGGAGGCTGAATTCACCCGCGATACCAGCCACGAATTCCGCACGGCCCTGACCATTCTCAAAGGCACCCTGACGCTCAGCCAAAACCGGGCAATGACGGCTTGTGAAAAGACCGAACTGTTACAAACGGTTACCGGGATGGAGGCAACGGTATCGACACTGCTGGCCCTGGCCCGGTCGGAATCCCTGCAAACGGAGTACCTTAGGTTACGGCCCTTATTGGAAGAGCGTCTCCTGACACAGCATCAAAACATTATTCAAGAAAATTTCCAGATACAGATAACAATAGAAAACGACCAGGAGATCCTGGCCAATCGCCATCTCGTATCATTACTATTCAACAACCTGATCGGCAATGCCCTACAACATGCATCCCGGCCCGAACTGAGAATTTATACCAAAGGAAATACCCTATTGTTTGAAAACCCCATAGATACTGTACTCGATACGGAAAAGACGTTTCTGTCCGGCCAAAAAAGAGAAGGCAGCAAAGGTATCGGTCAAGGTTTATTTCTGGCAAAAAGAATTTGTGCAGCTCTGGGCTGGGAAATTGCGGTTCTGTGCCAACAAAACACTTATCAATGCGGGCTACTGTTAAGAAAACAGCCATAAACCAAACAATTGCTCCTTTTAGCAACTATCTCACCGGGATTTCACCTGCCACCCCTTACTCTTCCAAGTGTTAGGTGGACAACCCGAAAGATTTACACCTTTCATTACAATTTTTGGAAATCGACATGTTGAAGAAAATACTTATTTCACTCGCTGTCATCTGTGGCGCTTGCTTTACCTTTATCATCTGGATTAAGGGCTTAATCCCTCCACAGGAACAGGACTTTTCCAATACAACAGCCAGTGAACTGCGCTATTTACAACAAGGAACCGATGTAAAACGGGGCAAAGTGCTGGCTGTAGTCACCAGCACAGAGGTGATGGGTAACTCCACTAAATCCACCGGCTATGAGTTGACGGAACTGGCCCGCCCCTACTATGTATTTACAGCCAATGGATTTGTCGTGGATATTGCCAGTCCCAAAGGTGGTAAACCGCCTGCGTTGATTGATAAAGGCGATATGGGACCTTTCGATTATGCTTTTCTCAATGATCGGGAAGCACAGCAAAAGGTAGATAACAGTATTCCCATTGATCAGGTATCCGCCGGGGACTACCAGGCCATATTTTTTGTCGGTGGTAAGGGCACCATGTTTGATTTTCCCGATAATACCGATATCCAAACCCTGGTGCGGGACTTCCATAAAAACGGCAAGGTCATTGGTGCCGTTTGCCATGGACCGGCAGCGCTCGCCAATGTCACCCTGGACAATGGCGAGCCACTTATCGCCGGCCGCCAAATCAGCGCTTTCACCAATGAGGAAGAGCTGTTTCTTATTCCCGATGCCGCGCAACGGTTTCCCTTTCTGCTGGAAGATCGCCTGCGCGAACAGGGTGCAATTTTCCAGAGTGGGCCCGCCTATCTGGAGCAGGTCAGTGTGGATGGCCAACTCATTACCGGCCAGAACCCCTGGTCCACCTGGCTGGCAGCCGAGCGTATGGTAGAGGCTATGGGTTACACACCGCGTCCCCGCCAGATAACCCCTGCGGAACAAACCGTCGAATTGCTGCTGGCCTATGAACAACAGGGCTATGAAAAGGCCAGAGAAAAATTGCAAAAGCTTCGCGACAGAAAGGATCTCGACCGGCGCCTGCTGGCTATGCACGGCATGGTCTCTGCCATGCGCTGGGAGCCGGGCAAGACCCTGGACATTATCCGGCTGTTATCCAAAAGTCAGGAATAGTAAAACTCAGCCAAGGGCGGTCCGGCCAACCCAACCGACCTGGGCAAGCTGACTCGGCGCATGGACAATCAGGATTTCGACCTGATCACCGTTGGCCGCGCACTCAAAAAGTTATCGGTATGGTCCCTCCTCAACTTGACAACACCGCAGTGGCACCGATAAATCTGATCGCTCATAGCCAGGCTCAGGACCTTCTATTAATCACAGCCGATAACGACGAATTTGCAACAGAAGAGGAAAACAGGGTGCTATTTGAGCTTATTAATGCAAACAACAAGCGGCACCATGTATTTCCCGGAGAGCATATACTGCCACCAGAATATATTGATACGATTGCCGAGTGGCTCCAGTAAACCAAAGGTTTTATGACGCCCACAAAAACAAAAAAGCAGCCCGGTGGCTGCTTTTTAGGTTTCTCTGACAAGTTCGCCATTAAGGCCAGGTAAATGCCACCGGCCACAACTTCTGCGAAGCCTGATCATATTCACTCCACAACTGGCGGAAAGTCTTCTCCTCGATCGGGTGAACGGTTTGCGGGGCTATCTCTGCCAAAGGTTGTAATACAAAGGCATTTTTTACGATCTCACCCCGCGGCAGTTTTACCCCATCGACCGTGCCTGTGAGGTTATCGTAGGTGAGGATATCGATATCCAGGGTGCGCGCACTGAACCTGGGACCCGCGCGCAGGCGGCCATTGGCATCCTCGATTCCACGCAGGCAGAGCGCCAGCTGCCCCACCGGCAGGTTTGTACGCAGGCCCACCACCAGGTTATAAAAGTTATCCCCCTGGAATCCCACCGCCTCACTCTCGAAAACGCGGGATACCTGCAACTCGCCAAACTGCCCGGCCAGCGCGTCCAGCGCCGCGTGAATATGTTGCGCGCGATTGACATTACTGCCAAGGCTGAGATACACCTGAGCCACGTTTACACTCCCGCAGACATCGCTGCTGCCCCTTTTATTGGCCTTTCGCCGCGCTCAATAATAACACCGACATCCTGGGAACCACGCACAGCACCGGGTTTGGATAAGCGCAGACGCAACCAGATCACGGAAAACTCCTTTTGCACAATAGCAGCGGCCTGTTCCGCCATGGTTTCCACCAGCAGGAACTCACTACTCTCAATAAAGGCGATCAGGCGCTTGGCCACCGCTTTATAGTTGAGCGTGTACTCGATATTATCTGTGCGCGCCGCTTCGCTGATATCGAAAGCCATCTCCAGGTCGACACTGACCGTCTGACGCACTTCCCGCTCCCAGTCGTAAATACCAATAATGGTATCCACCTTTAAATCCCGTATAAAAACAATATCCATCTATCGGCTCTTTTCTTTCTACTGCCAGGATGTCCTGCCCATGTTTAAAGTTCGGTCTTGGGCAATTCGGTCATGGGCCAGCGCGGGCGCACATCCACTGCCAGACCGGCTTGCTCTCCTGCCTTCAGGCGCAGGCTGCCCGCATAGGCAATCATCGCGCCATTATCGGTACAGAATTCATGCCGTGGATAGTAAACACTGACACCGCCTTTGCGCAGGCTCGTTTCCAGGCACTCGCGCAACCGCTGATTGGCGGAAACCCCACCGGCAATCACCAGCGTTTTGTACCCGGACGCTTTAATCGCGCGACGACATTTAATCACCAATGTATCCACCACCGCTTCCTGAAAGGCCGCGGCGATATCCGCGCAGGTCTGCTCGTCCGGCAGGCCATTGTCAAGGGCGTGCCGGCGCACGGTAGTCAGGGTAAAAGTCTTTAGACCTGAGAAACTGAAGTCCAGGCCCGGTCGATCAGTCATAGGGCGCGGGAAAGTAAAGCGTCTGGGATCGCCTTTCTCAGCCAGGGCCGCCAGACGCGGGCCGCCGGGGTAATCCAGGTCCAACATCTTGGCCGCCTTGTCGAAAGCCTCACCGGCAGCGTCATCCAGGGACTCCCCCATCAGCTCATAGTCACCGAGACCGCGCACTTCTACCAACTGGGTGTGGCCACCGGAGACCAGCAGAGCCACAAAGGGAAAAGCGGGCGGATTCTCCTCCAACATCGGGGCCAATAGATGGCCCTCCATATGGTGCACCGCCACCGCGGGTATGTCCCAGCCATAGGCCAGGGCACGGCCGGCACAGGCCCCCACCATCAGGGCGCCGACCAAACCGGGGCCAGCGGTATAGGCCACGCCGTCCAGGTCCGAGGGTTTGGTGTTCGTCTTTGCCATAACCTGGCGCACCAGGGGCAGCAGCTTGCGCACATGATCGCGACTCGCCAGTTCAGGGACTACGCCACCATAATCAGCGTGCAAGTCCACCTGGCTGAACAGGGCGTGGCCGAGCAGGCCGGAGGCTGAATCGTAGATAGCGACGCCAGTTTCATCGCAGGAAGTTTCTATACCAAGAACACGCACCTGATCTTATACCCGTGACTACTTCGAGGGGTCGTTATCATACTGGAAAATGGGGTTGCGATCCTGCGGGGGAGTGTTTAGAATTTGCGCCCTCGCTGTGAACCGGCCACCGGATGCAACTGCGGGAGTATTGCCGGAATGGCCGAGAGAAACGAATTTTAACAGGTATTCTATGCCCTCTGTACGACTCAAAGACAACGAACCTTTTGATATCGCCCTGCGTCGCTTCAAGCGCTCCTGTGAAAAAGCAGGCGTACTGTCTGAAGTACGTCGCCGCGAGTTCTACGAGAAACCAACGGCAGTACGCAAGCGCAAAGCCGCTGCCGCTGTGAAGCGCCACGCCAAGAAGCTTCAGCGCGAAAACCGCAAATTCCAACGCCTCTACTAAGATAAGAGTCGCAGACAGCATTCAGTCTGTCGCCACGGGGCAGCCGAATGGGCCAAGCCTCTTGGCGGTACCCTAGCAAACGGCGTGCGAGTGATACTCGCGCGCCGTTTTTCATTTTGTCAACCGCATTCTCCCCAGGCCACGGACGCGCTATCCTTAGCACCCAGCATCTCTAATTCCAATCCCGGAACACGCACTATGAGCACTCTCAAGGACACCCTGACCCAGGCCACCAAAGACGCAATGAAAGCGCGTGACAAGAAGCGCCTGGCCACCCTGCGCCTGATCAATGCCGAGATCAAGCGGGTAGAAGTGGATGAGCGCATCGACCTGGACGATGCCCGCATCCTCGCCCTGCTGGACAAAATGATCAAGCAGCGCCGCGACTCCATTACCCAGTTTGAAAAGGCCGGTCGCACCGAGCTGGCAGCGGTGGAGCAGGCCGAGATCGAGGTAATCCAGGAGTTTCTGCCCAGGCAATTGAGCGAAGCCGAGATCAACGAGATCGTCACTTCCGCCGTTCAGGATACTGGCGCCAGCAGCATGGCGGATATGGGTAAGGTCATCGCCCAGGTAAAACCGCAAGTGCAGGGCCGCGCGGATATGGGTGCGGTGAGCAAACAGGTCAAAGCCCAGTTGGGCTGATCCCGAAACGGAGAGCGCTGTGCCCAGCAAGATCCCCCAGTCCTTTATCGACGATCTACTCGCCCGGGCAGATATCGTCGAGCTGGTGGACAGCCGGGTCAAACTGCGCAAAACCGGTAAGAACTACGCCGCCTGCTGCCCCTTCCACGACGAAAAAACACCGTCTTTTACTGTGAGCCCGGACAAGCAGTTCTACTATTGTTTTGGCTGTGGTGCCAACGGCAACGCCATTGGTTTTTTGATGGAGTACGACCGCCTCCCCTTCCCCGAGGCGGTGGAAAAGCTGGCGGCAACCCGCGGCCTCGAGGTGCCCCGCGAGCAGCCGGCGCCGGGCCAGGAGAAACGCCAGCGGGAGAGCCAATCCCTCTACCAGCTCACGGAAAAGGCCGCCGACTACTATTGCGCACAGCTGCGCAGCCATCCCGCCGCCGGCAACGCCGTGGCCTACCTGCGCAATCGCGGCTTATCTGGCGAGATTGCCCGCGATTTCGGTATCGGCCTGGCACCACCGGGCTGGGACAATTTACTCAACACCCTGGCGGACTCCCCGCAGAAAGCCGATCAGCTGGAGCTGGCGGGCCTGGCCATTCGCCGCCAGGACAACGATGGCAACACCAAACCCGGCGCGCGACACCACTACGACCGTTTCCGCAACCGCATTATCTTTCCGATCCGCGACCAGCGCGGCCGCGCTATCGCCTTTGGCGGGCGGGTACTGGGGGACGAAAAGCCCAAGTACCTGAACTCGCCGGAAACCCCGATCTTTCACAAGGGCCGTGAACTCTACGGCCTGTGGGAGGCGCGCCAGGCCAACCGCAATTTAGATCGCCTGATTGTGGTAGAGGGTTATATGGATGTGGTGGCGCTGGCACAGTTCGACATCCGCTGTGCTGTGGCCACTCTGGGCACCGCCTGTGGCGAGGAGCATATCCAGCTGGCTTTCCGCCACACCGCCGAGCTGCTGTTTTGCTTTGATGGCGACCGCGCCGGCCGCGCCGCCGCCCGTCGCGCGCTGGAATCCGCCCTGCCGCAGATGCAGGACGGGCGCAGCCTGCGCTTCCTGTTGCTGCCAGAAGGGGAAGACCCGGACACCCTGGTACGCCAACTGGGCGGGGAACGCTTCCAGCAATTAATGCAAGCACAGGCCCTGCCGCTGGAAGACTTTCTCTTCGACCTGCTCAGCGAGGACATCAACCTGCAGACCATGGACGGCCGCGCGCGTCTGTCCAAGCTGGCCGCACCCCTGCTGGATCAGCTGCCGGAAGGGGTCTACCGCCAACTAATGTTCCAGCAGCTGGCCTCGCGCACCGGTCTTGACAGGGAGACCCTGCAGGAGGTGATCCGCACGGAAAAGGCACACAGCGCCCAATCCCAGCACGCCGCCACCGGGCAGGCGCCCAAGACGCCGCAAGAATCCAGCCAGGATACCCAACACCGAACAGCACCGGAGCCCTGGCCACGGGAGAGCAACCCCTATCTGGAGGAGATCGCCCCACAGGAAGGGGACAGCCCGCGCCGCAGTGGCCAATACCGCCTGCCGCCGGAACGCATGTTGATCGCCCTGCTCCTGCACCACCCACGGCTGTGTGCCCAAATCGAGGATCTGGAGCGCTTTCGCGCGAGCAGCGACCCCGACCTGGCGCTGTTCGCCCAGTTGGTGACGCTACTCAGGGACCGCCCCGAATACAACCTGAACCAGTTACTCGGCTACTGGCGCGCCCACCACGGAGCCGACTCCTGCGACATCCTGGCCAAACTCGCTATGTCCCCGCTGGTATCCGGTATACACCAATTGGCCCAAGGCGACAGCAACCTGGAGTACGATCCACACCTTGAGTTCAGCGACTGCCTGAAGCGCCTGGAGGAGTCCGCCAGCAGGCAGCACAACCGCGGCCTACTGGCCCAATTGAAAAGTGACACCCAGCTGAGCACAGAAGAGCAACTGGCACTGTTGGCCAATTGGCGAAGAAAACACAATTAATCGGCACTATGCCCTTGAAAACTACAGGCTGAACACTATATTCACACCCCCCACCAGCGGACGGGATTGGGAACCACAAGCGACCCACGCCACACACCAACGCCGTCACTTGACAGCCGGAGTGGTTATTGCTAATGCAAATACGCTATAATCCCGCGTCTTTGTCCCGTATTTTCATCCCCAGAATTCAGGGTTGTGCATGACCGACAAAACCCAGCAGCAGACCTCCCGCATTAAGGATCTGATCGCCCGCGGTAAAGAACAGGGCTATCTCACCTATGCCGAGGTAAATGACCATCTGCCGGAAGATATTTCCGATCCCGATCAGGTGGAAGACATTATTGGCATGATCAACGATATGGGCATCAAGGTCTTCGAAAAGGCCCCCGATGCCGAAGAGTTGTTGATGGCCGAAGGCGACAGCTCCGCAGATGAGATCGCGGCCGCCGAGGCGGCCGCCGCACTGGCCGCGGTGGAGTCCGATGTAGGCCGCACCACCGATCCGGTACGCATGTATATGCGCGAAATGGGCACTGTTGAGCTGCTCACGCGCGAGGGCGAGATCGCCATTGCCAAGCGTATCGAAGAGGGCCTGCGAGAACTGATGGCCGCCCTCGCCTACTGGCCCGGCGCCGTTGAGCGGATCATTAGCGAATATGTCCTGATCGGGAAAGAGGAACGCCGTGTCCCGGACGTGATCTCCGGCTGGCTGAATCCCGCCGAAGAAGTACCACCAGGGGCACAGGCCGGCCAAGCCGCAGACGCCATCACCAGCAACAGCAGCGAAAGCACCGACGAGGAAGAGGAAAACGTTGGCGGCATCGACCCCGAAGAGCTGGCCGAGCGCATGAACGCCCTGATCACGGCAAAAAAAGCCGCTGATGCCGCGATAGAAACCCACGGTCGCAGCTCCAAGGAAGCCGGCAAGGCCCTCGAAGCTGTCGGGGAGGTTTTCCGCTACTTCAAACTGGCACCACGCCAGTTCGACCCCCTCTATGGCGAGGTACGCTACATTCGCGACAATGTGCGTGAGCAGGAACGCCTCGTCATGAACCTGTGCATCAAACGTGCCCGTATGCCGCGCAAGACGTTTGTGAAGGAATTCCCCGGCAACGAGATCAACGAAGGCTGGATTCCCGCAATCATCAAGAAAAAACGCGACTACTCCGACGCCCTGCGCCACGTAGTGGACGACATTACCCGCGCCCAGCGCAAGCTGGCCCAGTGCCAGGAACGCGCCGGCCTTGAAATCGGCCAGATCAAGGAAATCAACCGCCGCATGTCTATCGGCGAGGCCCGCTCGCGCCGCGCCAAGAAGGAAATGGTGGAAGCCAATCTCCGCCTGGTGATCTCTATTGCCAAGAAGTACACCAATCGCGGCCTGCAGTTTCTGGACCTGATCCAGGAGGGCAATATCGGCCTGATGAAAGCGGTGGACAAGTTCGAATACCGCCGCGGCTACAAGTTCTCCACCTACGCCACTTGGTGGATTCGCCAGGCCATTACCCGCTCCATCGCAGACCAGGCGCGTACCATCCGTATCCCGGTACACATGATTGAGACCATCAACAAACTCAATCGCATCAGCCGCCAGATGCTGCAGGAAATGGGCCGCGAACCCACACCGGAAGAACTGGGTGAGCGCATGGAGATGCCGGAGGACAAGGTACGCAAGGTCCTCAAGATCGCCAAGGAACCCATTTCCATGGAAACGCCCATCGGTGACGACGAAGATTCGCATCTGGGTGATTTTATCGAAGACCAGAACGAGTCCTCACCGGTGGACACTGCCACCCAGACCGGTCTGCACGACGCCACCCGCTGCGTGCTTTCCGGCCTGACCGCGCGGGAGGCCAAGGTACTGCGTATGCGCTTCGGTATCGACATGAACACCGACCACACCCTGGAAGAGGTGGGCAAACAGTTTGATGTAACCCGCGAACGTATCCGTCAGATCGAGGCCAAGGCACTGCGCAAGCTACGACATCCGTCGCGATCAGAACACCTTCGCAGCTTCCTCGACGAGTAAGCGCTAGTCAAAGGCCCGGTTTCGACCGGGCTTTTTACTATGGCACAATCACAACTGCCCGCGAGGGGCCTAGGGATTCCTGGAGAGCACCATGCATGAAGAGTTCGCCAACAAACCGGGCAAGAAAGGTATTGCGCGCTTGATCGATGCCACCGACTACTCGGTGCAGGGCCTGGTCGCCGCCTGGCGCAACGAGGAAGCTTTTCGCCTGGAGGTGCTCCTCGCTCTCATACTGGCTCCATTCGCCCTATGGGCCGGAGAAACACCCGCTGAGCGCGCGATTCTGATCGCCGCTACTCTGCTGGTACTTCCCCTGGAGCTGATCAACAGCGCCATAGAGGCTACCGTGGATCGCATTGGCCCAGAGCGGCACCCCCTGGCAAAGATGGCAAAAGACACCGGCTCCGCCGCCGTCGCCATTACCCTGTTGTTGGCCTTTTTGGTGTGGTGCTGCATATTGCTGCCAAAGCTGTCGCTCTGAAATAGAACGCACATACCACTATTCACCCACCTCCCGAAAACACCGGCGTACCGACGGCATAACGCCTGTCGGGACAGGGAAGCAAGAAGAGGAAGCGAAGATTTTCTGCTCTTAGCAAGCACACACCCCAAAATACACATCCCTTCAGCGAGGCAAAAAACCAAACCCCGGACAATACCATCAGCAACCCCGCATACAGGAAAATCCTTGCAACAAAGACATTGATTTAAAAAGGGAAATCGAGTACTTTGCCTGCCGTTTGCTACAATCTGTGCAAGCGGTGTTGTATGCGCATCCGCATCGCCCTGCATGGACCGGATACGGAAACGGTTATCATAGTGAAAATGGGCCTTTAGCTCAGTTGGTTAGAGCACCCGACTCATAATCGGTAGGTCCCCAGTTCAAGTCTGGGAAGGCCCACCATTTTCATTAGCATTGCATCCAATATAGTATTGAAACCATAATGTGGCCGCTTTGGCCAGGTTATGCTTACATAGGCAAGCAAACTTGGCCGCACATTACTCGCTTGTACTTGTAGAAAATATCACCACCTCTTAACTCTTCTCTGGCCCAAGACTTCCCCTATCAGCTCCTTTAAAACTTATACATCCCCGCCTCACTTAGCTCAGTATCCTCCTACCAAACAAAAACTGCTCACCTATGCCCGAAGAGCATTTTCAGAACGAGAAAGCCTAAAACCATGGCACTGAAAGTCACATAAAATGCCCTATAAGACATGTTTGCAACAGAACCATCACAGTTAAGTCGGGTTCGCCGGACTTACGCGTACTCTCTAACCATCAAATACCTCCACTATCAAGGAATGCGAGTCCTTTTATGTGTTGAGTTCCCTTCTGAACAACCCTTTGAATGGTTAGGTAATTCCACCGGAATTGATCGAGTTTGAAAGCGAAATGTCGTGGCCTCTGGCGATAAATTCTAAATTTAAGATATTAATTCCCAAAAGTCCGAAAATAATCATTTTTTAGCTCGGAAATGTGAGCCGTAACTCGCCCAACAGCCAGGCCATCTCCTAAGGTCGACGATGGTGTCCGTGAGCTAGGTAAGCAAAATGCGCTTTCTTGACCATAATTCTGCCAGGGCCAAAACTCGGCTCCGCCAGATTTAATAACCTTGCTTCCTTCGATGTTTAAACTCTCATACATTTTCTTTTCAGATTCACCTTTGATTTGAAAATCTGATGAGGTCCAGGCAAAGAAAAACAGACACCTTAAACCATTTACTGTTTTAGGGGAGCTTTCAGTATCTAATGACATCCAATCACCAATAACTTTAATATCTGCGAGAGAATCCCCCCAAGGAAACAATGTAGAATACGATTTCATCAAACACTCAATTTGAACCTCATCCGCTATTCGATAATCGCGGATTCAACCTTGAAGTGCATACCATTTATGCGGCTTGTGCCGCCAAGTAATTATCCATTAAATCTTCTGGTGTTTCAAAGCCTAATGTTTTCCTTGGGCGGTTATTTAAATCGCATACCACTGCATCAACCTCCCCCTGA
>NZ_JBLBUB010000032.1:0-57271 GCF_047289955.1 Microbulbifer jejuensis
CTCAGGGGGAGGTTGATGCAGTGGTATGCGATTTAAATAACCGCCCAAGGAAAACATTAGGCTTTGAAACACCAGAAGATTTAATGGATAATTACTTGGCGGCACAAGCCGCATAAATGGTATGCACTTCAAGGTTGAATCCGCGAATTGATTAAAATAGCGTATCTTCAAAGTTGATTTCGGTGTTCATGCCGATAAATGATCATTAACAGGAAGTAGATACAAATTGATACAGGTTGACAATTAGTGGTACTTCTTTTTAGCAACCTATCTATTATTGTTTTCCTGTCAAAACAATCAAAAGTAAGGGATGAATCACTCCGGATTTCTCGGAGCCTAAATTTCTTGAGAGAATTATCCAATGAGCAAACAACCCGGATACTCCCCCGAAGTATGGGAACGCGCAGTTCGCAGGGTGTTGACCGGCGAGCACGAACATAAATCAGGCTGGGCAGGGTAGCGTTCAGAATTCTGTGTCATCTCTTTATCATTAGCAAAAAAGAGATGACCTATGACCAAACCTACTTTCGATATGGATGCTGCTGTCAAGGCGCTGTGTGAGGGCGAAGGCTTCAGCGGCAAAGATGGCATCCTGACCCCCCCTGATCAAACAGCTTACCGAAGCAGCTATGAGTGCTGAGCTGGAGGAGCACCTCGCCGGCGAGGACAAGCCCAACCTCAACAATGGCCATACATCCAAAACCATGAAAAGCCAGACGGACAGCTTCGAGCTGCAGACACCACGGGACCGAGCCGGCACCTTCGAGCCACAGGTCGTCAAGAAGCATCGAACCCAGCTTACTGACGAGTTGGAGGATAAGATCATTCACCGCATTCTCAGGCCGATTGGCGATATGCCCCCATCCGAATACGAAAACCTGTATTATCAACAAGCTGAGTCTACCCAAGCGGTATGACCCAAATCAAATTGCCTCCGGCAAACCTAGGGTGATTTAGGGGAAAACACGATGACAAACTCTCATTGGGTACGCGCTGTATCACTTTCATGCGCCAGTTTAATCAGTTACTCACCTGTAGCAAATGCTCTTGATACTAATCAAGAGCCACTGATTGAAGTACAGAATGTAAATCAAATTCACACCTCGACCACGCCTAGGGAAGTCAGTGATTTTGGAAGTCAGAACGATGACTTTCAAGGTGGGTACTTAAAAGTAGGCTACGGTTACAAATCCGAAGTAGGTCCCTCTGATGATGAAGCCAAAGGTGGTACATTATTCGTGAGTGGTCGATATCAAGTAAAGTGGGGTTTTTTCATTGAAGCTGCTTCTGGCGCAAATAGGCTAGATCAAGGTATAAACGTTGGTTTCAACTTCTACAATACTGAGCAGTGGCAGTTTGACTTAACATCAGTACGTGCTCATGGGCGTAACAAATATGGCTACGGACAATCTGGGTTTCATCAAGAAGAAAAAATAAAAAGCTCAGAAATGCTGGGATTGAGGGCTACGGGGCTGTTTGAAAATCAATTATTGCAGCTTGTGGTTGCGCCATATTCGTTTAATGATGAGTATAATGATGGTGTATATGCGTCCTTATTTGCCTCTAATGCATGGCAAATAAAAAATTGGGAAGTTTACGCTTCTGCTGGGCTCGTATATCGCTCAGAAGAAATTCTGGATTATTATTACTCTACTACAGAGTTGCAAAGTCAATTGGATTTCCCCGATTATCAGGCAGGGGCCGGCATTGATTTTGTTGGGCAGATTGGTGCAAGCTACCCTATCAGTGAAAATCTATTGTTTGAAACTTATTATCGCTACACCAATATATCAAGCAGTATCACGGATAGCCCCATTATGAAACTAATTATTGCATCACCAGAAAGAAAAGAAGATATCACTGAATTTGGCGTACTTTTTAGCTATGTATTTTAGTAGGGGAACTCATGAAACTTCTTATTAAAAACATCGCATTGCTGGTCCCTTTTACAATACTTCAAATCTTTGTTATTGCTTGGGTAGTATTTTTTTTGAGCGCCAATTCGTTTGCGCAAGTTGTGAATGATGCCAAGCCGTCGGCAACATTAAAACTCTCGCCCAAGCAGTGTATTGCGCTTCATCATGGTCAAACGTGCTATGTAGATATTGATGTGCAGTGGTCAGCAGGCAAAAAAGGGACGTACTGTCTTTTTTCTAATCAACAAGATTCACACCTGGCGTGCTGGTCAGAAGCGAGGCAAGGTCACTATGCAAAAGAAATTGCTTCAAATACTAATGTGACCTTCTATCTAACGGAAAAAGATGGCAAGCAGCAGGTACGATTGGTAGCTGCTGAATTGGAAATGGCATGGGTATATAAGAAAAACGTCCGATCAAGACTGTCTTGGCGTATGTTTTAACGGTTAATAAAATACTAACTCATCATAAAAGAGATAAGCACATCAGTGACTAACGCCACGTTACAAAGCTCAGGACATATTCTCCTGATTGAAGACGATGTTGACTTAGCCCAATGGATGCAGGACTACCTCGTTGCCAAGGGGTACCAAGTAGATATCACAGGCTGTGGTCAGCAAGCGGTCGAACTTATACAAGCGCTTCATCCTGATGTGGTTATTCTCGATGGTATGTTGCCTAACTTGGACGGCGTTGATGTTTGTAAAGCGGTGCGGCCAAACTTTAAGAACGCGATTATTATGGTGACTGCGCGAGATGAAGAAATAGACGAGGTTTTGGGTCTTGAAATGGGCGCCGATGATTATTTGACAAAACCTGTACGAGCACGCGCCTTGCTCACGCGCATTCGCAAGTATATTGCTCGTCAACAAGAGTTAAACCATTATTTAATATCAAATAATGATGAAGGCCCGCTCGTCTTTAATCAACTTTGCATTGATAAGAAAGCCATGAAAGTTATCTTGCAGGACAAGGTGCTAAAAATTTCCTCCAATGAATTTAATCTGTTGTGGTTATTGGCAAGTAAAGCGGGGCAGCTCGTTTCTAGGAGCGAGTTGGTGAGTGAGCTGCGAGGATTTGAATATGATGGTTTTGATCGTTCAATAGATCTTAAAGTATCGCGACTGCGTAAAAAATTAGGTGATTGCCCAAGTGAGCCTCGTCGTATTGTAACGGTTTGGGGTAAAGGTTATCTCTTTGCCAAAGATGCCTGGTAGTGAAGGAGGTATATGCGCACTTTATTGTACTCATTGCTGTTATTTGTTTTTTTAGCTACTGCTGGTCTTGGTTGGCTGTTTGATTATTTGTATGAGCAAAATCATTCTCTGGTAAGAGATGTTGATAAGGCCAAAATGATAGAAGATTTAGGTTATCAATGGTCGAACTCACTGGCTAACTTTCCTTCGCGAGCGCAATATATTGAAAATTGGCAAGCTGCCATTAGCGAAAGGCCATCGGTGCAGGGTGAAACAGAACATCTGCCCTTTGAATTAGGCCTGTTAACAAAGGCCGATTTGCCTATGCCTAACCCGCTTGCACTTCAAATGGAGCAAGGTGAGCCCTTGCTGTTAGAGACAAAAAATAATTTAACATGGTATTTTCCTCTGAGGCAATCGCAAGAAGTATTATTGATAAAAGTGTCAAAATCCTATTTTTCACCTGCAATATCAACACGAGAATATGGCTTTACTATAGGTTTTTATATTGCGCTACTGCTTTTATTTTTCCTTTGGGCGTTTCCTTTAATACGACAATTATTGTCATTGAGGTACGCAACAAAACGTTTTGGTCAGGGTGAGCTGCAGCAACGAATTCCATCCAGAAAATTTTCTTATCTTAAAGAGATTGAGGCGGAATTTAATCAGATGGCACTTCGGATTGAAAGTTTGGTGGATGATGTAAAGTTACTGAGCAGTGCAGTATCACATGATTTACGAACGCCCCTGGCGCGTATTCGTTTTGGACTTGACACACTCGCCGAGGAAAATGATCCGATACTCAGGCAAAAGTATCAAGCAAAAATCAGCGATCATATTGACGATATGACAACCTTGGTTGAAACCTTGTTAACTTATGCCCGCTTAGACCAAATCATGGTGTCCTTACATAGTAATGCTATTGATTTAGTGCCATTGATTAATCAGTGCATTAAGGCGAATAATCAATTTGAAAGCAATATCTCATTTGCGCATGGGTCGCGTGAATTAAAGATTCAAGCTGATGCCTTTTACATTAAAATGATTATAAACAACCTTCTTCAAAATGCACTTACCTATGGAGGTGGGCAGGTACTCATCGAATGTATGAATGAAGGCAATTATTGCAAGATATATGTTCATGATAACGGTAAAGGCATTGATGTTTCGCTGCGAGAAAAAATAGTAAAGCCTTTTGTGCGTGGCGATCAGTATAAAACAAAAATTAGTGGCCATGGCATTGGATTAGCACTTGTCAAGCGCGTATTAGATTGGCATCAAGGACATTTAGTTATTGAAAATTCAACTAAGTTAACCGGTGCTTGCTTTATTGTTCTATTACTCACAGCTTAATCGCACTTACTACCGGGTCAGAAGAAAAGGCTACCCCTCTCCCAGGGCACGCTGTGAATACACCCTTGTACACTTATAATCGGCATCCATGCCTCATACGATCCTGGGAGAGGGGGATTCTTCCCTCCTGCGTTACTAATAAGTCTCCGTTGTAGGTCTTTGCGCAAAGAGATTGAGTGAAAGTGCAATAAGGAGTGACGCACCGAGTATGATTTTGAATGTCTTGTGCATGATTGTATTTCTTTCTCGTGTTCTATCATCTGTATTGACAGCTAAGCCCCAATTGCAATGTGGAATTGCAGATTATCTTACTGCCAATCGGCAGGCTTTTGCTATTACTGATTGGACAGGATCAGCGTAAAAGTATAGTCGTTTAGGCCGCACAGAGAATTCATGATATGATAGAGAAACCGAGAGATTCAAGGATGTTACCTTGCTGCGGGAAAAGGGCACTCAATGCCACGAACAATGCACTAGTATGGACAAACTTTACCATTCATAAATTATTTCTTCCTGGTCAATACGATTAACCTATAGCTCTTATACTTTTGGAAATTCTCTGCGTTGCGTTGCTCCGAATATTTGAACTTGGCTTTGTCAATTTTTTTACGCAATAGCCATTTTATTAATCTATAGGTGAGTTTGTGCTTGTGAGAAAGAAAATTGTCGAGGGAGTTCGAGAAGGGTATAAGCCGCTGCACCAACATTTCGTTAACCAGGGTAAGGTTGGGGCTCAAGTTTTTCGTAACATCAATGTTTTCAGTCATTATGTAGCCGTTATCCGTGACGATTTCGTAGAACTGTCTCAGTGAGTGTCCTCCTTTTAAGGGGGATTTGCCCTTTGCATTGTCCTTTTTAAAAAAATCAAAAATGACCACTTTACCTTGGTCAATCAAAATTTTGTCAATCACCGAAAAGGCTTTCTGCATGTTGACGTACTGGTAGCTTTCGCTAAAAAATACTAATGTGTATTTTTCTTGTAGGCGAGTAACGGGCAAGTCTTCCAGTGGGCAAAAAAATACTTTGCCTCTATCGTGGTTAGCGAATGGTGAGACCTTCTTTCTCGCGATGCGAGCCATCCATTCGGAAGGAACCAGGCCGTCAACTCGGTGCCCTTGACTTAGAAGTTTCTGTGTAGTATTTCCTATGCCACAACCGATATCGAGTATTTTTCCCGCAGTCCCTTGAGTTATGATGTGCTTAAGTAGAAATTCCGTATGGTTTTCCTGCGCTCTCTGTAAGTTTTGGAAGGAGGGCTGCTCTCCTATTTCCCAAAAGCCGTAGTGTAAGTCTTCGACTTGAAATAGTTGTTGAGCGGCAACGAGACCGAATTCTTTGCTATCCATAGTTTGTTTCTAAATAAAATTTGTAGACTTATTTACTAGGCAATGCGATCTATAGAGGAACATCAAGCGAGATTCCAAGGAAGTTCTGCCCACTGTTGTTCTCGGTCATCGATGCATTTGAGAAGTGTCGAGCAAAGAGTTTGAGGTTGAAGTCGGAGAATTTTGTTCCAATAGCTAGCCGCTCCCCAAAGGTAAATATGGAGCCAATGCGTGACGATGGTTTTTTGATATAAGCTCCAAGTGAAAAGCTTATATAGAAATTTTTCTTATCAATCAGCAGATACTCCTCTGAGATTCCCATTAACAGTGTGTTAAAATTAGTCTTAGACTCTCCACTGGCTATTCTACAAGCGCTTTCTACGCAGCCCTGTCCGACAAGCCCTCCTAGCTCAAGGTTGAGATAAGTTGGAATATTGAAAAGCATGCTGGGCGTCCGATAGGAAACGGAGCTGTAGTACAGGTTTTCAAAATTCGAATGGGCGAGACTGACTCCTGTCTCCACAACGATCTCTCCATTTTTAGCAGGAGTAAACTGCTTAAATCTGGTAGTAGTCTCGATATCACTAGCAGCGACAGATGACATTGAAATAAGGGAAAAGAGAACAGAAATTTTTTTCAATCGCACAGGAACAACCTCTGCTTTTCAAGATATAAATTTGAAGCAGAGTCAACTTGGGTTGCTGACAAGACCGTACACAGTGGGGATTTCGGGTCCTGAAATTTTCATCTCACGCTCTCCAGTTGTAGTGAAACTAAACTGTATGGGAAAACGGAGTTAAGAGACGTATCAGTTGGTCTTACATTGTATCGCTGTGTATCCAGCAGATGGGCAAGGCAGGGAACTGGCCTATTCTTGAGTGCTTGTTACTGGGCTTCAGTTATTAAGAGAAAGGGCAGAAGATTCTTTCTGGCAGGTTTGCTAAGAGCCTGAATCGATAGCCTTGCTATATTTGGGAAGTCTTACTAGTAAAGCAGGAGGGGTATTCTTTCCTTGCGACCCGGTAGTAAGTGGTTAAGCTATTTCGGCAGCTCTCCCATCTGAAAGGCCGGGCAGTTTTTCTCTACTTCTTGATTATTAACGATCAGGAGAATCAAATGACCACTCAGAGTAAAACCGATTTCTGGCAGCAGCACATGAGTGACTGGAAGAACAGCGATCTAGCTCGGGCAGCTTACTCCTAGCAGTAGGCTACTCCATTGGGTATAGGGCTGACAAGCTACTGCATATTCATCAAAAAACTACCAAAAAATTTTTCTTACTGTTTGAAGCCATCTTTAAACCTTCTCTATCATCCTCGCTCCAGAAAGCCTTTATAAGAAACTATATGTCCTACAATTGGTGCAACGATATTGATATGAAAAATAAAAAGACCATCTTTTTCTTCTTCAAAACTGTTTCCAGATGGCATTAAAATCTTTGGGAGAGGTATTGAAAAAACAGAGCATTTACGAGGAACAAAATGCAGCTTCCCTTTGTCCAAAACTAATGCCAATGCCATTTGGACAATCCCAAATTGCTCTGTCAACAAATAACTATTCTTGCCCAAGCCGATTTTTAATATGGAATTAAAGGATCTGTCATTAAATGTCCTAATCCACTGCTCTCCACCTTCTACCTGACTCTGAACTACACGCACAACAGATGACCTGGAATTCTTGGGGAAACCAAAAATCCTACAGACTAAATTTGCCAAAAATCCAGAGCCTCGCTGAACTTCTGCCCGCCCTTTCCATATGCGCGATCCGTCCGAGTCATGAAATGCCTTAACAGCTTCCGGGAGTTGTTCAAATGCTTCAGCAAGAATGCTTCTGAATAGGGTGTCCTGCTTATTTTCATCACCCCGAAAACCCATTGATATAGATTTTCCGGCAAACAGATTTTTATAATCTTCAAGCTCCAGTGCCTGCGTGGCTGGTCTGGCACCTGCAGCAGGTTCTTCCCTCTTTCTTACTTTTTGAACAATTGCTTCAATTGCCATAGAAGGAATGTATGGACCGTCATCACCCTCAGCCAGAAGATGCCAGGATTTCTCGACGGGGTTGTCATTTGATATGCCTTGCGCGTGGATAAACATGCCTCCTCGGTGCTCACCATACTTAAGCAGGTTTAGAACCCAGTAAAACAATCGAGAGAAAGGCACAAAAGAAGGAAACTTAAAGATTGCTCTTGTTCTGGCAAGCAGGTTCAATAATCGATGCAGAACCTCGGGAACTGGACCTGCACCCATCCAAATCGATTGCAGTGTTGAATGCTCTGAGGGAATTACCTGCAGATCAGGTACGTCAACGAGTGAAAAATGAATATTTTTCAGAGGTAACTTTCCAGGCACAGCGATGGTATATCGCATGGTTTCCACTAAACCCAGTGCCTGCACTTTCTTGCCATCACGAAGCAAGGTGATTGGCGCGCCTGCGTATCCAATAACAGCCCTCATTACATTTAGCCCAATACCGGCGTAAGGAGATGGTGCAATCCCTCCTTTCAACGAGTGCACTTCCATACTCTTCGACATTTCCCTCAAGACACAGGCAGTAAGAACTGGAAAACTGCTCGCCCCGGAGAGGACAAAAACTCCAGCTTCTTTCGCCTCTTGATCAAATCGAGAAACTCCAAACACAAAGTTTGTCGCATCTGCGAAATCCAGGTAATTCACCTTTGCTTTTATACAGGCTACGATTACAGCATATCCGTCATGGCCATAGGATTGAAAAGGGCCTGAAGCATCGACAACAATGTCAGGTGCTATGGAGGTGAGTTGGGTCCCAATTTCGCAACGATCCAGTCGTAGAGGAGTTAAGGCTGCATTACCGTTGTGGGTGTTACAAAAATCTTTGGCACGGTTTAAATCTCGACCGGAAATTATGATCTCAAGATCTGTTACACTCAGGAGTAATTCAGCAAGGCGGCCACCAAAAACACCATAACCCCCTAATATCAAAATTCTCAAATTAATATCCTTTTTCTAATTTCAGGATGTGGAGCAGAGTTCAAACTTGTATTGCCAAATATCTGATAGAAGGCGCCCCACAAGTACCTTATTGCATAGCTGCTGGCGGTATTGAATCAATAAAATCAAAACTAATTTTGGGGCTTTATTGGTTAAATACTTACTCCTTAACAATAAGTAATGAAGATAAAGTATCTTGCGGTCCAACTTTTGAAGCTCCCCCCATAATGTACATGGTATTGTTCATGGAAACTGCGCCATGACCATGCCTTGGTTGGGGCATACTCATCACTTCCTTCCACGAATCCTTGATAGAATCGTATAACCATATCTGGTTAAATGCTTTCCCTGTTTTCCAATTTCCGTTAGATCCAAAGGCTTCTCCTCCAGCGACAACTATCTTACCGTTTAAGGTGACTGCAGTTAATCCTGCCAATGCAACAGGCAGTGGTCTAATTGATTCCCACTTGTCATCTTTAGGGTCATATACCTCGGAAAATTGTATATTCTTAGCCTTTTTTCCAGCTCTCCTGCCACCGATAACAAATACTTTATTGGCCAACGTTACACTGGCAGCCGAGTTTCTGGCAATGGTTGCCGGTGCAGCCTTTTCCCAGTGTGTATTATCCACGAGTAAAAAGTGGCTAGGAGTATCAATATTTCTTTTCGAATCCTTGTCTAATGTTTTCCCACCAATAACGTGGATATTCTCACCATTCGAAGCATAAACAGATTCAGCCAATGGGATGGGCAAAGAAGGACCAGGTAACCAATCTTTTCCGTTAGGTGAGATTTTATATACGGTATCTCTTATCTGCCATACATTACCCTTAGTGCCGTTAAAGCCACCGATTCCATATAAATGTTGGGAATTACTGGCCATCCCAAGATGGTGCCTGGCTTGCGGTAATTCAATACCATTTCGCCAGATTAGTTTTTTTGGATTATAAATGAAAACCCGATTGGAAGGGGCTAGTCCATAAAACGTGGGTTGTTCACTGGGAACAAACCCACCAGCAACGTAAATTTCACCACTAAAAACGGCTGGATATATCTCTTGTATTGGATTTGGCAGTGCTTGGCCAAGTGACCAAGAAAAAGTGCTTGGTTTGGCGTATGTATTGGAGCTGCATAAATAGTCAAAGCTGAGAACAGTAGTCACTCCAAAATATTTCAATAAATTTCTTCTTGATATTGCCATAAGAGAATATTTTTGTTATATGGTGAATTTTGATTGTTTAACAGTGCCAACAGGACCGGCCAATGCGAAGCATTGGACATGCTGCGGAAGTCCACAGGGAGCGCTTACTGTTTGCGTTTGTTCAGTTTTTGGGTGCGCACATTATTCTGGGCTATAGGAAGTGTAAAGCACTTATTTAGCCTTCAAATAAAGCCTTTTACCAGAGATCCTGAAACAGTTTTATCGTTTAAGCACGTTTTTTCAAGGTAATTTTATTCCAAATTTAATGTTTTCTGTTCAATGTGGCCGAAAAAATCGTCGGGTGGTCACTGTGTGCCAGTCATTCTACCGGCTCGCTGTGAAGGTTGGCAGTGTATGGCTTTCATTGCTAAGCGAGTAGACACGTCTATCGCAGTGACGCGGAGTTCCTTATCTCAGATAAATATACTGTCCAGGGTGCTTAATTCAGCCTATACCACCGTCAAGCCTTGGGGGTTCGCAAAAGAGAGCCTTGGTTTCTCAACCATTTTCATTGTCCAGCGCCCGTTCCTTTTGAATCCGCAGATACACTTCTTCCCGGTGCACGGGCAGGGATTTGGGGGCCGCGATGCCCACCCTGACCTGGTTGCCGGAAATACCCAATACGGTGACGGAAACATTTTTTCCAATTCTGAGGTTCTCGCCTGGCCGGCGTTTTACAACCAACATAAACCTTTCCTTCCGGATCGCAAATCCTGGAGTGATTTTTTGTGATGGGAATAGCTGGAAAGTCACGACTCGAGGTAAGGCAGGGTGGGGCGCGGGAACGGTAGGCGGTAAAGCAGAACAGGCGGACGCAACACTCCCAGGGCCTGGCGAACCGCACCAAGCGCCTGAAGGGGCCCCACTTTATTGAAGACGAGCGGGCTTCTAGCGTATTATTCATAAACCCATTTTGATACTTGCTTATCAATTTGGTTAGCTGGCCCCTGGTGTTGCATCACCTTGGGTCAGCGCCTTTTACTTACGCTTAGGTCACGTTACCGTTCTCCTGTTGCAGGGAGGGTTTTTAGAGAAAATCCCCAGGCTAGAAAATGCCCGGGTTTGTTGGACCTCTTGGGTTATTGGTGCACAGAAACTGGCCCAATCACAGCCCAAATATCGATTAATGCCTATGGATTCTACGCCGCTTTGACACGAAAGAAAACGAAATGCAATCCAGTAAGATTATTTTGATGCCTATATTTCTAACCGCCTGGGTTTAGAAAACTGCAATGATCTATTAAAAACGTGCAAGTTACATTGGCACCCTTCACCGCTTGTCACGATAGCCCTCAAGGATAAAAGTCGCCAGCGGCACAAGGGTTTTTAAAGCAAACGATTTCAACTCGACGCGACACCAACCGCCGATAAGGGCCGAAGAGGCTGTTGTCCTGCCGTTGTTAGGGGAAAACTGCTTCCCGGATGACAGGCTGCGCCGATTGATTCGAGTAAAAGAGGGTTGCGGCAAACCGGTGGCGATAAGCGCTGGGTGCCAGTCTCGGTTCCACCATGACACAGCACCGGGCGGGCTGTCGATGTCCCGGTTGCCCCCTGTCTTGCTTTTTTCGCTTCAGTAGAGGCGGCAACTATCCTGGCACAGGGGGTGCGCTAAAAATCGGTTTACAGCCGGCGGCGGAACAGGGGCAGCGGTTGGTCGACACTGGCCTGGTAGCTGTCGCTGAAGTCGTGCAGGGAGTCTCGCAGGCTGGCGAGGGGCTCTTCGCCTTCGAAAGCGTAGGCGTTAAAGCCGCAGCGCTGCAGATAGCTGAGCTGGTCGCGCATAAAGCCGCCCACGGCACGCAACTCGCCCTTGAAGCCAAAGCGCTCGCGCAATAAGCGGCCTGTGGTGAAGCCGCGGCCATCGGCGAAAGCGGGAAAATGCACCGCGATCAGCGGGCATTGGGCCGCCGCAGCGCCAATCAATTCCGCGCCTTCGTCGCTATCGAGCCATACGCCGATTTCCCCGCTGCGGCCGGCGAGCGCTTTGCGCTCGGCCTGCCATTGGCGCAGGGGCAAAATCACCTTTCCTGCACCCGGGGCCGGAATATCGGGGCTTTCCCCCGCTGCTGTTTGCACCAGCAAGCGCCACTGGTTGGGGCGGATCTCGCCGTCGATAATCAGCTCGGTGGGGTTGCTCGGCTGCGGGCCCGGTTTAGCCGGCTTTGGCATAAACGCTCTCCTTAAAGGGCTGCAGACCAATGCGTTTATAGGTATCGATAAAGGGCTCTGCGGTCCGGCGCTGTTGTACATAGAGGTCGAGGATCTTGCCGATCACCGCCGGGACTTCCGCGCGGGAGAAGCTGGGGCCCAGTACCCTGGCCAGACTGGCATCATTGGAGGCGCTGCCGCCAAGTTGGATCTGGTAGAACTCTTCCCCTTTCTTATCCACCCCGAGGATGCCGATATGCCCCACATGGTGGTGGCCACAGGCGTTCATACAGCCGGAGATATTCAGGTTCAAATCGCCCAGGTCGTAGAGGTAGTCCATGTCGTCAAAGCGGCGCTGGATCGCTTCGGCCACCGGAATGGATTTGGCATTGGCCAGGGAGCAGTAGTCGCCGCCGGGGCAGCAGATCATATCGGTGAGGGTGCCGATATTCGGGGTGGCAAAACCGGCTTTGCGCGCCTGCTGCCACAGTGCGTACAGCTTGTCCTGCTCAACATCGGCGAGCACCACGTTCTGATCGTGGGTGACGCGCGCCTCGCCAAAACTGAAATCGTCAGCGAGATCGGCAATGGCATCCAATTGGCGGTCGGTCACATCGCCGGGGGGGACGCCGGTGGGCTTGGTGGATAATTTGATGGCCCGGTAACCCGGTACCCGGTGGCAATAGGTGTTGCGCTCCAGCCAGCGTGCGAAGGCCCTGTCACCCTCTGCCTGCTGTTGCAGGGCGGCCTCGCTGGCGCTGCCGTCGAAGGTTTTGTAATTGCGGGCAGTGAAGAAGGACCTGGCCCACTGCAGTGCTTTCGGGGTCAGTTTTTCCGTGCCGTTTTTAATCTGCTGCCATTCCTCTTCCACCCGGCGGCCAAATTCCTCGGTGCCCAGGGCTTTCACCAGGATTTTGATGCGCGCCTTGTACTTGTTGTCGCGGCGGCCCAGGCGATTGTAAACACGAACAATCGCTTCCAGGTAGGAGAGCAGGTCCACTTCCGGGAGGAAGTCGCGGATGGTTTCGGCAATCACCGGCGTGCGGCCCTGACCTCCACCAACGAGTATCTGGAATCCCACTTCCCCAGCGCGCTTTTTGATCTGCACGCCGATGTCGTGTACGCGGATGGCGGCGCGGTCCTGTTCAGAACCGCTCACCGCGATCTTGAATTTGCGCGGCAGGAAGGCGAATTCCGGATGGAAGCTGGACCACTGGCGGATCAATTCGCAGTAGGGGCGCGGATCGGCGATCTCGTCGGGGGCGATGCCCGCGAAGGGGTCCGAGGTGGTGTTGCGGATACAGTTGCCGCTGGTCTGCACTGCGTGCATTTCCACTTCGGCCAGTTCGGCAAGGATATCGGGCACGTCTTCCAGGTGCGGCCAGTTGAATTGCAGATTCTGGCGCGTGGTGAAGTGCGCGTAGCCTTTATCGTAGTCGCGGCTTATACGGGCGAGACGGCGCAGCTGGGTGCTGTTGAGCAGGCCGTAGGGCACGGCGATGCGGAGCATGGGGGCCAGCCGCTGGATATAGAGGCCATTTTGCAGCCGCAGCACCAGGAATTGCTCCTCACTCAGCTCGCCGGAGAGGTAGCGTTGTGTCTGGCCGCGGAACTGGGCCACGCGATCATTGAGTATGGCGCGGTCCCGATCATCGTATCGATACATTACAGCTTGATTCCATTGCCTTTGTGCGCTGGTGGCGGAGAAAGGGGCAGGCCCCGGACGGTCCTCCGATGGCGCATAACATACCAGCGCTCTTATACGAAAAATAACAATATTTTCCGCTATATCTGTAACCAACGGTTATAAGGTAAGAGGAGGGCCCAACAGGCCCGGCTTGCGCCACTCGCGGGGATTTGGTCTACTTGGCTGGCCGTTGCAAACGGCCCAACTGCGTTGAATAACAATAATGAGTGATCGGAGAGATTTGATGAGTGATGAAGTTGTTGCTGCCCCGGAAGATGACAACGTCGTAGACGCCCTTGCCGCTGTGCTACTGGTGGCTGTGTTCGTCGTGACCTGTATTTTCTGGGTTGCCACCCGATAGCCGACCCCTCAGGCCCGGAGCTGAGCGGTGCCGGGCAAACCATTCTGAAGTATTGATCGGACTATAGGAATGACCTCGCATAAAGGGTTGGCGGTGGCGGGGCTCTATCCCGCGCCACTCAGCCCATATTGCTGAGAACGCCCTTCACAATCCAAGCCAGGATCAGCACAAACAGCGCTGTAAAAATGATGCCGGCTACCAGGTAGTGCATAATGCTACCACTCTGAAAGTCCCGCTCGCGGTTCTTGTTGCTTTGCACACCGATGGCGGCAGCCAGGGTGCTGAGCATTATTTGACCAAAGCCGGGTTTTTCTGCCTCCTTGTTCTTGTTTTCCTGCATAGGCTCACTCCTCCAGATTGGGGCGCAGCCAGCGTTCCAGTGCCTGCTCGCTGACCCCTTTGCGTTTTGCCAGGCTTTGCAGCTGGTCCCTGCCGATTTTGCCGACACTAAAGTACTTTGCCTGCGGGTGGGCAAAGTACCAGCCGCTCACCGCCGCCGCAGGCATCATGGCAAAGTGCTCGGTAAGGCTGACCCCTGCATTTTGCTCCGCCTGAAGCAATTTGAACAGGGTGGCTTTTTCCGAATGATCCGGGCAGGCTGGGTAGCCGGGGGCGGGGCGAATACCCCGATAGGCCTCCTTGATCAGCTGTACATTGCTGAGCGCCTCGTCCGGTGCATAGCCCCAGTATTCCTTGCGCACCCGGCGGTGCAGGGTTTCGGCGAAAGACTCCGCCAAGCGGTCTGCCAGGGCCTTGACCATAATGGCATTATAATCGTCGTGTTTGGCGGTGTAGCTGTCCGCCAGCGCGTCTGCGCCAATACCGGTAGTCACCGCGAAACCACCCACATAATCCATTTGGCCGGAATCCAGTGGGGCGACAAAGTCGGCCAGGGAGCGGCACAGCCCATCGCCCCCGCGTTTTTGCACCTGTTGGCGCATATGATGCAGGCGCGCCAGCTCTTCGCTGCGGCTTTCGTCTTTGTAGACGATGATATCGTCGCCGATACTGTTGGCGGGCCAGAGCCCGAACACGGCGCGGGCGCGCAGGCGCTTGTTGTCGATCATCTCTTTCAGTAACCGCAGTGCATTTTTGTAGAGGTCACTGGCGGCTTCACCAACGATTTTATCTTTCAGGATTGCCGGAAATTTGCCCGCCAGATCCCAGGAAATAAAAAAGGGCGTCCAGTCCAGGGTGTCGAGCAGTTCTTCCAGGGGGAAATCGTCAATCACCGTGAGGCCCAGTTTGTTGGGCCTGGCGGGGCGGTAGTTCTGCCAGTCAAATTCCGGTGCCGCATCGCGCGCCCCCCTATAGGTCAGGCGGGTGTCGTTGCGTTTGCGGTTGGCGGTGCGGATGCGTACTTTTTCGTATTCGGTGCGGATTTTTTCTACAAAGGGTGGGCGCAGCGTAGCGGAAATCAGGCTGCTGGCTACACCCACCGCGCGGGAGGCGTCGGCCACATAGACCACCTGGTTGCGCTTGAACTGGGGCTCAATTTTGACAGCGGTATGTGCCTTGGAGGTGGTGGCACCGCCGATCAGCAGGGGCATATCAAACCCCTGGCGCTCCATTTCGGCTGCCACGTGCACCATTTCATCCAGGGAGGGGGTGATCAGGCCGGACAGGCCAATGATGTCGCAGGCTTTTTCCCGCGCGGTCTGCAGGATGGTCTCGGCGGGCACCATTACACCGAGATCGATCACCTCGTAATTGTTACAGGCCAGCACCACCCCCACAATATTCTTGCCGATATCGTGCACATCGCCCTTTACCGTAGCCATCAGGATACGGCCGTTGGAACGGCTGTCTTGGGTTTTTTCCGCCTCGATATACGGCTGCAGGTAGGCCACTGCCTGTTTCATCACGCGGGCGGATTTCACCACCTGGGGCAGGAACATCTTACCCTCGCCAAACAGGTCGCCGACGATATTCATACCGTCCATCAGCGGGCCTTCGATGACGTCCAATGGACGGGAGGAGTTGGCGCGGGCCTCCTCGGTATCTTCTACGATATAGTGGTTGATACCTTTTACCAGGGCATGCGACAAGCGCTCTCGCACCGGCAGCTGGCGCCAGCTCAGGTCTTCCTTGCGCGCGGTGGTGCCGCCCCCGCCCTGGTATTTGGCTGCGATATCCAGCAGGGCCTCGGTGGCGTCACTGCTGCGGTTGAGGATGACATCCTCGACCTTTTCCCGCAGTTCCTCCGGCAGTTCGTCATAGACCGCCAGCTGGCCGGCGTTGACGATACCCATATTCAGCCCGGCCTTGATGGCGTGGAACAAAAATACCGAATGGATCGCCTCGCGCACCGGGTTGTTGCCGCGAAAGGAGAAGGAGACATTGGAGACACCGCCGCTGATCTGGGCGCCGGGCAGATTTTTGCGAATCCAGCGGCAGGCCTGGATAAAGTCCACCGCGTAATTGTTGTGCTCCTCAATACCGGTGGCGACGGCAAAAATATTGGGATCGAAAATAATATCCGTGGGATCGAACCCAACGTCCTCCACGAGCACGCCGTAGCTGCGTTTACAGATTTCGATTTTGCGCTCGAAAGTATCCGCCTGGCCGTCCTCGTCAAAAGCCATCACCACCACAGCGGCACCGTAGCGCAGGCACAACTGTGCTTTCTCGATAAACTCCTCCTTGCCCTCCTTAAGGCTGATGGAGTTCACGATGGGCTTGCCCTGAATGCATTGCAGGCCCGCTTCGATCACCGCCCACTTGGAAGAGTCCACCATAAACGGCACCCTGGCGATGTCCGGCTCGGTGGCGGCGAGGTTTAGGAAGCGGCGCATGGCGGCGAGTGCATCGAGCATCGCCTCATCCATATTGAAGTCGATTACCTGAGCGCCGTCTTCCACCTGGGTGGCAGCGACCTGCAGGGCGGTATCGTAGTCCTCCTCCAGAATCAGGCGTTTGAAGCGGGCGGAACCCGTGACGTTGCAGCGCTCGCCCACATTGACGAACAGCGCGGTTTCATCGGCGATAAAAGGCTCAAGGCCGGACAGGCGCAGGGCCGGTTTGATCTGCGGCGGCTGGCGCGGGGCGATATGGGTTACTGCCTCGGCAATAGCGCGGATATGATCGGGGGTGGTACCGCAGCAGCCGCCGAGAATATTGAGAAAACCGCTGCGGGCAAATTCCGCCACAATTGCGGCAGTTTGCTCCGGGGTTTCATCGTATTCGCCAAATTCGTTGGGCAGACCCGCATTGGGGTGGGCGGAGACATAGGTGGCGCAGACGCCAGACAAGGCTTCTATATAGGGGCGCAGTTCGGTGGCGCCCAGGGCGCAGTTGAGGCCCACGGAAAGTGGTTTGGCATGGGCGATGGAATAGTAAAATGCCTCGGTGGTCTGGCCGGACAGGGTGCGGCCGGAGGCATCGGTAATGGTGCCCGAGAGCATGAGCGGCAGTTCGAAACCCAGCGTCTCGAACAGCCGTTGCATGGCGAAGATGGCCGCCTTGGCATTGAGGGTATCGAAGATGGTCTCGATCAGAATCAGGTCGCTGCCGCCCTCGATCAGGGCGCGTCCGGCTTCCAGGTAATTCTCTACCAGTTCCTCGAAAGTGACATTGCGCGCGCTGGGATCATTGACATCCGGCGAGATACTGGCGGTGCGGGAAGTGGGGCCGATCACCCCGGCTACCCAGCGGGGCCGCGCCGGGGTGGAGAGGGCATCTGCGGCGCGCCGGGCGATTTCGGCGGAGGTGCGGTTCAGTTCCTCCACCAGGTGCGCCATATCGTAATCCGACTGGGACAGCCGGGTCGCGTTAAATGTATTGGTTTCAATAATGTCGGCGCCCGCTTGCAGGTATTCCCGGTGGATCTGCTCGATCAGTTCGGGGCGGGTCAGGCTCAGCAGGTCGTTGTTGCCCTTGAGGTCCCGGGGAAAGTCGGCGAAGCGCTCGCCCCGGTAGTCGGATTCCCCCAGCTTTGCCCTTTGGATCATGGTCCCCATGGCGCCATCCAGTATCAGGATACGCTCAGTCAGTGCAGTATTCAGTTGCCCGAGGCGACGGCTGCGAAACGGCTGCAACATGTACCAGTCCTTACTCGATATCAGGGGCGGGAAAGGCGTCAATCTTAGCACAGGCAAGCCCATGGACCGGTGGTGACGTGATTGCCATCGACCGCTGCGCCACAATTATTGGCCGCTTTCTGTCGGCTACCAGCAATTTAACCCTGAGGACTTGGCACCTATAGCGATAAACCCCTAGATGTTCCATCGGCCTGATACTATTTTGCGTGCCTGGAAATCCAGACCGAGACGGGCGGGGCGGATGCCTCCGGCCGGGCATACCGAATGTCCACGCGTGCGCCACCACACCAGGCGCTTCAGACTGCAAAGCCACAAAAGGAGAGGAATAGGATGCAAACAAGTGATAAGAATCGCCGGGTGATTCTTGCCTCCCGGCCAGAGGGGCCCCCTGGTGAAGATAATTTCAGTATCGAGGAAGTTGCCGTGCCACAGCCGCAAGACGGCCAGGTGTTGTTGCGCACAGTGTATTTATCACTGGACCCCTATATGCGCGGTCGCATGAGCGATGCCGAATCCTATTCGGAGCCTGTCGCCCTCGGCGATACCATGGTGGGAGGCACCGTGAGCCGTGTTGTCGAATCCCGCCTGCCGGGCTATGCGGTTGGCGACTGGGTACTGAGCTACAGTGGCTGGCAGGACTATGGGCTTTCTGATGGCACCGGCCTCGTCAATATGGGCGTGAACCCTGATCATCCCTCCTATGCCCTGGGTGTATTGGGTATGCCGGGTATCACGGCCTATTTTGGCCTGCTGGAAATTGGCGAGCCCAGGCCGGATGAAACCCTGGTCGTGGCGGCAGCCACCGGGCCTGTGGGTTCGGTGGTCGGGCAGATCGGCAAGATCAAAGGCTGTCGTGTGGTCGGTGTTGCCGGCTCCATCGAGAAGTGCCGCTACGCGGTGGAGGAATTGGGTTTTGATGTATGCCTGGATCACCACGATGCCGACTTCACCGAACAGCTGGCCGCGGCTTGCCCCAGCGGTATCGATATCTATTTCGAAAGTGTTGGCGGCAAGGTGTTTGATGGGGTGTTGCCACTGCTGAATGACTTTGCGCGCATCCCCCTGTGTGGCCTGATCTCCCAGTACAATGCCACGGCACTGCCACCGGGGCCCGATCGGATGGGCCTGTTGATGCGCGACGTGCTGATCAAACGCCTGAAAATCCAGGGTTTTATCATCTTCGACGAGTATGCGCGCTTCGGTGCATTCAGTGAGGCTTTGGGCCAATGGGTCGGCGAGGGCAAAATCCGCTATCGCGAGGATATCGTGCGGGGCCTGGAACGGGCCCCGCAGGCGTTTATGGGCCTGTTACAGGGCGAAAATTTTGGCAAGTTGGTGGTGCGCGTAGGCGCAGACGACTGACCTATCCTGACAGTGTTTACGCCCCGGCAGGCCAATGGGCTGCCGGGGACTCAGAATAATGCGGAGAATGCGATGAAGATTCTGATGGTGCTGACCTCTCATAATAAGCTGGGCACTACCGGTAAAAAAACCGGTTTTTGGCTGGAGGAGTTTGCCGCCCCTTATTACGCCTTTAAGAGCGCCGGTGCGGAAGTGACCCTGGCCTCCCCAGAGGGGGGGCAGCCGCCCCTGGACCCCAAAAGTGACGAGCCGGATTTCCAGACCGAGGCCACCCGGCGCTTCCACCGGGACCCGGCGGCGCAACAGGCGCTGGCCAATACGGTGAAACTGGCGCGTCTGCAGGCGCGGGATTTCGATGCGGTCTTCTATCCGGGCGGGCACGGCCCCCTGTGGGACCTGGCGGAAGACCAGGCGTCCATCTCCCTGATCGAGGATTTTCACGCGGCGGACAAGCCCATTGGCGCGGTGTGCCATGGGCCGGCGGTATTCCGCCATACCCTGCGCAAAGGCGGTGCCCCGCTGGTGTCGGGCAAGAGTGTCACGGGCTTCTCGAATACTGAAGAGGCCGCAGTGGAACTGCTGGACGTGGTGCCCTTTCTGGTGGAGGAGATGCTGCGGGACCAGGGGGGTCACTATTCCAAAGGAGAGGACTGGGCACCTTATGTGGTGGTGGATGGCAAGCTGGTGACGGGGCAAAACCCGGCATCGTCTGTGGAGGCTGCCGAGACTCTGTTGGGATTTATCCCGGTCTGAGGCCGGTGTGCGTGCTGCCCGCGCGCGCCCTCGCCAACAGACCGGTTTCACTTGCGCGCTTGGAGGCGTAAAATACCCGACATAGAAACTCGGTTATTTGAGAAGGCTTATGTCAGATTTGAATGTGACCATCACCGAATCCGCGCAGGCGTACCTGAAAGAGCTGCTGGACAAGCAGGAATGTGAGGGTATTGCCATTCGCATGTTTGTCTCCAGCCCGGGCACGCCGAATGCCGAAACCTGCATCGCCTACTGCCGCCCGGGGGAAGAGGAGGCTGACGATGTGGTCATGGAAATGAACGCTTTCAGGGCCTACTTTGAGGGGCGCAGTGTCCCCTATCTGGATGAGGCCCGAGTCGACTATTCCCCGGACAAAATGGGCGGGCAGCTTACCATTCGCGCCCCCAACTCCCGCATGCCCAAGATCACCGATGACAGCCCTATCGAGGATCGCATCAACTATGTGCTCTACAACGAGATCAATCCCGGCCTGGCGGCCCATGGGGGGCAGGTGAGTCTGGAGGAGGTTACCGAGGACATGTTTGCGGTGCTGAGGTTTGGCGGTGGTTGCCAGGGCTGTGGCATGGTGGATATGACGCTTAAGGAGGGCGTTGAAAAAACGCTGAAAGAAAAAATTCCCGAGTTGGCCGGTGTGAAAGATATTACCGATCATTCCGACAAGTCCCAGGCTTATTATTGAATAGGCAATGCAACCGGAGGGAGAGGTCCTTCCGGGTTGCCAGCTTGAACGTACGCTACAGGACTCGCTGCTGCTGGTCACAGGCCACAGCGGGCCCGCCTCAAACTTCCTTTTCCACTGAAAAATTCCCGCCCGGCCCATGATTTTTCCTGAAGCCGGTATCGTTGTGTAAAACACGTCGCTCTCATTCGCTTCGCTAGATTTGACGTCCCTCACATCCCCACACGCCCCGATTCAATACAATGTCGCAGACTGATAGGTCCCTGCTTGCAGGCATTTCAATGCGGCCCTGACAGGGCTGATACATGGTTGATGTCCATGGTTAATGGATAGGGTCAGAGGTAGGTCACATGTTCAGAATGCTACAGGTCACACTCTTTCTTCTGCTATTGACTGGCATCGCAACTGCGCAAAACGTCAGCCGCGATGATATCCGTGGCCTGGATGAGCAAATCCAGGATGTAAAAAAAGATGTGATCGATTTGACCGCAACCCTGGCACAACTGGAAGAGAAACTGCTTTTCCCCTCAAATTCCCAGGTGGCTTTTTTTGTCTCCATTGCCGATGAGCAGCCATTTGAATTGGAATCGGTAGAGCTCAGGCTGAACGGTGAAATTGTTGCGCACCATCTATATACCTATCGCGAAATCGAATCCCTGCAAAAAGGCGGTGTACAAAAAATTTATACCGGCAATGTCCAGACGGGTGCGCACCCTTTGCAAGTACGCTTTATCGGTAAAACCCCTTCCGGAAGGGAATACCGGGCCGATGCCGCTTACCAGGTGGACAAGGCGGTTGGGCCGAAGTTTGTCGAGATCAGTATTTTGGGAACCGAGTCCGAGATTCACTTCAAGGACTGGTAACCATGCCTACCTCTCTGCTTTCGGCACTGCCGGGCCCGGTCAGGGTGACGCTGCGGGTTTTAGCGGTCTCCCTGTGTACCCTGCCTGTCCTCTCCGGTTTGGCCAATGCTGAAGAGCGTGAGGCGCTGCGCGATCTGTTTTTTGGTGCGGCCATGTTCCACGCCCACCAGGAAAACTACTTTGATGCGATTGTGGCCCTGGATACCGAACTGGCCCAGTTCCATCGCCTGGATGAGCCGGAGCTGGACCCATTCAGTGCGCATCTGGGGCAGGCGGAGTTCTCCGTGGGCGATCTGGAGCTTTCCTATCGCATGCACCGGGAAGCGGGTCGGGCGATTGAAGCGGTACTGAAAGGGAATGTTTCCCGACCGGTGCGCAATGAAGCCGCCTATCGCCTGGCCAAGATCCACTATCACAAGCAGCAGCCGGTCAATGCCCTGCACGCGCTGGAAATGATTGAAGGGCGGGTGCCAGAGCGTGTACGTGCGCAAGAGCAGTTTTTGCGTGCGCGGGTGTTTATGCAGCTTGGGCGTTTCGATGAGGCGGTTGAGCTGCTTGAGGACCTGAAAGGGGAAGCGTCCCTGGCCGGGTTTGTCGAGTTCAACCTCGGTGTCGCCCAGTTAAAATCCGGTGAGGAAGTCCGCGGTGTGCTGGAACTCACTGACTTGGGCAAAAAGCGCAGCAGTGAGCCCGGCGAGCAGGCACTGTATGACAAAACCAATCTGTTGCTCGGCGCGCACTTAATGGAAGCCGGCGAATTGCAGCAGGCGCGCCCGTATTTTGACCGCGTCAATCTCGAAGGCCCATTTTCCAACCGCGCCCTGCTCGGTGCCGGCTGGGTCGAGGCCCGCGCGGGTCGCTATGAGCGGGCATTGGTGCCCTGGAAAATGTTGCAGGATCGCAAGGGGACCAACGAATCCGTACAGGAAGCCATGCTCGCTGTGCCCTATGCCTACGGCAAGCTGGATGTACACAGTACTGCTGCGATTCACTATGGCCGTGCGCTGGATTCTTTCGGCAATGAAATTGATACCCTGACCGCCTCGATTAACAGTATTCGCCTGGGTAAGTTTCTGCAGGCGCTGCGCCGCAAAGAGGCTACCCAGGTGCAAAATTGGGTGGTGGCGCTGCGCAAACTGCCGGATGCACCGGAGACCCATTATCTTCTCGACCTGATGGCATCCAATGATTACCAGGCATTCCTGCGCAATTACCGCGACCTGAATGCTCTCTATGAGCGCAATAAAGCGTGGCTCAAAAGCCTCAGTGCCTTCGAGGACATTATCCGTATCCGCAGGGCTTATTATGAACCCCTACTGCCGCAACTCGACGGGCAATTCCGCAATCTGGATGCCCGTATCAAACTGCGTATTGAGCAACGGGATACATATGTCGGGCGCATTGAGCAGATGCTGGTCTCGCGTCGCCCGGAATATCTCGCCACTGCCGATGAGCAGGCGGTGCGCCTGACATTGAGGGAATTGCGCCGGCAGCTTGCCCAGAATCCGCAGGGCTTTACCGAGGTCACCCGCAGCAGGGTGGCGCGCCTGCAGGGCGTGTTGGATTTGCGCCTCTCCACAGAGTACGACCAGCGGCTTACGCAAGCCTATAAGCATCTGCAGGAACTCAATGGGGAAATTGAACAACTGCAGGGGGTTTACCAATCCTATGTGCGCAGCCGCCAGGCAGCCACGCACAGTTATACCGGCTACAACAAATCGATCACCCGCCTGCGTGCGCAGATACACACTACCCAGCAGCGTCTCGAAATGTTGATGGCGCGCCAGGGCAGTATGTTGGAGACCCTGGCGATTCAGGAACTGGAACGCCGTCGCACCCAGCTCGAGAGCTACCAGATCCAAGCGCGATTTGCCCTGGCCGACAGTTATGACCGCGCCAACGTATTGCAGGAGCAGCGCGAGGAGCAGCGCAAAATCGAGCAGTTCCGCGAGTCCCCGCCCGAACCCCTGCCGGACGACAATCCCCCTGAACTGGAAGCGGAAGCGCGTGAAGGAGGAGAAGCCTGATGCCCTGGTTTAAAACCAGCCCGCTGAGTACGGCTATTGCGTATCGATGCGCCCTGGCTTGCGCGATTGCCCTGTTGTTCAATGCCTGCGCGGTCACTAGTGGCAAGACTATTGGCAGCCTGCAGGATGTCGATATCGAGATTAAAGAGGAATATATCGACGGAAGTCTTGAGAAGGCCCTGGCCAGTTACCAGCGCTACCTGCAGGAAACACCAGAGTCCAGTCTCACGCCCGAGGCGATGCGCCGAATTGCCGATCTGAAAATCCAACAGGCGCACCGCGCTGAGGATGCTGCGATTGACGGTATTGCCAGTGGTGCAGGTGTGGCAAGTACGAGCGCAGCGGTGGTTGCCATCAATGCCGCAGAAGTGTCTGCAGAAAATACTCTCGATGCACCCGCGGAAGTGGCCGCACCGGCTGCCCGGGTTGAAATTAAGGCAGTGAAATTCTCTGGCGAGACGGAGTCGGACGATGAATTTGCGGCGCGTGCCAGCGGTAGCATTGAGATTGCCTCGGATAACGCTGCGCTACCGGTTCCTGCAGACGATACCGGTGCACTGATGTCGGCCAATGCCCGCGAAGCGATTAATCTGTATCTTGACCTGCTGAAAAAATATCCCCTGTACGACCGCAATGACCAAGTGATGTACCAGCTCTCCCGAGCCTATGAGGAGGCCGGCGAGATTGAGCAGGCGGTGGATGTGTTGCGACAGTTGGTTGCCAAATATCCGGATTCCCGTCATATCGATGAATCCTGGTTCCGCCTGGGGGAATACTACTTTACCCGCAAGAAATACCTGGATGCGGAGGGAGCCTACGGTAAGGTGATCGGTATCGGGGTGATTTCCAGTTTCTATGAGCTGGCCCTATACAAGCGCGGCTGGTCCCTGTTCAAGCAGGATATGTACGAGATGGCGCTGGACGACTATATCGCCATGCTCGATTACAAAGTCTCCCAGGGGTATGACTTCGACCAGCAGACCAATGAGGTGGAGCGCAAGCACATCGAGGATACTTTCCGTGTGGTGAGCTTGAGTTTCTCCTACCTGGAAGGCCCCGATTCTATTGTCGATTATTTCTCCCGCAAGGGGGCGCGTCAGTATGAATACCTGGTGTACAGCCACCTGGGTGAGTACTACCTGGATAAGCGCCGCTATCAGGACTCGGCAAAATCCTATACCGCCTTTGTGGAGCGCAATCCGCTACACAAAGTCTCGGCGGATTTCTCCATTCGTGTGATCGAAATTTACAGCAAGGGCGGCTTTCCCAAGCTGGTGCTGGATGCCAAGAAATCCTTTGCCAACACCTATGGGCTCAAGGCTGAATACTGGGCCGTATTCGATATCAATGAGTACGGAGAGGTGGTTGAGTTTCTGCAGGCGAACCTGATCGACCTGGCCAGCCATTATCACGCGGCCTACCAGAATAAAAAGTTCAAGGATAAAAAGGCCGAGCACTACCGTGAGGCGATTCACTGGTATCGCAGCTATCTGCAATCCTTCCGCGAAACCGAGCGCGCGCCGGAGATGAACTATCAACTGGCCGGTTTGATGCTGGAGAACCGGGATTTCCACAGTGCGGCTTTGGAATATGAGCGCACCGCCTATGAATATCCGGCCCACAAAGATTCCAGCGGGGCGGGTTATGCGGCGGTTTACGCCTATCGAGAACACCTGGCAAATCACCTGAAAGCGGCCACTGCAGACCAGCGTGCTGTCCTGTTGCGCGAGATTATCCGCTCCTCTCTGACCTTCGCCGACACCTTCCCCGGACACGACAAAGCGCCGCAGGTGATGCTGGGTGCCGTGGAGGATTTGTATGGCCTTAAGGACTATGTCCTTGCCATCGAAAACGGTCGCCTGTTACTGGAGAAATTCCCGGCCGCGGCACGGGAGATTCGCCGCTCCAGCTGGATGCTGGTAGCCCACGCCTCGTTTGAGGTACAGGCATTTGTGGATGCCGAAGTGGCCTACGGAAAAACCCTGAATCTGACCGCCGCAGATGCCAAGGATCGCGCCGGGCTGATCGATAACCTGGCGGCATCCATTTACCAGCAGGGGGATATGGCCCGCCAGCAACAGGATCACGCCACCGCCGCCGACCATTTCCTGCGTATTCGGGCTGCCGCTCCCGGAGCCACCCTGCTGGCCACAGCGGAATACGATGCGGCCGCCTCACTGATCGTATTGCAGGAATGGACCCGGGCCGCGATGGTGCTCAACAATTTCCGCAGCAATTTCCCGCAACACGAGCTGGCGAAAGAAGTCACCAAGAAACTGGCGGTGGTTTATCAGGAGAGTGGAGAGTTGCTGCTGGCCGCAGGGGAGTTTGAGCGCATTGAGCGCGAGTCCGGGGATGAGGCAATCCGCCGCGAGGCCCTGACCCAGGCGGCGGATCTCTACAGTGCGGCACAGGACAGTCAAAAAGCCCTAACGGTGCTGCGCCGCTATGTGAACCAGTTTCCCAATCCCTTGGAACCGGCACTGGAGACGCGGCAGGGAATTGCCGATATCCATAAAGCCGATGGCAATGAAAAACTCTATATGAAGGCGTTGCGTGAGATGGTGCGTATCGAACTGCGCGGTGGCTCCCAGCGCAGCGACCGCACTCGCTATCTCGCCGGTAATGCCGCACTGCAGCTCGCCGAGCCGAGTTTCCGTGCCTTTACCCAGATAGTTCTGGTGAAACCAATCGAGCAAAACCTGAAACTGAAACGCAAGCGTATGAAAGCGGCTATCGACACTTTCACCGATCTGATTGATTACCAAATAGCCGATGTCACTGCTGCGGCTACTTACTACCTGGCGGAAATCTATTTGCATTTCAGTCAGTCACTCAAGGATTCCGAACGCCCCACCAACCTGAATGCGCTGGAAATGGAGGAGTACGAACTGGCTCTGGAAGAGCAGATTTATCCTTTTGAGGAAAAAGCAATCTCGGTGCATGAGAAAAACGTCGAGCTTTTGGGGGTGGGTATTTACAACCCCTGGATCGACAAGAGTATCGGTAAGCTGGCCGGACTGGTACCGGCCCGCTATGCAAGGGCTGAGGAAGTGGGGCAGTACCTGCAGAGTATGGTACCCCTGCCACCGGCGCCGGAGCAGGTGAATGCGGGTGAAGCGGTTTCCGGTCGGTAACCGAGCAGATTGGCCCGGTAATCCATCAAGAAGTCGGGTTACGAATAAGGCGGGGGGAAGAGTCCCTCTCTCCCGAGAGCGCATGAGGCATGGATGCCGATTACGAGCGTACAGGGATGTATTCACAGTGTTTCCTGGGAGAGGGGTATTCTTTTCTTTCGACCGGGTAGTAATAGCAGCAAGAGTGGAGTTGAGGGCTATGCAAATAATACTGCGATTATTTTTTCTACCGGGGCTGGTACTGTTTCTAACCGCTTGTGCGGGCACCCAAACCGTAACCGGTAAGATTTCTGACTATTCCACAGTGCGGATTTCCGGCAGTGTGAACCGGGATTTTGAGCGCTCGCTGGATTATTTGGCCGAAGCGGAATATGAATCCGCCATTGCGCTGTTGCAGTCGGTGGTGGAGCGGGAGCAGCGACTTCCTGCGCCCTACATTAACCTGGGCATCGCGTATTACCGGGTTGGCAATGAGAAAGGTGCGGAAGACGCTTTCCTGAGGGCCCTTGCGCTGGATGAGAAACATCCGGTGGCCACAAACGAGCTGGCGGCGCTCTATCGCAGGCAGGGGCGTTTTGTCGATGCGCGACACATCTATGTCCATGCCTTGTCAGAAAACCCCGAGTACCTGCCTTTGATAAAAAATCTTGGCATATTGTGTGATCTCTATCTGCAAGATCTCCAGTGCGCTCTGGCACAATTCCAGCAATATGTGCAGTTGGAGCCGCAGGACCGGGATGTATCCATCTGGCTGGCGGATCTTAAGCGGAGGGCAGGCAAGTGATGTTGAGATTTAATTGGATTTTGCTGGTGGTTTTCTCTGTCGCTACCTCCCCTGCGGCCCTGGCGCAGTCTGAAGATGGGTTAGTGAAAGCGTCCACCGAAAAGAAAGTGGACTCAACCATTAAAGCGTTATCGGGCATCTCCATTATTGGTAACAAGGAAGCCCCCAAGTCTCTCTATATTGTCCCCTGGAAAAGTTCCGAGGTGGGTGTCGAAAGTGATCTGGTCTCCAGTCTGATGGATGACCAGTTAAAGCCGCTCGACAAGGAAGTGTTCCTGCGCGAGTTGACGTTCTACCAGCTCAGTCTGTCTGGCGACTAACGCCGTCCTTTCTCCGGTTGTGGTCGGAGTAGCAACAAATTACTGCAGTATTTATCAAGAGGGTTTGCAATGGGCTTTTTTAACAGCGTCATCGAGTTTTTCCAGACGGGCGGTACCTTTATGTACCCCATTCTCGTGGTTGCCGCCCTGGGTAGCGCCGTTGCCATTGAACGATTTATTCGCCTGCACTATGAACGCCATACCAACCGCGCCATGTGGGAAAAATTACAGCCGATTCTGGCCTCCGGGGATTTTGATCGTGCGCGCAACCTGGTCAAGCAGGATCATTCCAGTGTGAGCAAGCTGTTGTCTATGGGGCTGGCCCGCCAGGGTACGGTGCGCCGTCGCGAAGATATTGAGATCGCGATGGAAGAGAGCATGATGGAGATTACTCCGCAGTTGGAAAAGCGCACCCCTTATGTCGCGCTCTTTTCCAATATCGCCACACTGCTGGGCCTGCTCGGAACCATTATGGGCCTGATCGAAGCCTTTACCGCAGTAGCCAATGCCAACCCGGCGGAAAAGGCCGACCTGCTCTCTGCCAGTATTTCTGTGGCGATGAACACCACCGCCTTCGGCCTGATGACCGGTATTCCCCTGTTGATTGTGCATGCGCTGCTCAACTCCCTGACCGGTGAAATTATCGACAGTCTGGAGATGGTGTCTGTGAAAGCTTCCAACCTGATTGACAGCGCCACCCGGCGCCGTTTCGAAATCGATGTGTCAAAGCCTGAAAGTAAAACCGCCAAGCGCTCGCCCAATACAGCCCACGGCAAAGCGCAAAAAGTGGAAACCGCGTAATGAGAAGGCGGCGCCACGGGAGAGATAAAGAGGCCCCGGAGCTGGACATCACTGCCTTTCTGAACCTGATGGTGGTACTGGTCCCCTTCCTGCTGGTATCGGCAGTGTTCTCTCGGGTGACTATCCTGGAGTTGAATATGCCCAGTGGCGCAGGCGGTGGCGCCCCGGATGATCCCACCGTGACTGTGGAGGTTGTGGTGCGCAAGGCGGCGCTGGAAATCAGCGATGGTGAGAAGGTGATCGCGCGTTTTCCGAACCTGAATGTTACGCAAGAGACGGAGTCCGCACAGCGGGAAGGGGCTGCGCCGGACACAGCCGGGCAGGACACCGGTGTTGCAGTATTGCCGACAGCAGCAGTATATGACCTGAAAAAACTCACCGAGTTTTTATTGCAGGTGAAAGCCAGTTATCCGGAAAAGACAGACTCCATTCTGCTGATGGAAGCGGATATTGCTTACGAACACCTTGTGGGTGTGATGGATACCGTGCGCGGTGCCGAAGTCCGGGTTGAGGGCAGTGATCCCGGTGATCCCGAGGCGGTGGAGAAGGTGATGTTGTTTCCCGATATTTCCCTGGGAGATGCGCCGTGAGACATGAAAGCCGACGTATGAAGCGCATGGCGCGCAGTCATAAGCGCAAAAGAACCTCTGGTATGAACCTGACGTCTTTGATGGACGTGTTCACCATCCTGGTGTTTTTTCTCCTGACCAACACATCCAGCAACGAAGCGCTGGAGCCGCCCAAGGTAATTACCCTGCCGGATTCGGTAGTGGAGACCAAGCCGAGGGAAACCGTAACCCTGATGGTGACGGCCGATGAGATCCTGGTGGAATCCAACTCCGTCGCTGCCACCAGCGCGGTGCTTGAGAGCGAGGAAATCGTTATCGAGGCCATTAAGCAGGCTATGATCGTAGAATTGGGTAAGGCGATTGGTGTTGCCCAGGCCTTTACTGAAGACGGGGGGAATGAGGGCGAAGGTGAGCAGGGGCCGGAACCACCGGAGGTGAATATTCTCGCAGACAGAGGCATCCCGTTCAGTTTGCTGAAAAAGGTGATGTCCAGCTGCACCGAAGCGGGCTACACCAAGGTTTCACTGGCGGTTATTCAAAAAGCATCTCAGGGTTAATGGAAGTTTGTGAGTAATTTTCTTCAACAACAGCGGGCGGTCACCGAGGCGCTTGAGGCGGCTCACCAACGCATGCATCTGCTTGGGAACCAGCAGCGGCAGATCGAAGAGAAGCTGGCTGAATTACAAACCCATGGCACCAAGTACCAGCTGCTGGATGAAATTGCCCAGCGCCTGCATCAACTCGAAGAAGTTGGCGCCGGCGATCTGTTCTGGGCCGAGGACTACCGGGCAGATGCCTCTGGGCGGGTTATCGAGCGGATCAGGGAGTCCACCTGGGGTTATAACGAAAGCCGGGGCCAGCTGCAAAAGCGCCGCAGGGCACTCCTCGAACAAATGGATGGCTGCAACGAGGAAATCCTTGTTCTGGATGAGCGCGCCGAGGAACTGCGCCTCGCGGAAGAGGAATCCCGGTTTGAATTGGAAATTACCCGGGAATTCAAGCCAGCAGATTTCCACCCGATGGTACTGCCCTGGCATACCCGGGGCGAGGATGAAAGACGCTTTCGTATTTGTGTATTCGCCACCTTGTTTTTCGCTGCACTGCTGGGTTATCTGGTGCCGCTGTATACCCTGCCCGAGCCGGAAACCCAGGTGGTGGAGATCCCCGAGCGTCTGGCCAAGCTGGTGATCGAGAAGAAAACCAAGCCCAAGCCAGCACCCGAACCCGAGCCGGCCAAGCCCAAGCAGGAGGAGAAAAAGCCCCGGCCCGAGCCGGAGCAGCAAGTGGCCAGGCAGGATCCGAAGCCCGCCCAGGCGGAAAAGAAGCAGGCGCGTAAAAAAGCGGAGCGCGCCGGTGTCCTCGCCTTTAAGGATAATTTGCAGGATCTTATCCAGGACGACCTGGACAATCGCCTTGGCCAGCAAACCCAGTTGAGCACCGCGGGCAAGCGGGAAAACCGCAGTCAGCGTTCGCTGATCACTGCCGCTGCAACCACCCGAAGTGGGGGTATCAGCACCGCAACATTAAGCCGCAACGTGGGTGGTACCGGATCATCCTTGGGCGGTGTGGCCTTCGCACGAGTGGAGAGTTCTATCGGTACCGAGGGGGATTTCGCCGGCGAGGACCGACCGCTCAGCGATGGTGTTGGTCCATCCCGTACCGATGAGGAAATCCAAATTGTTTTCGACCGCTACAAGGCCGCGCTGTATCGCATCTACAACCGCGAACTGCGCAACAATCCCGCCCTGCAGGGCAAGATGGTGCTGAAGATCACCATCGAACCGGACGGCTCGGTATCCCTGGCGGAAGTGGACTCCAGCGATATGGACTCGCCGGCGCTCAACGCCAAAATTGTGGCGCGGGTGAAGCGGTTTAATTTCGGCGAAAAGGCCGGTGTGCCCACCATCACCATTCTTTTCCCGATCGACTTCTTTCCCAACAATTAATGGATACGTCCTCTCCGCACAAGCGGAGAGAGATTAGGCGCGGATAGAGAAAAACTGTTTCGGGTGTGTTTTTTACGCCCGGTTTATTTCCTCCTCAAGAGGTATCTTTCCCCAAAGTCAGCCTGAGAACCACTTGGCAATCCCCAAAAAATTTTCCGCACCTGACAGGGATTTATGACTTGTTTCACGGCCAATTTTTCAACTTGTCATTAAGCTTGGCGGGCCGGACTGTGTCTTTCTGGCGGTAATGCTTGCGGGCATGGTCAGGGATTTTTTGAAATACAAAAGCGGCGGCGCAAAAGTGACGATGATGTCAGAAGTAATTGGACGGAAATCCTGGAATAATTTGCTAGTCAGCTTGATTCTGTTGAGCACTTGGTCGTTTTTTTTTGCGCCGCAGGTACTGGCCGACCACAATTGCCCCTCATTTCCCGATAACCCGGCAAGCTTCAATATTTTGGATCACCGCTCTGGAAGCAGTTGGTGTGAGTTGTGCGGCGATGGACAGGTGACGCTTGAAATCCGCGTGCCCGGTATCCGCAGTGGCGGTCAGGGTATCCAGCATATTGAAAACATCGTCGTCAGCGAAAACCTGGGTACCTCGCAGCTGGAATATATTCCCGGTTCCACCTCCGTGAGCGCCGGGGTGGTGCTGGGCGAGCCCACCATCAGCGGCACCGCCATTCGCTGGGATCGCACGGATCTGTCCGCGCTGGCCGCGCGCAATGAAGGCACCACCATGACCATCACCTTCGGTGTGCGCAGCCGGGTCAACCGGGAAGAGGAGCTGGTGGTCAACAACCGCACCCTGAACGCCAGTGCATCCTTCGACTACTGCAGCTATCCCACTACCACGGATACGGACAGGTTGGAGCTGGCTATCCGCGAGCCGCTGCCGTCCATGGACAAGCGCGGGCGGAATGTGGATGCAGCCCAGAGCAACTACACCAATAACGTCTACGGCAATATCCATGATGATGTTATCTGGCGTATCCGCATCTCGAACAGTGGCCTCGCGGCTATGCAGGATACGCGCTTCGATGATTTGATGACCAACCCGAATATGGACATCAACTATGCCTGCCCCAGTAACGCCGCCGCGCTCGCGGTTGCCAATAACAATGGCACCGATCCCGGCGGTACCGGCTGCATAGCGGCGGGCAATAACATCAATAATTTCGAACTGCGCGGCAACTTTGCCAGCGGACCCGGGCGTACCGATGTGCCGGCGGGAGGCAGTCGCGACATCTACCTGGTGGGCAAGGTGAACAGTTCCTGCAGCGACGGCACCAATCGGGTTTCGGATCTGCAGTGGGGCTGTGAAATCGATGCGGATACCGGTGTTGGTGGTATCTCCTCTCCAGCCACCGGAAGCGCGCCGGGCGCCGATACGGAGACACTGTTTGCCCGGGTGGCAACAGATCTCACCGTTACCCAGGCGATTACCGGTACCAACCTGAGCCAGCCACTGGGTTCCGCCGGCTTTGTCACTATTACCCTTAATAACCAGACGCGGGGATCGGTCAGGGATATCCAGTTTGTCAGCGACCTGCCCGATGAGTATGTGGTGGACCCCACCTATACGCCGCGGATCACCCGCCAGCGGCGGGGTATTGACGGCCACGGGGCCAATTACGGCGCAAACTACCCGGGCATGGCGGACACACTGCAGTGGCGTGTGGGGAGTAACTGGAATCAGTGGGACTCCAACCCGCTCAACAACAATCGCCCGGAGTTCCGTCTGCTGAGCAGTAGTGTGCACCCGCGCTATGCCGATCAGCGCAATATGATGCGCTTTGGGGATGAAATCCAGATCCGTTTTCGCATCGTCACCACCGAGCCGGACTTTTACGACAAGACCGCCGACCTGGATGTCGAGGAGGAGACGGCGGCCAATGGCCTGGACCCCGACAGCAATCTGCGCCTGGCCGACAATGTGCTCAGCATCGATTACGAGGATTTTTGTCCCGGCACCAATCCGCCCACGCAGATCGAGCGCCAGCCGGTCACACCGGACCCGGAAGATCTGGATATCAGCACCGTTTACCCTCTGTATATCGTGCGCGACAGCGGCACTTCGGAACTGACCGTGGACGTCACCAACAACGGCGGCCACGACGCGGACAATTACACGGTGTATGTCACCTTTGGCGAGGCCATGCGGGTGCTGTCCAATAACCGCGCCTGTACGGCTGTGGGCAATCCAAACCCCGGCACAGTGCCCGCACACCCGCTGTGGAACCAGCCGGATTACCTGCCCGCCTCCGCAACCGTGTATCGCTGTGGCAACCTCGGTGGTGTGATCGAACCGGGCACCACCGAGCGCATTTTATTCCAGGTGGAAAAAAATCACTCCGCCACCGATGACGATCTCACCTTTCGTGCGGATGTGGTGGGGGAGATTGCGCTGTCTGATGGCACTCCGCTGACCTTTCCCGAGCCGGCCACCCTGGCGCAGACAACCCCCAGCAAGCAGCTGGCCAACAACTATACCCTCGACGGTATGCGCGCGCGGGTGATGGGCTTCAATCTGCGCAAAGACCGCGCCGACGCCTGCAACGAGCTGACCGGCGAGGCCGCTTTCCCCAACAGCAGTGTCCTGATCGGCGAGGAGTGTCGCTTCGAAATCCAGGCCGGTGGCTGGTTTGGTTTTGACACGCCGGGATTTACCCTGATCGAAGTGCGCGATATCGATGTGCGCGACGACCTGCCGGACGGCCAGGGCTATATTGCCGATACACTGCTCAACTGTGCCGACGTCACCCTGCCGCACCCGGTCTCCCAGGCCAACTGTGTGGTGATTCCCGGCAGCGATATCGTCGAGAGCGGCGGCCTGAATATTCCCCTCAGCGAAACGGACCTGCTCTGGGATATCAGCGCCAGCATCAGCGCACGGGACCGCTGGTTTCTCTCGGATATGACCACCCGACTGTTGAATGATCCGGTGGACAGGGAGAACAGCGACCCCAACCAGCACGCCAACCCCAGCACCGATTATGGGCGGGCCCGGTTCACCGCGGTGTTCGATAGCGAAACCCTGGTGGTGGACAATTACAACACCAGCGGCATCCTGACCAATATCGACGGCGTGCCCACCACAGTGCCTGGCTTTCCGGATATCAGCGAGTGGTCGGAGTTCGTGACTGTTACCGAGCCCCGCATCGAGGTGGATAAAAAAGTCTGTAACGAAAACCTCTATGGCGCAGGGGTCAGCTGCAGCACTTTTGTCGACTTCACCAACGAGGGCCACCGGGACCAGACCTATATCTTCCGCCTGACCCTGACCAATCGCGCCGCCGACAGTGGCGTCAACCGCGCACCGGCCTACGATCTGGTGGTGACCGACACCCTGGATGCCAGCGGGCAGATGTGTGTGCAGCCGCTGGATAGCGACGGCCTGGACAATGACGGCGACGGCGCTGCGGAAACTGCCGCTGGCGATGACGGCCTGGTGGGCATCACCGCCGGCGCGAATGATTATGCCATCGCCACCCACTGCAGCGATGGCGGCACCCCGGCCACTGTCACCTTCACCTATGAGCACTCCTCCGCCCTGGAGCGCATCAACCCCGGCGACTCGGTGACCCTCTACTACCGGGTGAAACCCCATTTTTCCGTAGCGCCATTGCAGACATTTAACAACAGCTTCTTCGCCCGCTACGACAGCCTGCAGGGGGATTTCGGCAACCAGAGCGCGCCGCAGATCGACAGTGACGGGGATAACGATGGTGTCGGTGACGGCATCCCCGCCGCCGGGCGCGCGCGCCACTACCGGTCCGCGGATGCGGACGCGCAAATGCAGATTATCCCCGTGCAGGCGGAGCCGAAACAGGCGTTGGCGTTTTCCAACGGCGCTGCCAGTGGCACCAACCGTGATACCGCCGTGGTGGGTGAGGAAGTCCGCTACCGGCTCACCGCGAAAATACCCGCGGCCAAATTGCGCAATTTCGTTATTCGCGATGAGCTGCCGGCGGGCATGCGCTGTATCGAGGGGCAGACGGTCAATCTCGATGCGCCCCCCTATGACGCGGCGGGATTTATACCCGGTGGCACTGTGAGCGCGACCTGTACCAATACCGGTAGCACCGACTATGTGGCGTGGGACTTTGGCGATCAGGAAGTCACCATGGTGACTGGCAGCCTGTTTGATTTCCCGGTGGAATTTATCGCCCGCATCGACAACAGCAGCAATACCAATGACGGCGACCTGCTGCGCAATGGCGGCAGCTATACCACTGCCCAGTTGCGTTATGTGGACGAGGCGGGATCAACCGTGGTGGTGCCTTTCGATGCCCACGAGATCAGGGTGCAGGAGCCGCAGATCCGCTTGAGCAAGGCTTTTGCGGTCGCCGACAGCGACGCGGATGACATCCTGACCGTCACCGTAACAGCGGAAAATACCGGCACCGCGGCCGCCTATCACCTGCAGGTGCTGGACGATCTCACCGGTTCCAAGCTGATTTATGCGGGTAATATCGGCGGCGCCGACCCGCCCCAGAATGTGGATGTCACGACCCTCGGGGCCAATGCCCCGATTTTCAGCTGGAACCGCGGCCATGGGGATTACACCATCGCCACCGGCGAGAGCAGATCCTTTACCTTCGATGTCCGCGTCGGGCAGGGCGTAGAGCCCCACGAGATTCTGGACAACACCCTCCAGGCCCGCTGGCAGTCCCTGCCGGGCGCGGATGTGGCTTTAAACAGCAGCAATCACATTGGCCCCGATGGGGCGGGCGACGGTATGCGCATCGGTGTATTGCCCAACGCCGGCGATGCCATCAACGATTATGAAACCGCCGCCGGGGCCCAGACCCAAGTGCTGCCCCTGCAACTGGTCAAATCCGACCTCGAACCCACTGTCATTCCCACCATCGGTGCGCACAAACAGTTCCAATTGGAAATCCGTCTGCCGGAGGGCGTCAGCCGGGACCTGGTCATTGCCGACCAGCTGGGCAGCCCGGAAGGCTATGTGCTCAGTCACAATGCCGACTACGACATCACCTATGCGTTTGTGGGTATCGAGAGCATCAATGGCAGCGCGCCCGCCGAGGCAGCATTCAACAGCTTCCCCGCAGATAACACCGCCGGCAATGCCACCTGGAACGTTGGCACTGTCGATACCGCCAGTGAAAATGATACCGCCGGCAACGCACTGCAGCCGCTGATCCGCATCACCTATTTTGCCCGCGTCGACAATGACCTGGCCACCAATAGCGGCGACAGCCGCCAGAACGGCGCCGCGCTGAGTTACCGCAACGGCGAATCCGGGGCGACGGAAAGCCGCAATGACGATACGCCCCCAGTTACGGTGGTGGAGCCGCAGCTCGCAGTCAGTAAAACCGTGCGCAACGCCACCAACCCGGGCAATCTACCGGTGGGCGGCGATGTGCTGGAATATGTGATTACCGTCACCCACGACGCCGGCTCCAGCGCCACCGCATTCGATCTCAACCTGGTGGATACGCTGCCCCCAGAGCTGCGTTATGACAGCGGCTTTACCCCCACGGCAAGTATTGACGGCACCGCCGTTGCCGGCTTTGTGGCGACGCCGGCGGGGGCCCCCACCGGGCCCCTGGTGTGGGGCCGGGGCAATGGCGACAACAGCCTGGACCTGCCCCTGGGCCAGACGCTGGTGGTCACCTACCGCACCCAGGTGGCGGGGGTATTCGGCTCCCCCATCAGCAACAGTGTACTGCTGGACTGGACCTCCCTGGACAACAGCCACATCAACGATCTGGCCTACGAGCGTGACGGCGCCGGCTGCCCGGCCATTGCCGCACCGGATGATTACTGTGTGGGTCCGGCGGAGGCCAGTATCGATACGGTGGACAATACCAGTATTGCCAAAACCGTTATCGCGGACACGGATACCGCTTCCCCGGTGGGGACCCTGCGGATCGGCGACAGGGTTACCTATCGACTGACCCTCAACCTGCAGCCGGGCACCACGCCGGCGGTCACCGTGAGCGATGCGCTGCCGGCGGGGCTGGCGTTCGATGCCATTGTCAGTGTCAATGGCGATACCAGCGCCCCCTTTGATGCCAACCTGAATGGTTTTACCTATTCCGCCATCGCGCTTCCCACCGCGGGAGCCACCGGTACCGTTAGTTGGAACCTGGGGGATATCCGCAGCGATTTTGGCAACAGCAATCCCTTTGTGATCGAGTACACCGCCGAAGTGGTGGCGGGAGCCGGTATCGCCGCGCCCAGCGCGACTTTGACCAATACCGCCGTACTCAATTACACCGGCGCCGCCGCCAGTCTTCAGGACAGCGCCACTATCACGGTATTACAGCCGCTGATCGACGGCCTGACCAAAACCGATGCCACCTGGCCCAACTCCCACCTGAATGTGGACCCGGCCAACGACCTGATGCGGTTTACCCTGCACGCCTGCAACTCCGGGTTGGCGCCGGCCTACAACCTGTCCCTCACCGACGACCTGGCCACCCAGATGGACCAAGGTTCCATCGCCAATCTGCAGGTCACTGCCGGCGGCACATTGCTGACCCAGGGCAGCGACTACACCTATACCCCGCCGGCCAGTCGCGGCGACGCTATGGGGTTCAGCTTCCAGGCGCCCATCGCACCGGGGCTCTGCCTGGATATTGATTACGAGATCGGTTTTTACACCGATATCGGCGGCGGCGAAAACTGGATAAACACCTTTGCCGTCGACGAATTCTGGTCACTGCCGGCTAACACTGGCGAGCGGTATGCACCGGTTCCCCTCGGTACGCCTTACCCCATGGGCACTGTGGCCACTACGGTTACCGCGCCGCAGAAAACCTTGCAGACTGCCGCTACCGCCGCAGTGGGGGAGGAGGTGGTGTACCGCATCCAGGTGCCCGGCAGTGCCACCACGGCGGCCATTTACGATGTGGACATAACCGATGCCCTCGACCCCGCCCTGGAACTGGTGCAGCTGCGGGAGATCAACGGCCTTGCCTTTACGGATAACAGCAGCGGCAACAATATCGCCCTGGGCCTGGAACTGATTCCCGCCGGCACAGTGGCTGTGTTCGAACTGCGCGCCCGGGTCGCCAACAATGCCACCGCCCAGGCGGGCTACAGTGTCGACAACCGGGTCGCCTATACCTATGCCGTCAGCAGAGGGGGAGCGCCACAGGCCGGCGGCAGTGGCACTGCGCCCACTCTCACCATTGTGGAACCGGAGTTGTCCGCAACGGCAACTGTTGCCAACCGGACCAGTCCCGGCAGCGACCCGGATGCGGGCGATATTCTGCGCTTTACCCTCGATATCGCCGCCGCCAGCGATCCACAGAATGCCGATGCCTACGACCTTTCCATCCGCCAACAGCTGGCCCTGGGTCTCGCCTTTGTGCCGGGCAGTGCCGCCTTTGGTGGTGCCCCCCAGGCCGATCCCATCCTCAGCGGGGATGGTGTCGCCGCGGCGCAGTCACTGGCGTGGAACCGCAGCAACAGCGACCTGGATATCGCCGCCGGCGGCAGCAGCCAGCTGGTGTTCGACGTGGTGGTACTGGACAACGTACTCGCCTCAGCTTCCCTGTCCGCTGCGAGCCGTATCGAGTGGACCAGCCTGAATGAAGACAACAGCAGCCCCTATGAGCGCGACGGCGCCGACGGTGTCGGCGGCCTGAACGACTATGTGCTGGAAAATATTGCCGCACAGCTCACCGCCGCCAATAACAGTGCATTGAGCAAAACCCGTATCGATGACAGCTACGGCAGCGGCGATGCCCAGTTGCGTGTAGGCGACCTGGTGGACTATGAGTTGCGCCTGTCGCTGCCGGAAGGCAGCGCCCCCGGGGCGGCCATTGTAGATACTCTGCCCCGGGGCATGGTGTTCGAGGGCACACTCGCCGTCAACGGCGTGACCACAGCCCCCTTCGCCGCCACAGCGCCTTTTGTGCACGGGGATATCGCCGAGCCCGTCCAGAGCGGCGACCCCGCCACCGGGCCCACCACCCTGCGCTGGTCCATCCCGGACCTGCGCAACAGCGGTGACAACAATGCCGCCAACGATGTGTTTGTACTGCGCTACCGGGCGCGGGTGCTGAACCGGGATGTGCATCCCTGGCCCGCCGACAGTACCCCCCTGACCAATCGGGTGCAGTTCAGCTTCGACACCGCGACCGGCACTGAGACCCGCGTCGACAGTGACAGCCTGGATCTGCGCCAGCCGGAACTGGTGGTGGGCATCAGCTCCAGCCCCGCGGACGGCAGTACCCTCGCCGTGGGGGACAGCATCGATTACACCGTTACCCTGACCAACAACGGCTCGGCGCCGGCCTATGATCCGGTGTTCCGGGATAGTATCCCCGCCGGCCTGCGCCAGGGCGGTATTAATGTGCAGTCCATTCTGGTCAATGGCGCCGCGGCCCCGCTGCTCGCCCCCGGTTTCGACAGCGCCACCGGCGCGGCGGTGTGGGATTTCTCCGCCGGCACCGGCTACGCCATTCAACCGGGCCAGGCGCTGCAGATGGTGTATCGGGTACAGGCGGATGCCAACCTGGGCGCGGGCCTCAATCTGCAAAACGCCGCTTTCGTGGAGGTCTATTACTCCCTGGACGACGACAACCTGCCGTCTTTGGGCGCCACTGCGGTGAGCCAGGCCATGCGCGAGGACTATGGCCCCACCGCGCCGGTCAGTGTGCAGTTCAATACCCCCAATGCGGCGCCGCTGTCGATTGCCAACACCCAGTCCAGCGCGGCTATCGGCGAACCGTTCAATTACCGCATCACCATTCCGGAAACTCCGCAGCCCACCGCCCTGCACGATGTCAGCCTACTGATGGACCTGGGCGCCTCTGCCGCGGAACTGGAATTTGTCGGCGCCGCAAGGGTATCCGGCGGCAACCCGTTTACGCCGCAAAACACCGGATCGGCCACAGCACTGGTAATTGCCGATACCGGCGACGGTATCGATGTGCCGGCGGGGCAGCAGGTGGTGATGGATGTGACCCTGCGCCTGCGGGACAGCAATCCGCCCAATCTGGACGGCCTCACCTTCACCAATAGTGCCAGTTACCGCTACAACTACCACAATGACAACCCGGCCGCGGGGCAGGGCACCGGTGCCGGAAACACCACCCCGGCCATGAGGGTGGTGGAGCCCACCGCGATTACCCTCACCAAAAGCGGGCCCGCCAGCGTGCAGTCGGGCCTGCCGGGCCGCTTTACCCTGGACCTGCACAATATCGGCACAGGTCCCGCCTGGGATATGCGCGTGTCCGACAGGCTGCCGGACAACAGTCCCGGCGGCATGTGCGCGACCCCGCCGGATAACTTTGCCGCGCAGATTACCGACGGCGCGGGCAATGGGATTGCCACACTGGCCGAGGGCACCGATTTTGATGTCGCCTTCGACCCGGCCAGCTGCACCCTCAGCCTGACCACCCGGGGGGCAGCGGCGATGCTGGCCGCGGATCACCACCTGCTGCTGAGCTACGACGCCTATCTGGATGCGGATACCCGCGACGGCGATACCCTGACCAACATAGCCGGTGTGACAGGCTGGCACAGCTGGGACAGCACCATGCCGGAAGTGCGCCAGTACACGCGCCCGGCACCCACCGATGGCACCCCCGGCGTCCTCGACCATGAGGATGCCTTTACGGTCAGCGCCTCGGTGCCCAGGGTGACCTTCTATAAAACGGTGGAAAATATTACCCGTGGGGACAATCCAGCCAACCTGGCCAGCCCCGCGGAGGTTTTGCGCTATACACTCACCCTCGCCAACCTCAGCGGGGCCGCGGTCAGCGGTATTGCAATCACCGACGACCTCGGCCGCCTCAACAGCCTGCCCCTGTTCCGTTCGGGTTCACTGCAACTGATCTCGGTGCCGGCGGGCGCTGACAGCAGCGGCACCAGTGCCACCGGTGGTACCCATGGCAGCGGTCTGCTGCAGGTGAACAGCCTGGACCTGGCGGCGGCGGGCAGCGCCGGTGACAGCCTCCAACTGGTCTACCAGGTAACCCTGGCAGATGTGATCGACAGTGGCACCCAGGTGCTCAACCAGGCCCAGGTGCAGCTGCCCGGCCAGTTGCTGCGGGACAGTGACGACCCCAATATCAACGGCGTCGACGACCCCGACCTGGCCGGGGATGAAGACCCCACCCGGGTGGTGATCGAGTCGGGGCCGCTGCTGCTGGTGCACAAAACCTCGGCGGACTTAACCGGCGACTCGGACCTGCTGATGGTGGGGGATACCCTGCGCTACACCTTGCGGGTGGAAAATACCGGCAACGAAAACAGTGTCGATGCGCTGCTGCGTGACCAGGTGCCCGCCAACACCACCTATGTCGCCGGCTCCACCACTATGAACGGCACAGCGCTTGCGGATGTTGGGGGCGCTTCGCCCCTCGTCGCCGGCCTGCAGATCAACACCGCCGGCGAGGCAGCCGGCCTTATCCTCGCCGCGGCCAGTGGCGCGACGGCGGCGGTGATTACCTTTGATGTCACCATCAACGACGTCAGCGACGGCACCATTATCTCCAACCAGGGTTTTTTGAATGGCGAAGGCGCGGGCAGCGGTCCCTTCGCGGAAGTGCCCTCCGACGACCCCGACACCAGTGTGCCCAATGACCCCACCATCGATATTGTGGGCGATGTGCCATTGCTGGTCGCCCACAAGACCGTGGCCATTGCCGTGGACAACCTGTCCCCCGGGATAGTGGACCCCGGCGACGTGCTCCGCTACACCATTGCCATTCGCAATACCGGCGGCGTCGATGCCACCCGGGTGACACTCAGGGACCAGGTGCCCGCCAATACCACTTATGTGGCCGGCAGTACCCGCCTCAACGGTATCGCCGTGGCCGACAGCGGCGGCGCACCGCTGGAATCCGGGCTGCCGGTTTCCTCCGCCGACCTGACGCCGCCACTGCCAGCGGCGGACGGCGGCGTGATCACTGCCGCCCGCAGCGCCACAGTGACCTTCGAGGTGACGGTCGATAGCGGCACCGCCACCGGTACCGTGATCAGCAACCAGGGCAGTGTCACTGCAGCGGAACCGCCTTTGACCCTCACCGATGCGGACGGCAACCCCGCCAATGGCGCCCAGCCCACCCAGGTGGTGGTGGGCGATGCGCAGCTGCTGTCCATCGTCAAGGAAGTGACGGTGGTGGGCGGCGGTGCCGCCGAGGCCGGCGCGATACTGGAATATCGGGTGACCATTGCCAATATCGGTGCCGTGCCGGCGACCCGGGTGCGCATCAGCGACGACCTGGCCACTGCCGGCGACGGCGTTCTCAGTTACGTTGTAAATTCCGCCACGCTCAACGGCCGGGTTGACGGCATCAGTGTGAGCGGCACGGTGATCAGTGCGGATTACGCCGCGGTTTACGGCGACCTTCCCCCGGGCCAAAGTGCCAGCCTGCGCTTTCAGGCCAGGCTCTCGGACAGCCTGGTCATCGGCTACCGGGTGCTCAACACCGCCGAGGTACAGTGGAACAATCCCGCCTCCAGCAACCGGGCCAGTGTCGCCATCGATGTGGGCGGCACCCCGGGTATCGCCAATCTGGCCGGCTATCTGTGGCACGACGTGAATTTCAATAGTCGAGCGGATGCGGACGAGCGTCTGCTGTTGAACTGGAGTGTGGATCTCTATTTCAATGACGCCCTGCTGGAGACGGTGCAGAGCGATGACAGCGGTTATTTCCAGTTTCGCGGGCTGGCGCCCAACGGCGCCGCCGGTCCCGGCTATGAGATACGCTACCGGGCCCCGGATGCCGGGGAGAACACCGCCTCCCTGGGCAATACCAGTTCCAACTTCACCAATGGCCCGCAGCGCATTGGGGATATAGTGGCCGGGTCCGGCGCCAATCCGCAAAACCTCAACCTGCCCATCACCCCCAATGGTGTGATCTACAACTCGGTGCTGCGCCAGCCCATCGCCGGCGCCACCCTGACCCTGCTGCGCGCCAGTTCCGGTCAGGCGCTGCCGGATCGCTGTTTCGACGACGACAGGCAGCAGGGCCAGGTGACCCGCGCGGGCGGCTACTACAAATTCGACATCAACTTCAGCGATGCCGCCTGTCCGGCGCGGACGGATTACCTGATTCGGGTGAACATGGCCGATGACAACTATGTGGGTGGCGAATCCCTGATCATCCCCGCGCAGACCCATGGCAAAACCGCCGGTTTCGACGTGGGCGCCTGCCTCGGCAGCAGCGCCGACCGGATACCGGGCACCACGGATCATTGCGAGGTGCAGCTGTCCGCCCAGCTTCCGCCGCTGGATGTGGCGGCCCGCGATGCGGCCACCGATTACTACCTGCGCCTGGCCCTGGACGACGACCGGATTCCGGGGGAGAGCCAGTTGTTCAACAACCATATTCCCATGGACCCCCAGCTGGAGGGCGCGCTCTCCATTACCAAAACCGCCGCACTGCTGAACGTGACCCGCAGCCAGCTGGTGCCCTACACCATTACCTTCGGCAACACCCTGTCGATACCGCTCACCGACCTGCAGCTGGTGGATTTCTTCCCCGCCGGCTTCAAGTATGTGGCCGGCTCGGCGCGCCTGGACGGCGAGCCGGTGGAGCCGGTGGAGCCGGTGATGAACGGCCTGCAGCTGATCTGGCCGGACCTGCGCGTGGAGGCCGAGCAGACCCGCGAACTGAAACTGCTGCTGGTGGTGGGCTCCGGTGTGGGGGAAGGCAAATATATCAACCGCGCGCGCCTGTTCAACCAGCTCTCCGGGCAGCTTGCCTCCGGCGAGGCCTCCGCCACGGTGCGCGTGGTGCCGGACCCCACCTTCGACTGCACCGACGTGATCGGCAAGGTATTCGACGATAAAAACAGGAACGGCTACCAGGATGCCGGCGAGGGTGGCCTGGCCGGCGCGCGGGTGGTGAGCGCCACCGGCCTCAATGCCACCGCCGATGCCCACGGGCGCTTCCACATCACCTGCGCGGTGGTGCCCAATGCCGACCGCGGTTCCAATTTCGTGCTCAAGCTCGACGACCGCAGCCTGCCCAGCGGCTATCGCCTCACCACGGAAAACCCGCGGGTGATGCGGGCCACCCGGGGCAAGATGGTGAAGTTTAACTTCGGTGCCAGCCTGCACCGGGTGGTGCGCCTGGATATGGCCGAGGCGGTGTTCGAGCCGGACAGCACCGACTTGCGCCCCCAGTGGCGGTCCCGTATCGACCTGCTGCTGGAAAAACTCAGCGAGGCGCCCTCCGTATTGCGCCTGTCCTACCTGGCGGAAAATGAGGCCCCGGACCTGGTGGAAGCGCGTTTGCAGGCCATCAAGGCGGAGATCGCCGCTGCCTGGGCGCGCGCGCATGGGGATTACGAACTGACGATTGAAACTGAAGTCTTCTGGCGGCGCGGTGCGCCGCCCGGTAAGGGGGGGTTGCAGTGATGTCCTCTGCAATAGGCAATAAAACCGCCAGGTCCGGGGTGTTCAGTAGCTTCAAAGCCTGCGCCCGCACGGGTCCACACCACTGTCTCGCCAGTGTTGTCGCCCTCGCCCTGGCCCTGTCCCTGCCGGCTCAGGGCCGCGCCGCGGACGCGCAATCCCAGCCGGAGGAGTCCAGCTGGTGGCAGTTGTGGCAGAAAATTCCCGGCCTGGCGCCGGAGGTGGAGGAGCCAGAGGCCGCATTCGAGGAAAAACCCATCGGCAGCAACACCGAAGGCATGTTGCTGCGGGCCCCCGAGCACCAGTGGCTGCAGGATGCCACCAGCTTTATTGCCGCCGCCGACCCCGTCGTGGTGGAGGACTTTATCCAGCCGCTGACCTTTACCGGGGTTGAGGATAGGCTTGCCGACGGTGCCGTGGCATCACTGCGGGAAAAACTGCGCGAGCTGGGTCCACAGCCCAACTTCAAGCTGCACTTTATCGGCCACACGGACGCCGACCCCCTGGATCCGGCACTGGTGGCACAATACCAGAGCAAGGAGGCATTGACCCTGGCCCGGGCCCGCTTTGTGGCGGACTATTTCCAGCGCGCCCTGGCACTGCCCGGGCAGAGGATTGCGGTTGAGGGCCGCGGTGATGGGGAGCCGGTCGCCGATAACATCACCACCGCGGGGCGGCAACTGAACCGCCGCGTCCAGGTGCTGGCCACCTATGACGCCCTGGATGAGGAAGCCATGGCCGAACGCGCCCGCGCCCAGGCGCTGGCATTGAACCGCGTCCAGGTTTGCCGCCAGGAAACCGTGTGCAGGCTCAGTTACACCGCCGGCAGCGAGCAGCGCGCGCGCTTGAAAAACCTGCTGACTCCCCTGCGCCTGGCGCCGGGGCAGTTGGACCTGCCCGACAGCTTTGTGCGCCGCCTGCGCGAGGTGCGCGCCAACCTGGCGGACAAGCACAACCTGGTGATGCACTTTGTCGGCCATACGGACGGGGCTCCACTGCCGGAGGGTCCTGCGCAGCGCTACCGGGACGCCGCGGCGCTATCCCTGGCGGAGGCCCGCCGGGTGGCTCTGGCGGTGCGCGACAGCCTGGGATTGCCCGATAGTGCCGTCACCTACAGCGGCAAGGGCGCCAGCCAGCCCATCGCCGCCAACGACACCCCCAAGGGGCGCGCCCTCAATCGCCGTGTGGCAGTGGAATTCTGGTACGACGACCCCCTGGAGATTCAGACCGACGGTGTGCAGGCCTGCCCCGAAGCGGCGGCCGCGGAAACCATCACCATCGCCCACGAATCCCCCTCCGGGCCACTGCCACCTATCCGCTTTCGCGATGGCGACCCGGAGATTACCGCAACCCAGTTGCAGCGGATGCGCAGTGTCATGGCCGAGGTGGCCAGCAAAGCCAATGTGCGCCTGAGCTTTATCGGTTACAGCGACAACCAGCGCATGGAGCGTCGCGAGGCCATGGTGTATGGCGATGATGTCGGCCTGTCCCGCGCCCGCGCCCGCCGCGCCATGGCGCAGGTACAGGAGCAGCTCGGGCTCGACGACGCCCAGGTAGAATTCGAAGGGCGCGGCTATGTGCAGTCCGACGATGTGGTGCGCGACGGTTTTGTGCAACTGGACGACGCGCGGGTGGAAGTACAGGTGCTCTACGATGAGCTGGCCGTGCTGGCCGACAGCGACCGCCTGGCAATAGAGCGCATCAACCGCGAGGCCCTGGCCAACAATCCCTATGCCCTCAACCTGATGCGCATCACCGTGGATGGCAGCCCGGAATATGACCCCTACAAAAACTCCGCCGACCTGCAGCGCTGTACCGACGTGGCCCTGGACCATGCCAATATCCAGTTCCGTTTCGACAACAAGACCATGCAGCCGCGCCTCAATGTCACCGCCTGGCCCAACAGCATCCGCTACGCGGACAATCCGGATACCGAAATGGCGGATAACCGGGTCCAGTTCCGCAGCTATACCAACTATCCGTCCTTTATCGAGCGGGCCGAAGTGCGCCTGTTCGAGGCGGACCAGTCCCCCCGCGATACCCCTGTCGCCGTGGTGCCCCTGGACAGCAATGGACGCGGGGCCTGGCAGGCGGAGTTCAGCGCTTTTCAGGCGCCGCTGAAAAAACTGCACTACCTGCTGCGGGTATACGACCAACAGGGCCGCTACGACGAAACCGACGCACAGACACTGTGGCTGGTGGACACCATCGAAGCCCTCGCAGAAGCGGTGGATGTGGGTCGGGAACTGCTGGTGGGCTACGGCGAAAACCGCCTCGCCCGGCGCAATATCCCCTTGGACGGCAACAGCGTGCTGGTCAACGGCGCCCAGGTGCCACCGGGCCACAGTGTCTGGCTGGCGGGCAACCCGGTACCGGTCAATCCCCGGGGGGAGTTTGTTGCCGAACAGATATTCGCGCCGGGTACCCACACGGTGGAAGTGGCGGTCCTGGATGGGGGCGGCAATGGCGAACTGTTCTTGCGCGATCTGGAATTTGCCCGCAGCGACTGGTTTACCGTGGGGATTGCCGACCTCACCATCGGCTATGACAAAACCAATGGCCCGGCGGCACTGGTCACCGGCGATGAAACCCACTATGACAATGCCGTCAGCTATGACGGGCGCCTGGCGTTTTACACCAGCGGCGGTTTCGGCGAAGGCTGGCGTCTCGCCGCCAGTGCCGATACCGAAGAGGGGCCGGTGGACGACCTGTTTTCAAACTTTATGGAAAAATCCCCCGATGCGCTGTTTCGCCGCCTGGACAGCGATCTCTACTACCCCACCTTCGGCGACGATGCCACCGTGGTGGAGGACGCGCCCACCTCCGGCAAATTTTATCTGAAACTGTCCAGGTACGATGACTATGGCCTCTGGGGCAATTTCAAGGCCACCTATGCCGATAACGAACTGGCACAGATCGACCGCGCCCTCTACGGTGCCAACGGTCACTTTGAAAGCGATGGTGTGACCAGCTTTGGGGAAAAGCGCCTGCAGGTGGATGCCTTTGGCGCCGAGCCCGGTACCGTCGCCGGCCGCGACGAATATCGCGGCACCGGCGGTTCCCTGTATTTTCTCCGCCACCAGGATATTCTGAGCAGCTCCGAGCGGCTGCGTATCGAAGTGCGGGACAAGGATTCCGACCTGGTGCTGGGGGTGAAAAACCTCTCCCCGGTGATCGATTACGATATCGACTACCTCCAGGGGCGGGTGCTGCTGAACAAGCCCCTGTCCGCCCTCGCCAACGACAACCTGCTGATCCAGGACGGCTCCTACAACGGCAACCCCCAGTACCTGGTGGCCCGCTACGAATACACCCCCGGTTTCGAGGAAATCGATACCCTGGCCTTTGGTGGCCGCGCCCACTACTGGTTGGGGGACAGCGTCAAGCTGGGTATCAGTGGCACCCGGCAGGACGAAGAGGGCAACGAGAGTGTCCTGCAGGGATTCGATCTCACCCTGCGCAAAAGCGCCGGCAGCTGGCTGAAAGTCGAAGTGGCGGACAGCACAGGGGGCAACCTGGACAGTACCAGTTCCCTGGACGGTGGTTTCAGCTTTGACAACGGGCAGACCTTCGATCCCGAAGCCAGTGCGGGCGCGACCAAACTGGAGGGCAGCCTGCAACTGGGCGACCTGTTCGAAAGCCTGCCCGGTTCCGCCAACTTCTATCACCAGGAGCGCCAAGCCGGCTTCTCCGGCCCCGGCCAGTTTGTACAGGGCGACACACTGCAATACGGGGCCGGTGTCAATCTGCCCCTGGGCGAGCGCTTTGATATGGGCCTCAAGGCCGACAGCAGGGAAGAGGAGTTCGGGTTGCAAACCCGAGCCCTGGACCTGGCCCTGGGCTACCGCCTCAACGACCGCTGGCGCCTGAGCTCCGGGGTGCGCAGGGACCGCCGCGAGGACTTCTCCACCGCGGTTCCCGCCACCCAGACCCAGGGGGAGCGTACCGATATGGCGGTGGAGGCGCGCTACGATTCCGGAACAGACTGGAGCGCTTTCGGCTTTGTGCAAAACACCCTGGAAGTAACCGGCAGCCGCGAGGACAACAATCGCGTCGGTATCGGTGGCGCCTACCGGGTCAGCGAACGCCTGGCCCTGGACAGCGAGGTATCCGGCGGCGATACCGGCATGGCGGCGCGCCTGGGGTCCGATTTTCTGGTCAGTGACAGAACCAGTCTCTACCTGAATTACACCCTGGATAACGAGCGCAGTGATACCGGTGTGCGGGCGCGCAAGGGCAATATGAGCACCGGCTTTCGCAGCCGCTACTCCGACAGCCTCAGCATTTACGGCGAGGAGCGCTACAGCCACGGCGATGTATCCACCGGCCTGACCCATGCCCTGGGGGTGGACCTGGCCCCCAGCGACCGCTGGACCTACGGCACCACCCTGGAGGCGGGCACCCTGGAAGATCCGCGCACCGGTGCCAAAACCCAGCGCAACGCACTGGGCTTCAACATGGGCTACAGCCTGGAGACAGTCCGCCTCGCCGCCGCAGTGGAGTACCGCACCGACGCCATGGAAACCGCACTGGATGAAACCACCGTGACGGAATCCCAGCGGGACACCTGGCTGCTGAAAAACACCCTCAGCTATCAGTTCAATCCCGACTGGCGCCTAGTGGGAAAACTCAATTACTCCGACAGCCGCAGTTCCCGGGGGGAGTTCTACGATGGCAGGTTTACCGAAGCGGTGATGGGCTACGCCTACCGCCCGGTGCATCACGACCGCCTCAACACCCTGCTGAAGTACACCTACTTCTACAATGTGCCGACCCGGGACCAGGTCACGGTGCAGAACACCTCCGCGGAGTTTATCCAGAAAAGCCATATTTTCTCCGTGGACGCCAGCTACGACCTCACCCGCCGCTGGACCCTGGGGGGCAAGTACGCCTACCGCCTCGGCCAGCTCAGTCTCGACAGGCAGGACCCGGAGTTCTTCGACAGCCGTGCCAGCCTGTATGTGCTGCGCGCCGACTGGCACTTCGTGAACCGCTGGGATCTGCTGATCGAAGGGCGCCTGTTGGACCTGCCCGATGCCCAGGACAGCCGAAGCGGTGCCCTCGTCGGTTTGTACCGGCACCTGGGGGAGCAATTGAAACTGGGGGTTGGCTATAACTTTACCGACTTCTCCGATGACCTCACCCAGCTGGATTACGACAGCCAGGGGGTGTTTGTGAATATGATCGGGAAGTGGTGATGGCGGGGTATGACAAAAATAGGACCACAAGTTGAACGGGCTCTTTATCTAACCACCGATAGATAAAAACACTTGACTTTCGTGCAATTGTATTTTTACATATAATACTGGGAAGTAATGACTTATCATCGCATCCTACTAAATTCATTTCGGTTGTTTATATACAATAAACTGAAGCCCTATTTCAAAAGTAATTACATGATGAAAAGAAAACTACTACTGGTTTGTACTTTATTCTCAATGGAAGTATTGGCATCATCAGGTTATATTGCCAATGGTGTGGAAATAATATCTGTGGCCAATACTGGAGCAAATGCCAAGTCTTTTACTGTAAAGACGACTAATGGTAGTGGTCTATGTAGTGGAGAGACAATTACTTTTCCGCTCTCTTTGGCGGGTAACGCAGGAAATAATGAAGGTATTCATAATCGGGCTTATAGTGCGGCTTTAATGGCATTAAGTACAGGAAAGCTAGTCTCTATATTTAGTTACGATGATGCTTCTGTTTGTAATCGGGCTGCTTATATTGAAATTTTCAAATAAAGTGTTTTTAGATACTTGTAAGGGGTATAGGAAGCCCATGTTGAGGCTGTTTATACCAATTAACCTGTATACTGTTGGCGTGAAATGAATGAAGAACTTGAAAATAACGTCTGGATTATTCAGTAAAAATAATTTTTTCTGACCTTTTTCATTCATCAGAGTAGCTCCTTTCCGATTTTGTACATTTTAAGATGCTATCCAAACTCTCAGTCGGTGAGTTTTTGGGGGCACTGCGGGTTTCACCAACTTGCTAGGTGTTATCCGTATTCACTTTGGCACCTTTCCTACTATAATTCTTCATCTTTTTCCATAATTCTCTGCCTTATTTACCATCATCTCAACTTTGGCTAATATGGCGAATTGTGGCCAAATCAGACCGTATGATTGCTGGTATCCTCGCCTACCCTTGATTTGCCGATAGGTTGTGAGCTTATTTGGATGGGCCTGTGCGACCTGAGTAAACTTTGACAGCTTTTGAATCAAAAGAGAAAGGATCAACTTGAATGTTGATCATATTCTTTTCCTAAGCTGTGTAGAATAACTGAACTGATATGTTCTGTCTGGACCAGGGATTCATACGTATTTAGCTATCAAACTATCGGACGAAAAAATTGACAATGCTGTGAAACAAACTTGGGAAAAGTATTTTACAATTTTGATTGTCTTGCTTTTAGTGGTGTCCTGAAAGGATGTTTGTTTGAATACAAAACGAGTCGGATTTATCCCAAATGACTTGTTGGAATTGTGTCACAAATCACAAATTAATTGACGCAAAATATCACGCAGGAATTGTTCTTTAAGGATTTTTCTGGAAGGTACCTGCTATGGTGTGTTTTCTTTTTTTAAAAGGGAATTTATGATGGCAGTTAAGCGTAAATGTTTGGTAATAACAGCGGTCGTATTTTTGGTTGTCAACCCGTTGTTGGCTCTGGCTGGTACTTTGTTGACAAGTATCGAGCTGAAAAATAATACCTCATCGGATAAAACATTGATTGATGGAACCAATACCACTGGTATTGTTACCCCATTGTTTCCAAGTCCTGCACTTGCGAATAGTACCACTTTCCATACCTCTATCTCAAATGGTCTGGCTGACGCGGGTGTTTTGACCTATCAATCCTGCAGGTTCAACTGGTCGGTTATTACGCTTGGAGCCGCCTACACATTTTCAATTGGTGCTGAACCCTCATCACGGTGCAGCTCTGAAGTTCTGGTGCAAAATGTCTTTACCGGGGAATATCAAATAAGATTTAATATTGACGGTTGAGCCTCTGTTCCGCCCCAATTTTTGGGGCGGGTTGATGTTGTATTCTGGAAGATCCCTTTACCCCAATTTTACAGTTTCATTGCTGAATAGCTATTAGTTGGCAAGCTCTAGAGGAAATCAGACTATTCGTTGAAAATAGGCTGAAAAAAGGAAGGGTGCTTCAAATAGGTGGTAATGATAATTCATACCAATTAAAGTTCTAGATATTTCCTGATTCTATACAATAAAGAATATTTAAATGTAATGTCTCGGTTTTGGATTGGTTTGTATTGTCTGGCAAGTGCAGATGTGTGACGTGCTATTTGTGTTGGAAATCAAAACCAGAGTTGATTAACAATATATTCTCCAATTATCGAGTCTTTACCTGTCGCCTGAAAAGATCAGCCAGATATCTGTGGATAAGGAATAAAACAATGAGAATGCAGTTACTAGGTGCTATTTGTATCCTGATTATCGCCACTGGCGCTCAAGCCGCAGGTCGAGTTCCGGTAACTCCGGAAATACTCAAAGCGCAAGACTCAGCAAGAATAGCTTCTGATATGACATTTGATATTGTGCGCTCGCGGGTTCTTCCCAATGGCAAACGCATTACCCGGCTGCGGCAAACCCATTGGGGAATCCCGATTTGGGGGCAAACAGTTACTCGTTCAGGAGAGGGCTCAGGTGCGCAACTGTACGGTGATATCGTAACCGGATTACATCTTGAGCTGCCCAAGGTACAGCCTGAGATCAAGCCAGAGCAAGCGCTGGAACGGGCGATGACTCGATCCACTAACCTGCGTATGCAACAAAATCCCCTTTCAAACGCACTCCCGGTTTCAGCACTCAAACTGCTGTCCCGGAACCAGAGCCAGGAGCTCTATATTTACATTGACTATCTTAACAGGGCGCGTCTCTCTTATCTGGTCAACTGGGTTGAGTATGGCGATCAAATATCACGACCATTCTACTTTATTGACGCACTTAGTGGTGAAGTTTTAGAGCACTGGGAAGGCATAAACCATCTGGAGGCTACTGGGCCAGGCGGGAATGAGAAAACAGGACAGTATCTCTATGGCATCGACTTTCCGTCTCTCCAGGTGGACAATGACTGCAGGATGGATACCACCAATGTTGAAACTGTCAATATGGAGCACAAGCGGGAGGGGGGTACGGTTTTTCAGTTTACCTGTCCGAATAATACCTACAAAGCGATTAACGGCGCTTACTCGCCATTAAATGATGCCCATTTTTTTGGGAATGTCATATCCAATATGTATACTGATTGGTACGGTATTGCCCCTCTGACACATAAAATGCGATTACAGGTGCATTATGGTGAGGATTATGTCGGTGCTAACTGGGATGGTACCCAGATGAACTTTGGCGACGGGGCCTTCGTTACCTACCCGCTGGTTAGCCTTGATGTGATTGCCCATGAAGTTGCGCACGGATTCACTGAACAGAACTCGCATCTAAGCATCTGGAATCAGCCGGGGGGTATTAATGAATCTTTTTCAGATATCGCTGGTGAAGCTGCCGAGTTTTATCTGCACGGCAGTAATGACTGGCTTGTTGGTCAAGAAATTACCAGAAATGAATATTGGGGAAGAGACGCAATACGGTATTTTCAAGATCCTACCTTAGATGATTACTCCATTGGCCATGCCTCCGATTACCAGGAGGGCTTTGACCCCCATGGCAGTTCTGGGGTGTTTAATCGGGCTTTTTACCTGATGGCGAACAGCAGTGGCTGGGATACCCGGCATGCTTTTGATCTCTTTGTGTTAGCCAATCAGATGTACTGGAATACAGATTCCAGTTTTATTGAAGGTGCCTGTGGTGTTTTATTTGCAGCCAATGACCTTGGCTATGACGCGGCAGTGGTTGTTAATGCCTTCGATATCGTAGGCGTTCCCACCGCGAGTTGTGCCAGTAATTAGCCGTTGCCAGAAAATAGCAAATTGATCTTCCGGTTGTAAGTCAGTAGGTTACTTTACAAGTTTCATCGAAGTGTATTTGGTAAAAAATGCACCTTGTTCGTTCTGAGCAGGGTGCTTCATTGGTCATTACCGGCTTCATATTGTCCGCCTGGCATTGCTCTGTTATATGTAGTGAAAACTGACATAAGCATTCAGGAAAATACAGCATCAAACTTACTTTTTTAGTTTATTATCCCGCCAAACGAGGATGGAAACTACGTGCCTCTGGCAGTCACAACTGATGTCACTGTGCTTTGGGTTGTCGTCTACCGGTTTCAGAAATCACCCTGCAGATTAATCTCGCCCCGTCGTGTATGAACAATGCAATTAAATTATCCCGGTAGGGTGGATTAAAAAAAGAGATGACTAAATGGTGTAGTTGAATAAATTTGGCTGTACCAAAAATTCTTTTTTTATAGATTGTCTAATAAAATATTCTCGAACTATTCGATATTTTCAACAATCTGTAAAGATCAAGGTCTCAAAAACTTCTCGTTTGCATTGCTGTAGTTCAATGACTGTGATAGAAACGCTATCACCGTCTTTTTTACGATAGGTAATTGCCAGAACACAAAAGGAGTTTGTAGTTGGCTAGCATCTCTCGTGTATCTGTAGCTCTGTTTTTTCTGTGTTTAACAGCCTGTACCCCGTCGGAGCGAAATAACCCCCAGCGTTTTGTCACCGAATACGGGCTGGGGCCCGACAAGTGGGCCACGGCCTGGCTGCTTACGCGGCATGTGGACACCAATGGGTCTTTGGTGGTTGTAGAGCAGGGCGCAAGCTTACCTGCCGGCATTGCATTTGATACGCCCGTCTCTGAACTTCGCCGAATAGAGCATCGTACGGCTTTTGAGGTAACTCGGGATACCTACGGGATAGGTAACCCGGTTGTCCAGGATTTGGTGGGTATTGTGCATGATATTGAAGTCAATTTCTGGGGGGCGGATAAAACCCGGGAAGCTCAGGTTGTGGAATCCGCATTCAGGGACCTGCAGAAACGATATGGCAGAGATCGTGTGCCTGCGGAGTGTTATCTCACGTTTTTTGACCGAGTCTCTTCTGCCTTGGCGCAGAGTCAGGCCGCGGGGGCCCCGATACAGCAGGGGGGCTTAACGGTGACCTGTGATAGAGACGCCCAGTCCACCCTGGTATCCGCCGCGGCTGCCGTGCGAGAAATGCCGATTGCTGAGCTTCTCGGTGAAATGCAGCGGGGGAAAAACGTTGTCTTTGTGGATGTGCGGGAGGCTGCGGAATTTGCAGAGGCCCATATCCCACATGCGCTCAACATCCCCCTGCGCGAGCTTGATGATCAGGCCATAGCACAGCTGCAGGCGGCGGATTATGTTGTCAGTTACTGTGTCAAGGATTTTAGGGGATTTGAAATGGCAAAAGCGCTGGCCCAGGCGGGCATTCAGCGCTCTGTGATTTTAAAGCCCTATGGGATTAAAGGCTGGGTTGCACAGGGCCTGCCCACAGTGGGTTCCCGGGCGTTGAGCCAGGAACAGGCTTTACGGCAGTTTGATCGTTGTATCTCCCAAGGCCAGTGCTCCGGTTTTGGTACTTAGCGCGTTTTTGAAAAGTGGGTATGCTCGGGATCAGGGCCAAATGAAAAGCACAGTCACAAGCATTTTCCTGGCACTTATCGCCATCGTCGCCATGGCAATCCCTCTGTTTGCATGGTGGACCTCAGTGGGCAATCCGGCGGACTATTTTGTTGGTTACTCACCGCCGGGGCAGAAATTATATATTTTTTCCAAGCTGGCCGGATTGATGGCGATCTGTGTATTTTGGCTTCAGTGTTTGCTGGCACTGACCAAGCGGCTGGCCGGCCCGGCCTACAGGGCAGCGTGGAGTAGCAGGTCTCATCGGTTACTTGGCATTGTGACCTTCTCCCTCGCCTTTCTGCACGTCGCACTTTTCTTTGCAGCAGCGTCAGTACGGGCAGGCAAGCCCGCCTGGGGGCTGTTTTTGCCGAATTTCACCCAGGGCTATTTTAATCAATCGGTGAGTTTGGGATTGATCGCGTTTGGGGTGTTGTGTGTCGGCTTCTTTGCCGGGTGGAAACTGGCATCGGGCAGGGGGAGATGGCGGATTGGGCACTACCTCTGGATCATCGTGTTTCCACTGGTGTTTCTGCACGCTACAGCCATTGGGACGGAATCGCAGATGTCATTAATGTTGTATTTCCTGGTGTCGATGTTCGCCACATTGCTGGTTATTGGTGTGGCCAGGTTCAGGGGGCTGTTCACACTCAACCAGAAAGGCAGTGCCTGGTAAAAAGCCCGATTTTGATCACAGGCGCTCTTGACTGGAGGCTGTGTGTTTGCCGGGGAAATTCGCTCCAACACTGCAATTCATCGGAGTGGTTTTGGGAAGCTCAACTGTCCTGATTGATTGTTAAAGGGCGGAATCACAGGGTTTAAGACATGCTACAGGGTAGAGTAAAAATGGTTAAACGGAACTTTCACGCTGGGGTTTTGGGCTCGTACCTCAGCACCTGCCTACCCGTGTTGCTTTGGGGACTCCTCGCGTTACTGCCGCTTAGCAGCCGTGCGGAGGTACTGCTGTATCCGGTATCGGAAAGGGTCTATACCCCCCAGCTGTATATTGCGGGGCTTGCGGAACAGCCCAATGCCACAGTTGCTATCGAGATCAATGGTTCGCTTGTCACCCAAACCACAAGCAATGCAACAGGAGACTTTGCACTGGTGATTGCCCTGACCTCCGGTGAAAACCAGATTCGTGCGATGCACAACAGTGATACGAGCAATGCTTCAGAAATGCTGAGCGTTGAATATGTGCTCAGCGCTGGTAGAAACGTTGCAGGAGGGCAGCTGGCGCTTGCTGCCAATCACTCTGCGCCGGTACTGGATGCACCCGTTGCCGATACCGAAGAGAATCCGATTACCTTGACAGGCACGGCAGAGCCGGGATCCGTTGTCAGTTTTTTTGTGAATGGCAGGGTAACCAGGACGATCCCTGTCGATGCCAGCGGTGTTTTCTCTGCCTGGGTGCCGTTGGAGGATGGCGCCAATGTGATTTATGCGCTTTCTGAAACGGAAAACAGCCAAAGCCCCCCCTCCAATAGTGTCACCACTACCTATACCAATACCCTTACACGAGAATGGGCGGGGGAGATCCCCGGTACGCTGGTGTGGACAAAGGGGGATGGTTCGCCTTATACCCTGACAGGTAACCTGAATGTGGCCGTGAACACCACACTGTGGATTCAGCCGGGCGTGAACATTGTTGCGGATGGAAACCGCAAGCTGACGGTGTCTGGTCACTTGCAGGTGGCTGGGATGGCAGCCGATCCGGTCAAATTCATATCCGCTACAGCGGCTTGCGATGGTATCAATACCAAGCGGCAGGACTGGTCGGGTATCGAAATTGTTGCCGGGGCCACGGCGAGTATCGCATACGCCGAAGTGCATTGTGCCAGCAAGGGTATCTATTTTAATGGCGGCGATGGTTCGCTGCGCCATTCACAGTT